>NZ_JADYVW010000006.1:0-514726 GCF_020194135.1 Bradyrhizobium sp. BRP23 | reverse complement strand
CCCCCCGGCAGCCCCGGCGGCGACCCCAATGTGAGGCCGAAGTAAGCGCGCTTTCCTTCGCCTCTCCCCGCCGGGGAGAGGCCGGAATCCGCGCAACGCGCGGATTCCGGGTGAGGGGACACCATCCACGAGTCCGGCCCCGTAAAAAATCGCAAATTCTGGTGAGAAATCGGGCCGAAGCGGACTTGTCGCGCCGAAGCTTTAGCGAAGGCGGATTGACTTACCCCCGCCCCCTTCCTTATATGCCGCGCGTTCGCGAGATCGGCCTCAAGTCGCCGCCGCGATCCCTGTGGCGGGGTAGCTCAGCTGGTTAGAGCACGGGAATCATAATCCTGGGGTCGGGGGTTCGAGTCCCTCCCCCGCTACCAAAAATCTGACCTACATAGCGTGCAGTCTAACCTTCGGCATGAGTCCCGCTCTTAGATGTCGGACGCGTCCTGGCGGACTAGGATACACGAGGGTCGTAAGGCGCCCAACTCACCAGATATCGCCGGTGCTTCCGATATCCGAATCCGAGTTCAATCAGTTTCTGTCAAACATCCAAGCGCGATCAAATATTCGCGTTCGGAAAGATGTCGGCGGCATCGTCAAACAGAAGTTTTTGGATGAGGGAGCGAGCAGCCCTTTCATTGCTAGATGCACCTTGGGACTGCTGCGTATTCGAGAAAATGTGCTGACTGAACAAGGTCGTCGAAACGACTTCGACAAAAGATTCGAAAGTGCATTCTCGGCCCTGTTGAACGCCAGGGAAGCAGGCAAGAAACTTGGTGAAACTTGGAAGGGCCACACGGAGCGCGTCGCTTCTGGGGTCGCTGCTCAAGTTGAGGGGCGCGATATTCGAATTCATGAGAACATCAACAAGCAGCTCGGCGCTGATTTTGAATCGTTCCTGAATGCTTCCACACGCGCAATCAAGACGGGTGTTCAAGGTATCTGTTCTTTTCTGGCGCTAGACATTGGTTTCTTGTTCAAGAAGCAATCGGCGTTTGATGCGAACATCGAACGCTTGCGGCACACCGATTCAGCATTGGCCGACTACCTTGTCGAAGTAAGAAAGTGGAGTGAGCGTCTATTGCTCCTGCGCAACAATCTGGAGCACGATATCTGGGAGTTTCCTAAAGTAGGTTATGAAATTGTGGGTGATGCGGTGCGGGCAACGGAACCGCAGCTTTCGGGCGATAAGGTCACAGCCCTGGTCAACTTCTTGCTAGATCGCACACTTTGCTTTTTTGAGGAGATCATCGTGCATGTTCTGCAACATCATTTGCCTCTTGGCGTATCTGTCACGGAAATACCTCTTAGCCAACGAAGCGTCGAAGCTCCAGAACGCTTTCAAATCACGCCTTATCCGGGCGGTAAGCCGCGCTGGAAAATTATGTATCACGCAACTCGATTTGAGGAGATCTAGCGCGCCGCAAGTTAACCAGTCTTTGGCTGGCATTTGCTTTGACGAGGGAGAGCGGTAGTCTATTTGAGATCCGTCGGGCGAGACCCCTGTTTCGCCTCCCGTCAACGCCTCCCTAAAAAAATATTCCCCTTTACCGAAATTCGGAAATATCGTACACCTCGCTCATCCCGGCTTATCCTGAGGGGCGATCGCGTCGTCGTCTTGATCGCGAGCCGGGCTTGCGGTGGACGCGGCAGCGTCGGGCGCGAAAGGTGCGGGCAGGGAGGGTAGTCCCCGGTGAGCTCGCGGCCGCGCGCGGACGAACGGCGCTGCTAGGTCTCGTCTCGTCTTGCAAGTTTCCGGCGCTGTCGACGGTGCCAGGGAAAACTGCGGCGAAATGGCGGGCCGTGCGTACGGCAAAACCGTGTGGTCCTGGCCGTCGTTGCTACGGTCAAGCTCTTGCGGAGGCGGCTCTCGCGTCAACCGGCGCGAGGAACGGTGAATTTCGCAAGAACGAGGGAGGCCAGAAGGAACTCGGCTCCCGGGAGAGCGCGGCATAAGCCGTCCGACCATCGCGCAGGGAAGGCCGAGTGATCGGCACCACCTGTATGCTGCTGTGCGGTTTTCTGCGTGTGCATTTTGCGCAGCAGACCGCGGGTGCGATGTCAGCACCCGGCCTTCCCTGTGCCCTCTTGGCTTTCAGAGGGTGAAGTGACGAAGCAAAGCTCGGGCGAAATCAGTCGCGAGGCTGCGAAGGCGTGTCTGTGATGCGAAGCGCTGTCGGAGCCCCCACGACGCTGCCCTTTACTCTCTCGGCGCGGGCGCCCTGTCCGTGCTGGAGACAAGGACGAGACCCTCGACCGTTCACGCCGACTTATGCTCGAATACCGATTTGACTTGGCCGTCGCGCCGGTCCTCGAAGGTTTGCTCGGGAAGCAAGCGACCGGTTCTGTGATCACCATCACAGGCGTGGCCGCCTTCCTGTGTGTATATTGCCGGCTCGGAGCAGGGTGGCGGCCATGCGGAATCGGATTGCACTGGTTTTCAGTCTCTTTTTTTTCACTTCTCTGGCAGCCGCTGATCCTGCGGCCGCAGACGATCGGACCATCTGCGCGCAGCGCGGCCATGACAACCGCATCGCCGCGTGCTCGCGGCTGATCGCAAAGAGCGGCGGGCGCGACGCCGTGGCGTTCGACAATCGCGGTGCCGAATATGGCGACAAGGGCGACTACGATCGCGCCATCTCCGATTTCAGCGAGGCCATCCGCATCGATCCGAAATACGCGCTTGCCTGGCAGCATCGCGGCGCCGCCCTGCTTCGCCGGAACGAGGTGGATCGGGCCATCGCCGACCTGACCGTGTCGATCCGGCTCGATGCAAACAATCTGAACGCCTTGAACGACCGCGGCATGGCCTATGCCGCTGCGGGTGATTCCGAGCGCGCGCTTTCGGATTACAACGCAGCGATCCGCATCAATCCGAGGTTCAAGTTCGCCTACTTCAATCGAGGGCGGCTCTATGCCGGCAAGGGCGACCACACCCGGGCGATCGCCGAATACTCCGAGGTCATTCGCATTGACCCGACCTACGGTTATGCGTTCAACAATCGCGGACTGTCCTATCGGGACACCGGCCAGTCCGAGCGTGCCGTGGCCGATTTCAGCGAGGCGATCCGGCTTTTGCCGAGGACGACGCTGGCCTACAACAACCGCGGCGACATCTATCTCCTTCAGGGCAGGTACGATCAGGCCCTCGCCGATTTCAATGAGTCGCTGCGCAATGATCCGCAACATCAGAGCGCGCTGGTAAACCGCGGAATGGTGTTCGAGAAGATGGGCGAGGTCGCAAAGGCCCGCGCCGACTTCAACGCAGCTCTGGCTGCCCCGCAGAAGTACGACAGCGCAAAATGGTCGATGGACAAGGCGCGCGAACGCCTCGCCGCACTGGATGATACGTCCATCAAGACCGTTCCCGCCACCACCACGTCGGTCATCGCGCTGCCGGGTCCGTCAAGCAGAAACGACAGGCGCATCGCGCTGGTGGTCGGAAACTCCGCTTATGAGAATGTCGCAGCGCTCGCCAATCCGGCGCGTGATGCGGCGCTCGTCGCCGAAACGCTCAGGCTCACCGGATTCGAATCCGTCACGCTGCTGACCGATCTGCGCAAGGATGCGTTGACCGCAGCGCTGCGCGACTTTGCAAGTCAGGCGGAAATCGCCGACTGGGCAATGGTATATTACGCCGGTCACGGCATGGAGGTCGGCGGCGTCAACTATCTGATCCCGATCGACGCGAAGATCGCCTCCGACCGCGACGTCAGCTTCGAAGCCGTGGCGCTGGACCAGGTGTTGAACGCGGCGGAACGCGCCAAGCGGCTGCGCCTCATCGTCCTCGATGCCTGCCGCGACAATCCCTTCGCCAACCGGATGAAGCGTACCATGACGCTGGCGTCGCGTTCGGTGTCGCGCGGCCTTGCGGCGATCGAGCCCGAGGCGGGCACGCTGGTGGTGTATGCCGCCAAGGACGGAGAGATGGCGCTCGACGGAGAGGGCAGGAACAGCCCGTTCGCCACGGCGTTCGTCAATAATATGCGCAAGCCCGGCCTCGAGGTGCGCCGGCTGTTCGACGTCGTGCGTGACGACGTCATGGAGGCGACCAATCGTGCACAAAAGCCGTTCAGCTACGGATCGGTCTCGGGCCGGCAGGATTTTTACTTCGTTGCCGGGAAATGAGACGCAAGGCTTTGGCTGTCGCGCCGGCCAAAATTCACGGTATTGAGCCGAATTTCGGAATATCGTACACCCCGCCCATCCCGGCTGATCCTTGCGCGGACGAACGGCGCTGCTAGGTCGCCTGCAATGAGTGGCGCCTGTCGGAGGCATGTTGCCCCCTGGTCCATCGGCGCAAGGGCTCTGTCCGCGGGTCACGCATCGTGCCCGGCAATCGGACTTGCGACATGGGTGACATTTTCGGCGGCTCACGCCGGCCACGCCTGTCCACCGCCGTCGATCCGCAACACCTGGCCCGAGACGAAGGCACCCATGGGTCCTGCAAAAAACTCGACCACGCGCGCGACCTCGTCGACGGTGGCGATGCGGTCGAGCGTCCCGGTCTCGACCATCCGGTTGGGGTCGACCGCTCGGGTGCCAAGAAATCGGCCGGTGCGGGTGTCGCCGGGCGCGATGCAATTGACGGCGATGTTGTAGGCACGGAGCTGGTCGGCAAGACAACGCGTGTAATGCGTCACGCCGGCCTTCGCCACCGCATAGATCGAGCCGTTGGTGCGGCCCTTGAAGGCGGCGACCGAGCCGAGCGTGACGATGCGGCCGCGCCGCCGCTCCATCATGCCCTTCGCGACCGCCTGGCAGGTCAGGATGGTCGAGAGCAGGTTCCGCTCCAGCACGGCCCTTATGTCGGCTTCCTTGATGTTCACGGCATCGTTCGGATCGGGCTTGCCACCCGCAGCCGCGATATCGCCGCCCGCATTGTGCACGAGGATGTCGATCGGACCGAGAGCGGCCTCGGTTTCGGCAATCACCCGCGAGATATCGTTGGTCCTGGTGAGATCGCCAAGCACGCGCACGGTGCTCACGCCGAATTCTCGGCTGATCTCCGCGGCAACGGCAGTGAGCGTGGTGCCCTCGCCATATTCGGCCGGTCCGTTCTCGCGCATGCCGTGTATCGCGACGCTGGCACCGAGCGCGGCGAGCTTTTCCGCAAAGGCGCGGCCGAGCCCTCGCCCTGCGCCGGTCACCAGGGCCACCTGCCCAGCCAAAATCCTCGTCCTGTCAGGCGATGCCATGGTCCTCTTCCTGCTATGTCACTCCGCTGCGACATTGAAGCCGATCGCCAGCGCTTGCACCAGGCACATCGGCGCCACCCGCGTGCGGAGCACCGGCTTGGGCATGTCCTGGATCTTGAAGACGGCGCTGGCGCCCTCGATGGCGCGCGTTCGCACAGAGACACTGCCGGACGGCGAATTTCATCCGGTTTGGGCATTTAGCTTACCTCTATTTGGCCGCTCCTCGAGTTGGGCGCCGGACGGGCTGGAACTCGTGGGCGTGATGGTCGTTTGCTTGGCCGGGGCAGCAGTAACGATCGGGGAGAGCACGTGAACCGACGCCAGCTTGTTCAAGGGTCGGCAGTGCTGCCGGCGTTGCTGCTTGCTTCCCGATGCAGTCTGGCCGCCCCTTCGGATGACATTTTCGGGCCGTCCACCGTGAGGGACCTGGCGCGGAGGCTGGCGGGCAAGCCGTACGAGGCGCCGGACGAGAAGCTCCCGGGCGGATTGAAGGACCTGGACTACGATCAGTATCGTTCGATCCGCTTTTTGCCCGAGCGGGCGCTCTGGCGCGGCAAGAATCTTCCGTTCGAAGCGCAGTTTTTCCACCGCGGCTTCTTCTACAAGAACAGAGTGAACATCTTCGAGGTCGCGGACGGAAAGGCATCCGAGCTCAAGTACCGCAAGGCGGACTTCTCCTTCGGCGAGAAGGTCCCGCCGTTCGAGGACAGCGATCTCGGGTTCGCGGGCTTCCGCATCCATGCGCCGATGAACCGTCCCGACTATTACGACGAGGTCTGCGTCTTCCTAGGTGCGAGCTATTTCCGCGCCGTGGCCAAGGGGCAGACCTACGGGCTTTCCGCGAGGGGGCTGTCGATCGATACGGGCGAAGCCAAGGGCGAGGAATTTCCGCTCTTCAAGACGTTCTGGCTCGAACGGCCGGCGCCGGGTGCGACCTCGTTGGTGATTCATGCTCTGCTCGACAGCAGGAGCTGCACCGCGAGCTACCGGTTCACCGTGCGCCCCGGGGAGACCACGGTCTTCGACGTCGAGATGTCGGTCTACCCGCGCGTCGAGATGCCGCGGGCCGGGCTCGCGCCCATGACCAGCATGTTCTACTACGGTCCGAACGACCGCAACGACATCGACGATTTCCGCCCCTCCGTCCACGATTCCGATGGCCTTGCGATCTTCAACGGGAAGGGCGAAAGCCTCTGGCGGCCGCTCAGCAATCCCCGTGATCTCCAGATCAGCACCTTCCAGGATCTCAATCCGCGTGGCTTCGGGCTGATGCAGCGGGAGAGAAACTTCTTCGCCTACCAAGACATCGAATCCAGTTTCGAAAAACGTCCAAGTCTCTGGATGGAGCCGATCGGCGATTGGGGCGAGGGCGGCGTCACGCTGTTCGAGATCCCGACCAAGGAGGAGGTTCACGACAACATTGCCGCATTCTGGCGCCCGAAAAGCCCGCTCCAGGCCAAGGGCGAACACAACTACACCTATCGGCTGCATTGGGGGCCAGATAGCCCGAAGCCGCATTCGCTGGCCAGATTTACGCGAAGCGGGATAGGGGCGAGGGGCGGAGATGCGCGCCTGTTCGTGCTCGATCTGCATGGCGACAACCTCAAGGGCGTCGATCCTGCCGCTGTCAAAGGCGTGGTGTCGGCGGGGAAGTCTGAGGTGAAGAACATCGTCACGCAGCCTAATCCCTACACCGGTGGGTGGCGGCTCAGCTTCCAGTGCCAGGTGAAAAGCGAGCCGATCGAGCTGCGGGCATTTCTGGCAGAAGGCGACAAGCCCTTGTCGGAAATCTGGGTCTACCGATGGGCACCCTGAGCACTGCACCGCGGCCGATTGCCGGCGATATCGCGACCCAGCGCCTGCTGCCGACGGAGGCCCCCCTTCCGATGGCTCCTGGCGACCTCGGAAAAAGCCTGGTACCCGACCGTATTCCTGCGCCGGCTGCCCCCGCAATGGCCTGGCGGCGCGGCCTCATCCTGCTCTCGACGGCGGCGCTCACGGGGGCCGGCGGATATGAGATGTATCGCGTGCTGCAGGTCGGCGGCGTCACCATCCTTGAAGCCATGGTGCTGGCGCTCTTCCTGGTCTTGCTCGCCTGGGTCGCCTTCTCGTTCGCCTCCGCGCTGGCCGGCTTCTTCGTGCTGCTGGCCCATCGTCCAGGCGCCCTCGCGCCAGAGGCGGAGTTGCCTGCGATCGCAAGCCGCACCGCCATGCTGCTTCCCACCTACAATGAAGATCCGCACCGATTGACGGCGCGGCTTCGCGCGATCATCGAATCCTTGGAGACGACCTCCCAAGGAAGGCTGTTCGACTGGTACGTTCTGAGCGACAGCACCGATCCCGACATCTGGGTCGCCGAGGAAAAAGCGCTCCTCGTGCTGCGACAAGCCGTCGGAACGCCAAGGCTGTACTATCGCCATCGAGCTGACAACACGGCTCGGAAAGCCGGCAACATCTCCGAGTGGATCACGCGGTTCGGCGGCGCCTACGACTTCATGATCGTGCTCGACGCCGACAGTCTCATGAGCGGGCAGACCATCGTCCGACTGGTCCATGCCATGGAGAGCAATCCGAGCGCCGGCCTCGTCCAGACGCTCCCCATGGTCGTCAACGCGCGAAGCCTGTTCAGCCGAGTCCAGCAATTCGCGGGCCGCCTGTACGGACCGATGATCGCCGCTGGCGTCGCTTGGTGGCACGGCTCGGAAGGCAATTACTGGGGCCACAACGCGATCATCCGGGTGAAGGCGTTCGCGGAATCGGCTGCGCTGCCGCAGTTGCGCGGGCGCAAGCCGTTCGGCGGGCACATCCTCAGCCATGATTTCGTCGAGGCAGCGCTAATGCGGCGCGCCGGGTGGGGCATCTACATGCTGCCGGCGCTCGGCGGAAGCTACGAAGAGGTGCCGCCGTCGCTGCTCGATTTCGCGGCGCGCGACCGGCGCTGGTGTCAGGGCAATCTTCAGCATCTCGCCGTCGTGCCTGCGCGGGGTCTCCACTGGGTCTCGCGCGTGCATTTCATGGTGGGGATAGGGGCATATCTGACGGCGCCCCTCTGGCTGCTGTTCCTCTTGCTGGGAATGTTGATCTCGCTGCAGGCCCGCTTCGTGCGGCCGGAGTATTTTCCGAAGGGTTTCTCGTTGTTTCCGACGTGGCCGGCCCAGGATCCCGTGCTCGCCATCTGGGTATTCGTCGCCACCATGGGGTTGCTGCTGTTGCCGAAGCTGCTCAGCCTCGTCCTCGTCTGGATGCGCGGCTCCGTGAGACGCCAGTTCGGCGGCGCGTTGCGTGCTTCGGCCGGAGTTCTCGCAGAGATCGTCGTGTCCGCGCTGATGGCGCCGGTGATGATGATCTTTCAGTCGATCGCCGTCGTCGAGATTCTGGCCGGCCGCGATGCCGGCTGGCAGACCCAGAGGCGCGACGACGGCACGGTGGAGCGCCGCGAACTCTATCGGAAGTACGGCATTCCAACCCTGTGCGGCGTTGCGATGGCCGCAAGCGCGTACGCGGTTTCGGTGCCCCTTCTGCTTTGGATGTCGCCGGTCATCGTTGGGCTGCTGTTCGCCGTTCCCATAGGCGCGCTGACCGCCATGCCCGCCTCCGGAAGATTGTTTGTTACTCCCGAAGAACGAGAGCCGCCTTCCGTGCTGCGGCGAGCGAACGAACTCAGCGCGTCGGCAGACGCAGGGGGCAGCCCCGCCTTGGTGGAGCTGCGCCAAGACCCCGCGCTCCTGGCCTTCCACCTCGCGCAGCTGCTGCCTCCTCGCGCCACCAAGCCCGATACGGTCGACGCCAACCTGGCGGTCGGCCGTGCCAAGGTCGATGCAAGCGAAACTTTCGAGGAGGCCGCAGAGCATCTATCCTCGCGGGAAATCTTCTCGATCTTGAACGACGGTCCGGCGCTTTCCAGCGTGTTGCAGAAGCGATGAAGCTGCGGCCTGGATCTGTCCTGCGGCCGTTTGAAGCTTTTCTCGTTGCATAGTCCGGTATTGCTCTCTCCCTTGATGGCCGGCATCCTCGAACCAAGTGCGCGGAAAAGCGCCCAAAAACGTCCAAGGAAGGAAGCACGCGATGAAGATGATCAAAGGGCCTGCGATATTCCTCGCTCAGTTCGCTGGCGATGCGGCGCCGTTCAATTCGCTCGATGCCATATGCGGATGGGCCGCCTCGCTTGGCTACAAGGGAATTCAGATTCCGAGTTGGGATGGGCGGCTCTTCGACCTGAACAAAGCCTCGGAGTCTCAGACCTATGCCGACGAGGTGAAGGGTATTGCGGCTCGGCACGGGCTTTCCATCACCGAGCTTTCGACCCATCTGCAAGGCCAGCTCGTCGCCGTTCACCCGGCCTATGATGCGGCGTTCGACGGCTTCGCCGCGCCGGACGTGCGTGGCAATTCCAAGGCCCGCACGGAATGGGCCGTCGATCAGGTCAAGCGCGCCATCCTGGCGTCTCGGCGGCTCGGGCTGACGGCCCAGGCAACGTTTTCCGGCGCGCTTGCCTGGCCCTATGTCTATCCCTGGCCGCAGCGCCCCGCCGGCCTGATCGAGACCGCCTTCGACGAACTCGCCAAGCGCTGGCGGCCGATCCTCGACTATGCCGACGAGCACGGTGTCGATCTCGCCTATGAGATCCATCCTGGCGAGGACCTCCACGACGGTGTCTCCTACGAAATGTTTCTCGAGCGGGTGAACAATCATCCGCGCGCGAACCTGCTCTACGATCCCTCGCACTTCGTGCTGCAACAGCTCGACTATCTCGACTACATCGACATCTACCACCAGCGCATTAAGGCGTTTCACGTCAAGGACGCCGAATTCAATGCGACCGGTCGCCAGGGCGTCTATGGCGGTTTCCAGAGCTGGGTCGACCGTGCCGGCCGCTTCCGCTCACTCGGCGACGGTCAGGTCGATTTCGGCGCCATTTTCTCCAAGCTCACGCAATACGATTACGACAGCTGGGCGGTGCTCGAGTGGGAGTGTGCCCTGAAACATCCCGAGCAAGGCGCGGCCGAGGGCGCCGAGTTCATCCGAAACCATATCATCCGGGTGACGGAGAAAGCCTTCGACGATTTCGCAGGCAGCGGCGCTGACGCGGCTGCCAACCGCAAGATGCTCGGCATCTCCTAAAAAAGAGGGTGCAACATGGCGATCGAAGCAAGCAACGAAACCGGCGGCCATCGTCGTATCCGGCTCGGGATGGTCGGCGGTGGCCAGGGCGCCTTCATTGGTGCCGTCCACCGCATTGCCGCGCGCATCGACGACCAGTTCGAGCTGGTCGCCGGCGCGCTCGCGTCGGATCCGGTTCGCGCCAAGACGTCCGCAAAGGAGCTCGGTATCGCCGACGGCCGGGCCTATGGCTCGTTCGAGGAGATGGCGCGGGCTGAAGCGGCGAGGGCGGATGGCATCGAGGCGGTCTCGATCGTGACGCCCAACCACATGCACCGCCCGGTCGCGAAAGCTTTCCTCGAAGCCGGCATCCACGTCATCTGCGACAAGCCGCTGACGACCACCGTTGCGGACGCCGAGGAACTGGTGGCGCTGGTCAGGAAGACCGGCAGGATCTTCGCCGTCACGCACAATTACACCGGCTATCCCATGGTCCGGCAGGCGCGCGCCATGGTCACGAATGGCGATCTCGGCGAGATCCGTCTCGTCAAGGTCGAGTATCTGCAGGATTGGCTGACCGAGCCATTGGAAACCACCGGCCAGAAGCAGGCGGCGTGGCGCACCGACCCGTCCCGGTCCGGCGCCGGCGGGTGCATCGGCGACATCGGCACCCATGCTTACAATCTTGCCTGCTTCGTCAGCGGGCTCGAGCTCGACGAATTGCTCGCCCAATTGTCGATCTTCGTCGAGGGGCGGCGGCTCGACGATGATGTCCAGATCCTCCTGAAGTGGAAGGGCGGCGCCAAGGGCATGCTGTGGGCGAGTCAGGTTGCCGTCGGCAACGAGAACGGGCTCACGCTGCGCGTCTACGGCAGCAAAGGCGGCCTTGAATGGGCGCAGGAGAATCCGAACCATCTCTGGTTCACACCCTACGGCAAGCCCAGGCAGCTCCTGACCCGCGGCGGAGCCGGCGCAATGGGCGAGGCCGCCCGCGTTAGCCGCATCCCATCAGGCCACCCTGAGGGCTACCTTGAAGGCTTCGCAACGATCTATGCCGAGGCGGCGCGCGCCATCCGCGCGGCAGCGGTCGGTGAAAAGCCGCATCCCGATGTCGTCTTCCCGACGGTCGAGGATGGCCTCGCCGGCGTGAAGTTGATCGATGCTGCGGTGAAGTCGTCCGCGGGTAATGGCGTCTGGGTTCGGATGACGTAAGGCGGTCGCGAAGCCGCGGAACCCGTTGTCGACGGATCTGCTCTATATGGATGCAATCGTGACCGATGACTTCGCTTTGTCGAGTACCGCCGAGTGAGACAACTTGCACGGCATTCGGTGCGTCACGTCATGCGACAGCTTGCGGCGTCCGGCGTCCGCACGAAAAATGCATCAAATGCGAGCAATTGTGGCGCCTGCAATTTGCATGCTGACTATGGACTACCTCACACATCTGAAATTTCCGCTCTCACAAATTGCTGACGCGGAGCTAAGGCGAGTTCCATTGCTTTGTCTAACCTAGATTGTATGGTGCCCGTAAGAGCATCCGGTCTGATCGACGATGTGCGGCCAATCGGCGCTGTCCGTGTCCTAGTGATCATGATCATAAGAAGAATGTTCGCCCCCGGATAGAATGAGGGACAGAAGACAATGACCGAAGGAAAAGGACAATGTCGCTGCTCCAGATCAATCTCTTCGGCGGTGTCGAGGTCGTGTGTGCGACCGGCGAGTCGGTGTTGATCCCCAGTCGCAAGGCTGCAACTCTCCTGGGCTACGTGGCGCTCAGTTCTCCTCGCGCCATTTCGCGCGGCAAGCTCGCGACGCTGTTGTGGGACGGTCATTTCGGCGATCGCGCGCGCGCCAGTCTTCGACAAGCCCTGCTCACGTTGCGGCGTGAGCTGCCGCGATATTCGGATGTGATCCTGGCCGATCGCGATGATATACGCATCTGTCCGAACAGCATCAGCACCGATGTCGGGGAATTCGAGCGGCTTTTGACGGGAGGGGATCCCGAACGTCTGGCCCGCGCGGCGGTGCTTTATCGCGGCGACCTTCTCGAGGGCATCGGCTCGACTTCATGCCAATTCGAGGCCTGGCTGTCTGCCGAGCGCCAGCGACTGCGGACCCAGGCGATGCGGGCGCTTGCGGGCCTGCTCGACTCCGGCGGGCGCGAACACATGGATATCGCGATCGCACTCGCGCTACGGATCCTCGCAATCGACCCGTTGCAGGAAGAGATTCATCGCATCTTGATGCGCTGTTACGCGCAGCAAGGCCGCCGGACCGATGCGCTCCGTCAGTACGATCTCTGCCGCTCCGTACTGTGGCGCGAGGTTCGCGCAGCGCCGGAGCGAGAGACGGAACGGCTGCAGCTCGAAATCCGGCACACGTTCCGAGCCGCTGTGAGATCTACTTCACTCAAATTGCCTCGTGATAAGAATTCTGACGCAACTTTCACGCTCGACGTGACGCCTGCATCACGATCCCTGTCGTAGCCTTCAGCCGCTCGCACAATCGTGCGCAGTGATCCCGCCTCCCTGTGGGGAGCGCGTGTCGCTCACGGCTCAAGCACTTCATCAGGAGATTTTGAACATGACTGGATTTCAGCAACAGACTGAGGACTACGGCCAATTGGACCCGCAGGGGATCTTCGGCTCGATCCTCGGCGGCGCGGCCGGACGCGTTATCGGCAACCTGCTCGGCGGCAAGAAGGGGAAGCAGATCGGCGGCGCGATCGGCAACATCGGTGGTGGCTTCCTGCCGTTCTCGGCCGGTCCGGACATGCAAGATACCGTGCAGGTCTCCGACATGGAGTTGCAGGGCTTCTGGAGCGTGCTGAAGAAGATCGGCCAGGGCGTGCAGACCGGCTTGAATGTCGGCAAGCAGCTCGGCGTGTTCAGCGCCCAGCCTGGCCTGGAGCCCGCGGCGGCGCAGGTTTCCGACATGGAGCTGCAGAGCTTCTGGAGCGTGCTGAAGAAGATCGGTCAGGGCGTGCAGACCGGCGTGAATGTCGGCAAGCAGCTTGGCGTGTTCAGCGCCCAGCCCGGCTTGGAGCCCGCCGCGGCGCAGGTTTCCGACATCGAGCTGCAGAGCTTCTGGAGCGTGCTGAAGAAGATCGGCCAGGGTGCCCAGACCGGCCTCGATATCGGTCGCCAGCTCGGCGTGTTCAGTGCCGGCCCCGGCGGTCAGCCTGCCGCGGCGCAAGTCTCCGACATGGAGCTGCAGAGCTTCTGGAGCGTGCTGAAGAAGATCGGCCAGGGCGTGCAGACCGGCTTGGACGTCGGCAAGCAGCTCGGCGTGTTCAGCGCCCAGCCCGGCCTGCAGCCCGCGGCGGCGGAGGTCTCCGACATGGAGCTGCAGGGCTTCTGGAGCGTGCTGAAGATGATCGGGCAGGGCGTGCAGACCGGCTTGGATGTGGGCAAGCAGCTCGGCGTGTTCAGCGCCCAGCCCGGCCTGCAACCCGCGGCGGCGCAAGTCTCCGACATGGAGCTGCAGAGCTTCTGGAGCGTGCTGAAGAAGATCGGCCAGGGCGTGCAGACCGGCTTGGATGTGGGCAAGCAGCTCGGCGTGTTCAGCGCCCAGCCCGGCCTGCAGCCCGCGGCGGCGCAGGTCTCCGACATCGAGCTGCAGGGCTTCTGGAGCGTGCTGAAGAAGATCGGCCAGGGCGCCCAGACCGGCCTCGATATCGGCCGTCAGCTCGGAGTCTTCAACGCCGGCCAGCCCGCTGGCACGATGCACTAGACCCAACGCGTGGGGGCGGGCGCAAGCCCGCCCTCTGCGCTTAGACGTGAATGGAAACCAGATGGCCGATTCAACCGCGTCGCAGCAATTCATCGTGCAGGGAGGCCCGGTCCAATCCGGTGAGCTCAACGAACACTTGCAGCGTGAACCCGGCGTGAAGCGAGTCGCGCAAGTCGCACCCGATGTCGTCATCTTGTCGATGACGACGACACAGGCCGATCGCCTGAAATCGACGTTTGCCACGCTGGTGGTCGAACCGGATTCAGCGCTGAAGCCATTCGATGCCGACTGACGTCGGTGGGCAAACATTGGACACGCAAAACATCAAGGAGGCCGCAGATGGCCACGAAAGGCAAATCAGGAACTTCCACGCAGGGCGAGCACGACGCGACCGAAGCCGCGATGAACGGCAACGGGTCCGTTCCGGACCAGGGCACCGCTCCATCATCGTCACGGGGGCAGGAGCCCGCAACGATCGCAGCGCGCCCGGCGCAATTCATGATCGCGCCGCAGCAGCAGCCCGGGCTTGCGACCTTCAGCGTCGATTTCCTGACTCAGCAGCTCAGCAACAGTCCCGACATCGAAGTGGTGAAAACGGTCTCTCCGCCGCGCCTGTTCGGATTTCAGAGCGCAGAGCTCGGACAAGTGCCGCTCAGCCCGCTGGTCCTCGCCAAGATGACTCCTGACAAGGCCAAGTTGCTGCAGACCCAGGCGGGACAGCGTTGCGCGGTGGAGCGCGACGAGCGGCTGAGCTACATGCTCGATCCGACCACGCCGCAGCTGCCCAATCCGGGGGTGCTGACACCGCTGGCCGACGGCTTCACGACCACGATCGAAGTGCTGGGCCAGGATGGTCCGCTGCCTGAAGCCGAGGTTTATGTGTTCGGCAGCATGTGGCCGGCCCAAGGCATCACCGACGCCACCGGCCGCGCCACAGTGACCCTGCAAGGCGAAAGACCCGAGACCATCCGCTCGATCCTGGTCAAACCGAAGATCGACTACTGGACCTTCTGGCTCGATCGTCCGCAGCTCGTTCCTAACAGCGTCAACCGGATCGTTGTCAGGGCGCTCGGCGCGGTGTTGCGGAATTTCCCCGGCCAGCAATTGATGGGATGGGGTGAGCGCGCGATGGGCCTTGATCGTCTGCCTCCGTCCTTCGATGGCGCCGGCATGAAGATCGCAGTCATCGATTCCGGCCTGGCGCCGACCCATCGCAATCTGCACGGCATCACGGCAGGCACCAGTATCGTCGGGACCGACAAGGCGGCCTGGACCGTCGATACGATCGGCCACGGATCGCATTGCGCTGGAATCATCGCTGGCGGACCCGTCGGCGCCGGTGGCGGCATCCGCGGCTTCGCTCCCGCGGCGGAAATCCACGTCTGCCGCATCTTCCCCGGCGGCCGGTTCAGCGATCTCGTCTCCGCGCTCGATTACTGCATGGAGCATGGCATCGATGTTGCCAATATGAGCCTGGGCGGCGGCGAGCCTTCGCGCATTATCGAGGAACGCATCATCCGGGCCAAGCAAATGGGTATGGCCTGCATCATCGCCGCGGGCAATTCCTCGGGGCCGGTGCAGTTTCCCGCGTCGACGCCGCATTGCCTGGCGGTTGCCGCGATCGGCAAGTGGGGCGAATTCCCCAACGACAGCTATCATTCGCAGCAGGCCCTCGACGGCTTCCAGAGCCGCGACGGATATTTTCCGGCAAAGTTCTCCTGCTTCGGTCCGGAGGTCGACGTCTGCGCGCCTGGTGTGGCGATCGTCTCGTCGCTTCCCGCCGATGGCTTCGGAGCATGGGACGGCACCTCGATGGCGACTCCCCATGTCACGGGCCTGGCCGCGCTGGTGCTGGCGCATCATCCGGACTTCACCAAAGGCAACTTTCAGAATCGCGACGCACGCCGTGTCGAGCGGCTGTTCCAAATTCTGAAGGAAACCGCGACGCCGCTGCAGTTTGGCGACCCAAATCGGACCGGCGCGGGATTGCCGAACGTGATGCGGGCACTCGGCCTGGAAACCGGCGTCGCCCCGGTGATCGCCGCCGCTACCGCAACCGACCCTGCGCTGGCAACGTTGCGGCGTCTGCTTGGATTGCAGTCGGTCGAAGCGCCGAGCATGGTTCCCGTGGGGTCGCCGCCGCCGTCCGCCGATCCCGTGCACGGCAGTGCGATCCACGTGGCGCGCGGTCCGGCACAAACGGCGGCCGCAATGAATCTGCAGTCCGTCGATCCGATCAAGAACGGATCGAGCTCCGTCGCTCACGGTCCCGCACAGACCGCAGGCGCGGCAGTCGCGCCCATGATGGTGGATCCGAATCCGGCGCAGATCCGGGAAATCATGCACAGGGTGGGATTGCTCTAACGCGCGTCCTTGGCATCTCAGAAAGGGGCACAGCAGCAGCTGTGCCCCGAGTGCCGACTGCCTTGAGGCAATTGCTGCGGCCGCTCGCCTTGGGAACATGGTGGATTGTTTGCCGCGTCCTGGATTTTCCTTCGCGGCGTCGTGCCGCACAGGCGCAGCTTGGAACTCTCGCGCCCGATCGAAACTTGACTCCGCGGGTCAGCATCGCCGCCGATCGCTGGCCTGCACGGCCCCGCCTCCAAGCCCCCCATACCCCCCAGGGTGGGGCCGTGCTTCCAAGCAGGAGGTGCAATTGTCCGAGCCGACCGAGCAAGAGATCAGAGAACGCGCGCACCAATTGTGGGAGCAGGCGGGCAAGCCCGAAGGGCGCGAGGAGGAATTTTGGCACGCGGCGGAGCAGGAGCTGCGCAACGAGGACAGGTCGAGCACGCTGCGGACGCCGGATACGCTGTGACCGACAAGATCTGCCCATTCTGCCAGGGTCTTGGATGGGTCTGCGAAAACCATCCGCTCCGGGTCTGGAGCGAGAAGCTCGGCGGCTGCCGCTGTGGCGAGGGCATGCCCTGCTCCTGCAACACGACTGAGGACCCTGAAATCAGGGTGGTGATCGTCGAAGCCGACACGACGTGGCACTAGCGGCGCCCAACCGATGCCTGCTCGGCTGGTCACTTCCGAAACGCTGCACCTCAGGGAACGGACCATCCCGGAAAGGAATTTAGTGTCCGCACGGCTCCGACAACAATTCTTTCCGCGGCAGTTTCGGTGGTGGACGAGCAGAAGAAGCTAGAGCACCAGATCGAACTCGCAACGCGAGCGGCCTCGCTCGTCAGGGATGAAACCACCGGACAACGCTTCAGGAGCTTCGCGGAGGAACTGAAACGAAAGCTGCTTCGCATAATGCGCCGTGGCAGGGTGCGCACACGCGCCTATGAGCTCTGGGAGCAGGCGGGACGGCCGAGCAATCGCGAGTTGGAGTTCTGGCTGGAAGCCGAACGTCAGATCGAAGATGAACGCGAGGAGCGAAAGAGTTCGGGCGCTTCATAGCGCCGGGCGGTATCTCCGTCCTCTGCGCGCGGACCGCAGGTTCCGGTCGCGCGAGCAAGGAAAAAGCCGCCGGGTTGTTCACCCTGGCGGCGTCACAAAGTCCGTAGCTGTTGATGGTCTTCCCAGCCTCGTGCGTACCGCCGTTACCTTGTTTGCGGCCATGCCTGATCCTTGTAGGCGAGGTTGCGCGATTCCGCTGTGATCTGGAGCACACAGTGGACGGGATTCGGCATCGCGATCTGAATCCCGCGCTGCGCTGCAACCATCAGTGCGCTCACGAGCCCCCTCAGGTCCGGTACCACGCCGCCAGGTTCCACGTGATGGTGTCCCAGCCGGAGATGTCGATCATCAAATTGTTGGCGCCGGCGTTGACGACGTGGCGCGACAGCAGCGGCAGGAACACGTTTGCCTCGCAGAAGATCTCGTCGACCTTCATCAGCAGCGCGGCGCGCTTGACCGGATCGAGCTCGTTCTGCGCGGCCTTGTAGGCTTTGTCGGCTTCGGGGTCGGAATAGCGCGAATTGTTGCGGCCGAGCCATTTGTTGTCTTTGGTGGCGATCTCCCAGGACACGCACTGGTTCAAGAGGCGCTCCGGATCGGGCTGCGGCTGCGTGGTGTTGTACATCTCCATGTCGGCATAGAATTTCGAGTAGGTGTCGGGATTGCCGACGTCGGATGAGAAGAACACGGAGGCGGTGACCGCCTTGATCTCGATGTCGATGCCGGCCTTCTGGCACGCCTGCTTGATGATGGCCTGCGTCTTCTGCCGCGGCGCGTTGGTCGAGGTCTGGAATACGTATTTGAGCTTCTTGCCGTCCTTCTCCCGGATGCCGTCCGCGCCCTTGGTCCAGCCGGCCTCGTCGAGGATCTTATTGGCCTTGTCGATGTCGAACTCGTATTTCAGCTTGGGCGACTTGAACTGCTTGGGCGCGTTGACGAAGCTCGCGGTGGCGATGGCGCCGCGGCCGTAGATGAACTTCTGGATCGAATCGCGGTCGATCAGGAAGTTGATCGCGCGGCGAACGGCGGGATCGGACAGCGTCGGATGCTTGGTCTTGACGCTCGAGCGCTCGCCGTCGACCTCGGTCCAGGGGTCTGTCGTGTTGAGGATGATGAACTCGACATTGCCTGAAGGCGTGATCTCGAGCTTGCCCTTGCCGCCGGCCTCCATGCGCTTGAGGACCTCCTCCTCCACCTGCATGTTCCAGGCGAAGTCGTACTCGCCGGTCTGCAGCACGGCGCGCGCCGCGGACACCGCGTCGCCGCCACCCTTGATCTCGACCATGTCGAAATGCGGCTGGTTCTTGATGTGATAGTCGGGATTGCGCTCGGCGCGGATCATATCGCCGGGCTTGAACTCGACGAATTTGTACGGGCCGGTGCCGACCGGCTTCAGATTGCCCGGCGCTTCGCGCGACTTGGCCCCGACATACTCGCCGAAATGATGCTTCGGCAGGATCATCCCGACCGAGCCGACGAACGGATCCGCCCAGAACGGCGTCGGCGCCCGGAAGATCACCTTGACAGCGTGGTCGTCGATCTTCTCGACCTTGATGTCCTTGTAGGAGCCCGTGGTGTAGGCCGCGGTGGCGAGATCCGCGGCGTATTGCCAGGTGAAGACGACGTCGTCGGCGGTGAAGGGCTTGCCGTCATGCCAGGTCACGCCCCGCTTCAGCTTCCAGATCACGCTCATGCCGTCGGCCGCAAGGCCGCCGTTCGCCTTGGTCGGCGCCTCGGCGGCGAGGCAGGGAATGAGGTTGCCCTCCTTGTCCCAGCCGGCGAGCGGCTCGAAGAAGATGCGCGAGGCGATCTGGTCCTTGGTGCCGAGCGCGAAATGCGGATTGAGCAGGGTGGGCGCCTGCCAGAGCAGCATCTTGAGCGTGCCGCCGCCGCCGGCCTTGGCCGGCTTGTACGGCAGCGTGGCGTCAGCCATCGCGACGTCGTGCCAGACCAGGATCTGGCTCGCGATCGGCGCCGCGATTCCGACCGCGGCCATTGTCCTGATGAATGAGCGCCGCGACAGCGTGCCTTGCTTCACCTCTGCGACCAGATTGCGGATTTCGTTCTCGTTCATTGGATGATCCCCACTTCGTCGCCACCGGCTCAGTGCGCGCTAACTCAGCACGTCGGGCGTGGTGGAGTCAAAGAGAAGGACGCCGGCCCGGCTGCGGATGGAACGAAAGTGTAATCCGGGATTCTTGCCACGAGCGGCAGCAGCCCTGCTTGCGCGGCGCTTCATCCGGGTTACGCGCGCGCACTTTGTCGCACTCTGCATTCGTTTTCCGTTTGCGGCCGAATGGAGAAAGGCTGGCCCCGAGCCGCGGACAATATGGATTTCCATTTCATTGATTTCGCACCGCAGAAAAGGGAATACGGGTCCGTTGCCGCAAGACCTAAGGAGACCAAGATGCCGTTTCGCCTTCCCCTGATTCTCTCTGCCGTGCTGGCCGCATGGTCCGCCGCAGCCGCGGCCGAGACCATCAAGATCGGCGTGACGCCGGGGCCGCATGCGCAGATCCTCGAAGCGGTGAAGCCGATCGCCGCCAAGCAGGGCCTCGACATCCAGCTCCTGGAGTTCTCCGATTACGTGGTGCCGAACGCCGCGCTCGATGCCGGCGAGATCCAGGCCAATTCGTTTCAGAACCAGCCTTACCTGGACAACCAGAAGGCCGACCGCGGCTACAAGATCGAATCCGTCGGCCTGACCGTGAACTTCCCGATCGGCGTCTATTCGAAGAAGCACAAGGCCTTCGGCGATATCCCCGCGGGCGGC
Source organism: Bradyrhizobium sp. BRP23 (assembly GCF_020194135.1). Lineage (NCBI taxonomy): Bacteria > Pseudomonadati > Pseudomonadota > Alphaproteobacteria > Hyphomicrobiales > Nitrobacteraceae > Bradyrhizobium > Bradyrhizobium sp. BRP23. The sequence continues at coordinate 494,524 of NZ_JADYVW010000006.1, read as the reverse complement.
AAGGTCTCGATCCCGAACGATCCGACCAATGGCGGCCGCGTGCTGCTGCTGCTGCGCGACAAGGGCGTGATCAAGCTGAAGGACGGCACCGGCTTCAAGCCGACCGTGCTCGACATCACCGACAATCCCAAGAAGCTGAAGTTCATCGAGGTCGACGCGGCGCAGGCCCCGCGCGCGCTCGACGACGTCGATGCCGCCGCGATCAACACCAACTATGCAACCCAGGCGGGCCTCGATCCGGTCAAGGATCCGATCCTGCGCGAGGACCCGAAGGGGCCCTATGTCAACCTGATCGCGGTGCGCAGCGCCGACAAGGACAAGCCTTGGGTCAAGATCCTCGTGGACAGTTACCACACGCCTGAGGTCAAGGAGTTCGTCCTGACCAAGTTCAAGGGCGCGGTGCTGCCGAGCTGGTAGGCAATCTGCCCGCCCAGAGTCCACATCAAGGCGATCCGGCGGGCAGCCTTGCGATCAGCCTTGCGCAGGAATCTTGCGTATGTGCCCTGCGTAATGCCCGCTTGTCGGGAACTGCGGCAACCGACATCATCGGGGCCCATCCTCGCCCGACAGGGATCGTATGAAACGCTTTGCCAACCTGAAACGTCTGGGCTTCTTCACGCGGCTGCTCGACGAGGCGCCGGCGGCGGACCGCTATCGCTTCGCCGCCGAGCAGATCGTGCGCGCCGAGAAGGCCGGGCTCGATTCCGCGTGGATCGCTCAGCATCATTTCCATGAGCGCGAGGGCGGCCTGCCGTCGCCCTTCACGTTCCTGGGTTATGCGGCCGCGCAGACCTCGCGCATCCGCCTCGGCACCGGCATCGTCACGCTGCCGCTGGAGAACGCAGTGCGGGTGGCGGAGGACGCCGCGGTGCTCGATCTCCTTTGCAACGGCCGCTTCGAGCTCGGCGTCGGCACCGGCGGCAACCCGTCGGCCTTCGCCGCTTTCGGCCTCGACAGCGCCCAGCGCAACGAGATCTTTGCCCGCAATTTGGACATCGTCCGCAAGGCCCTGACCGGCGAGCCGCTCAATGGCGGCGACACGCTCTATCCGCAGCGGCCGCAACTGGATAAGCGCATCTGGCAGGCGACGTTCTCCGTTGCCGGCGGCGCCCGCGCCGGCAAGGCCGGCGACGGCCTCCTGCTCTCGCGCACGCAGCCACGGGCCAAGGACGCGCCGAACGCGACGCTCGCCGAGATCCAGAACCCGATCATCGATGCCTATCTCGCCGCGCTGCCGCCGGGCTGCGAGCCGCGCATCATGGCCTCGCGCAGCATCTTCGTTGCCGACGACCATCGCGAGGCGCTGCGGCTTGCCGATATCGGACTGCGCCGCGCGCTGCCGCAATTCATGAAGGGCGGACATCCCCCTCCGGGCGAGACGCTGGAGGAGATGATCACCGCGTTCGACACCCATGTCGGCGATGCCGACCACGTCATCGCCTCGCTTCGCGCCGACGCCACGCTGGAACGGGTGACCGATCTCGTCTTCCAGGTGCATTCGGTCGATGCGCCGCATGCTGACGTCCTGCGCTCGATCGAGCTCGTCGCCGACAAGGTCGCCCCAGTGCTGGGCTGGACCCGGACGGCCGCCAAAGACATTGCCCTCGCAGGTTAGCCGGAATGAACGAAAAACGCGTTGCACGAGGCTGAATGATGGGAACGCAAGACATCATCGACACGCTCGCCGGCATCGAGCCCGGCTCCACGCTCGACGCCATCCGCGCGCGCCGCCTGCAGGCGCGCGAGAATGCGCAGAAGAGCTATCTCGCTTTGTTCGAGCCGATCGAGGCCGGCGATTTTTCGCTTGCCGAGCGCGCGGTGGTCGCGGCCTTCGCGACCGGGCTCCATGGCGAGTCCCCCGTCGCCGCCTTCTATCGCGACAAGCTTGCCGCGACTGCGGATGGCGCGCCTCTGCTCGATGCGATCAACGCCGAGATCGAGCGCGGCAAGACCTCCGGCCCATACGGCGCCTATCCGGCCGGTCCGTTGTCGATCGAGAACAAGGCCTGCTTGATCTATCGCGTCAGCGCGGAGCGCAAGCCGGTCCTCGGCGCCCGGCTGGTTGCAGCATTGGAGCACGCGCATCTCCTTATCTTCCACCCGCGCGACGCCGCGTCCGCCGACATGAAGGCGCTACTGGCTGCCGGCTGGTCATCCACCGGCATCGTCACGTTGTCCCAGCTCGTTGCGTTCCTGTCGTTCCAGGTGCGCGTCGTCACCGGCCTGCGCACGCTCGCCGCAGCGAACGCGTAGGAGGTCCAATCATGAGCACCGTCAATCCGCCCGTCGCCTTCACCCAGGACGAGCTCGGCTGGGTCTCGTGGATCGACCCTCTGCCCGAGGCCGAGCTGACCGAGCGGCACTACGCCGGCCTCGTCGACCGCGCCCGCGCCAAGTCGGAATATTTTCGTCTCTTGGTGCGCGATCCCGAAGTTCTGGAGGCCCGCACCAAGACCGACAAGGACATCTTCTACAACGTCGCCGACGGCCTGCCGCGCGCCGAGCGCGAGCTCGCCGCTGCCGCGACCTCGCGTTACAACGGCTGCATCTATTGCGCCTCCGTGCATGCGCGCTTCGCCAGCACCTATTCCAAGCGGCGCGACGACGTGCAGCGCCTGCTCGACCAGGGCGTTGGGGCCGATCTCGGCGATCGCTGGAATGCGGTGGTCAAGGCCTCGGTGGCGTTGGCCGCAACGCCGATCGCATTCGGGCCTGACAATATCGCCGAGCTGCGCCGCGCCGGTCTCGACGACGCCGAGATCGTCGACGTCATCAACGGCGCCTCGTTCTTCAACTGGGCGAACCGGCTGATGCTGTCGCTCGGCGAGCCCTCGAAATAGGCAATCTCACCGGCACGAGAATTGCTGCTGTATCAACATGAATGGATGGAGCCGTGAATGAGCAACATCGATCGCCGTACCCTGGTCAAAGGCTCGCTCGCCGCCATGATGGCTGGCACAGCCTTCTCGCGCGCCGCATGGGCGCAATCCGCCGAACCGATCCTGCTCGGCGTCAGCGGCCCCCTCACGGGACCGAACGCGCAATATGGCGCGCAGTGGAAGCAGGGCTTTGATCTCGCGCTCGACGAGATTCACGCCGCCGGCGGCATCAACGGCCGCAAGCTCGCCTACCAGTTCGAGGACAGCCAGAGCGATCCGCGCCAGTCGGTCGCGATCGCCCAGAAATTCGTCTCCGATCCCCGCATCGTCATGGAGCTCGGCGATTTCTCCAGTCCCGCCTCGATGGCGGCCTCCCCGATCTATCAGCGCGGCGGCCTGGTGCAGTTCGGCTTCACCAATTCGCACCCCGACTTCACCAAGGGCGGTGACTTCATGTGGAGCACGTCCGTGAGCCAGGCCGACGAGCAGCCGCTGCTGGCGTCCTACGCCGTCAGGCGGCTCGGTCTGAAGAAGCTTGCGGTGCTGCACCTCAACACCGATTGGGGCCGCACCAGCCGCGACCATTTCGTCAAGGCGGCCAAGGAATACGGCGCCGAGGTCGCGATCACCGAGGGCTACATCGCCGAGGAACGCGACTTCCGCTCCACTCTGGTGCGCGTGCGCGACGCCAGCCCGGACGGCCTGATCCTGATCTCCTATTATTCCGACGGCGCGCTGATCGCGCGCCAGGCCCGCCAGGTCGGCCTGAAGCAGACGATCTGCGCGGCCAGCTCGGTGTATTCGCCGAAATTCATCGAGCTCGGGGGCGAGGCGGTGGAGGACGTCCATCTCGGCACGCGCTATTTCCCGCAAGATCCGCGGCCCGAGGTGAGGAAGTTCATCGACGGCTTCAAGGCCAAGTACAACGGGCAGGAGCCCGACGCCTTCAATGCCTATTCCTATGACGCGATGAACATGGCCGCTGCCGTGGTGAAGATCGGCGGCACCGACCGCCGCGCCATCCGCGATGCCTTCGCCAAGGTGAAGGACGTCTCCAGCGTCATCTTCGGTCAGGCCACGTTCGACGTCGAGAGCCGCCGCGTCAAGGGCGCCATGAACGCCGAACTCGTCGTGCGCAAGGGCCAGTTCGCGCTCTGGGACGGCAAGCCGACCTGATGTGATGGCCGAAGCGATCGCTCCGGCCGCTTCTCCCTGATTAGGAATGCTGCGTGTCCTCCTGGCTCGACCACACCATCAACGGGCTGATCGTCGGCAATGTCTACGCGCTCGTTGCAGTCGGGCTCGCGCTGATCTTCGGCGTCAGCCGACTGATCAACTTCGCGCAAGGCTCGATCTATCTGGTCGGCGCCTATATAGGCTGGATCGCGGTGGTGCAGCTGCACACGCCGCTGCCTCTTACCATCATCGTGGTCGCCGCGGCCGCGGCGATCGTCGGTCTGATCATCGAGCGGTTCGGTCTGCGGCCGCTGCAAAACTCGGTGCGCATCGCGCCGCTGCTCGCGACCATCGGCATCAGCTTCGTGCTCGACCAACTGGTGATGCTGATCTTCTCGCCCAATCCGCGCGCGCTGCCGAGCCAGTTGCCCGATGTCCGCTTCCAGGTCGGTGGCGGGACGATCGGGCCGCTTGATCTGCTCATTGCCGGCGTCGGCCTCACCAGTGCGCTGCTGCTGTTCGTGTTCCTGCGTTACACCAAGCTCGGCTGGGCCGTGCGTGCCACCGCGCAGGACCGCGACGCCGCCATGCAGATGGGCGTCGACGTCAACCGGGTCAATCAGGCCGTGTTCGGTATCGCGGCGGCGCTCGGCGGCGTCTCCGGCATGCTGGTCGGCATGTACTACAACCAGATCGACACGGCGATGAGCCTTCAGGCGACGCTCAAGGGCGTCGTCGCGGAAGTCGTCGGCGGCGCCGGCAACGTGCCGGGCGCGGTGATCGGCAGCCTGCTGCTGGGCCTCGTCGAGAGCTACGGCGTCGCCGTGCTCGGCACCAGCTACCGCAATTTGTTCGCGTTCCTGCTGCTCGTCGTCGTGCTCGTGCTGCGGCCGAACGGCCTGTTCGTCAGCGCACGGCAGGCGCCGCCCGAGCCGCTCACCGGCACGTTCATCGCGCCGAGCCGCCCGGTGAATATTCCCCGCTGGGCGCTGTTGGTCGCGGTTGCCGGCTTTGCGATCCTGCCGCTGTTTCCGGTGTCCTTCTACGTGCTCCAGACCCTGATCAACGCCTGGCTGCTCGGCATGCTCGCGCTCAGCCTGACGCTGGTTGCGGGCACGATGGGGCAGGTCTCGCTCGGGCATGCTGCGCTGCTTGCGATCGGCGCCTACACCTCCGCATTGCTGTCGCTGACGCTGGCCGTTCCGGCCGGACTTGCCGTCATCGGCGGTGGCCTGATGAGCGCCGCGCTCGGCACGCTCCTGATCTCGCCGTCCTTCCGCCTGCGCGGGCATTACGTGTCGATCGCGACGCTCGCGATCGGCGAGATCGTGGCGCTGGTGATCCTGAACTGGGAGAGCGTGACGCGCGGCCCGATCGGCATCTCCGGCATCCCGCCGCTGTCGCTGTTCGGCTATGACCTGATCAGCCCGACCTCGGTCTATTGGTTCAGCCTTGCGGTGATGGTCGTGCTGGCGCTGCTGCAGGGACGGCTGCTTACCTCGCATCTCGGCCGCAGCTTTCGCGCCATCCGCGACGACGACATCGCCGCGCGCGCCTATGGCCTCAGCCTAAACCGCTACAAGTCGATCGCCTTCATCTTCGGCGGCTTCGCCGCCGGCGTCAGCGGCGGCATCGCCGCACATCTCTATTCCTACATCAACCACGAGACCTTCAACACGCAGCAATCCATCCTGGCGCTGACCGTCGTGATCCTCGGCGGCCTCGGCAACGTCGTCGGCGCGATCGTCGGGTCGGTCGCGCTGGTCGGCCTGCCCGAAGTGTTCCGGATCGCGGCCGAGTACCGCATCCTGATCTACGGCATCGTTCTCTTGCTGCTGGTGCGGTTCAGGCCGCAGGGCCTGTTGGGAACGGTCTGATGGAGAAGCAGCTTCACGCCATGCTGTCCCTGCGCGGCCTGACGCGCCGTTTCGGCGGCCTCACCGCGGTCGATACGATCGACCTCGATCTCGCCAAGGGTGAGCTGATCAGCATCATCGGCCCGAACGGCGCCGGCAAGACGACGCTGTTCAATCTCGTCACCGGGCTGGATCGGCCCGATGCCGGCACCGTCAGCTTCGAAGGGCAGGACATCACCGGCCTGTCGCCGGAGCGGCTCGCGGCCGAAGGCATCGCGCGCACCTTCCAGCTCGGCCGCGTGTTCGGCAATCTCAGCGTCATGGACAATGTCCTGATCGGCGCGCACACGCGGCTGCGCGCGGTGAAGCCGGCCGTGCCGGTGATCGGCTCGCTGCTGGAATTGGGTCTGGCCTTGCTGCGTCCCTCGCGCGTCAGGGCCGAGGAGGAGCGGCTGCGCGAGGAGGTGAAGGCCATCCTCGCGCGTTTCGGCGAACGGCTGCTGCCGCGCATCGACCAGCCCGCCTATAGTCTGTCTTACGCCAACCGCCGCCGCGTCGAGATCGCGCGTGCGCTCGCGCTGAAGCCGCGGCTGCTGCTGCTCGACGAGCCCACCGCCGGCATGAACCCGACCGAGACCGCGGAGATGCAGGGGCTCGTCGCCGAATTGAAAGCCGAAGGGCTGACCATCCTGCTGATCGAGCACAAGCTGGAGATGGTGATGCGCCTGTCCGACCGCGTCATCGTCATGGACGAGGGCAAGAAGATCGCGGAAGGGCCGGGCGAGCAGGTGCGGAGCGATCCCAAGGTGATCGAGGCGTATCTCGGCCATGGGCTATCAGGGACGACTGAGCAGGAGAGCGCGGCATGACGAGCGCACCCGAACCGCTGCTGGCTTTGTCTGATGTCAACACCTTCTACGGCCAGGCCCAGGTGCATTTCGACCTGTCGATCACGGTTGCGCGCGGCCACATTGTCTGCCTGCTCGGCGGCAACGCGAGCGGCAAGTCGACCACGATGAAGATCATCTTAGGGTTGGTGAAGCCGCGCTCGGGCGAGGTGACGTTCGACGGCGCTTCGCTGATCGGGCTCTCCACGCCGCAGATCGTCCGCCGCGGTATCGCCTCGGTGCCGGAGGCGCGGCGGCTGTTCGCCGACATGAGCGTGCGCGAGAACATCCTGATGGGCGCCTTCGTGCGCAATGACCGCGACGCCATCGCGCAGGATCTCGACAGGATGCTGACGCTGTTCCCGAAGCTCGGCCAGCGGCTGTCGCAGCGCGCCGGCTCGCTGTCCGGCGGCGAGCAGCAGATGGTGGCGATGGCGCGCGCGCTGATGAGCCGCCCGCGCATGATCGTGATGGACGAGCCGACCATGGGCCTGTCGCCGCTTTATGTCGATCGCGTGCTGGAGCTGATCCGCAGCATCAACCAGGCGGGCGTCTCGGTTTTCATGGTCGAGCAGAACGCCAGCCTCGCGCTCGAGATCGCGCACGAGGCCTATGTGCTGCAGACCGGCAAGATCGTGCTGTCTGGCCCCGCGCGCGCGCTGAAAGACGACCCCCGCATCCGCGACGCCTATCTCGGTGGCTCCGAGGCGGCCTGACGCTCAAGCCGACGCCGCGCTCGCGACCTGCTCCGCCGGCTGATGATCGCCGTTGGGATCGCCCGGCGCGGTCGCCCAGGCGAGCTCCACCAGCGTCACGATCCGGCGGCCGCCGCCGTCGAGCTGGACGACGATCAGGCCCTGCTCCTCCATGTAGCCGAGCAGGCGCTGCGCGCGGCGCAGCGAGTGCGAGCCGTAGGCACGGGCGATCGCGGCATCGCCGGGGCAGGGCCAGCCTTCCTTCGCCGCGCGCGCGATCATCATGAACACGCCCTGCATGTCGTCGGGCAGGATCGAGGCGCGCAGCGCCACGTCCTGCCAGGCGTCGTCTTCGGTGAGATCCGTCCCGAGCCCGGCGCGCGCATGCGTCAGCATGCGACGGAATTCGTTGAGATCGGGCACCGCCGCCCCTAAGCCCTCGATGCGGCAGCGAACCACGAACTCCTGATAGAGCACGCCGATGGCGCGGAAGCCGGCATCGGGCTCGGCCATCACGGCACGCAGCGTGCGATCCACGCGCTCGCGCCGCTCGGCGAGCTCTTCGGCACTGACGGGAGCCTCGACCACTTCGACCCGAATCTCCGGCACCGCGGCGGCCTTCGCCGCGCGAAGCTGCTCGAGCAGATCCGGAGCCGGCCGTCGCTGCGGCCGGCTGGCATCGGGCGGCGGTGCGGCGAGGATGACCGCGCGGGCATCTTCAAGCGTGGCTTCCGGCAGCGGCATCAGCCGCGGCGTCGAATTGCGCGGGCTGGTCTCGGTTGGGCCGATGTTGAGGCGCAGCGGCCGGCGCGACAACGCAGGTCCCAGCGCCATGAACTGACCGCGCTCGAGATCGCGGAAGGCTTCCGCCTGCCGCCGCTCCATGCCGAGCAGGTCGGCGGCGCGGGCCATGTCGATGTCGAGGAAGGTCCGCCCCATCAGGAAGTTCGAGGCTTCGGCCGCGACGTTCTTGGCGAGCTTGGCCAGGCGCTGGGTTGCGATGATGCCGGCAAGCCCGCGCTTGCGGCCGCGGCACATCAGATTGGTCATGGCGCCGAGCGAGAGCTTGCGTGCTTCGTCCGAGACTTCGCCCGCCACCGCCGGCGCAAACAGCTGCGCTTCGTCGACGACGACGAGCATCGGGTACCAATGATCGCGGTCGACGTCGAACATCCCGCCAAGGAACGCAGCCGCGCGCCGCATCTGGTTCTCGGCGTCGAGACCTTCGAGATTGAGCACGGTGGAGACGCGATGCAGCCGTGCGCGCTCGCCCGCGACCTGGAGGCCGCGCTCGGTGTGATCCTCGGCCTCGATCACCAGATGGCCGAAGCGCTCGGCCAGCGTGACGAAGTCGCCCTCGGGATCGATGATGGCCTGCTGCACCCAGGGGGCGCTCTGTTCCAGCAGCCGCCGCAAGAGATGCGACTTGCCGGAGCCCGAATTGCCCTGCACCAGGAGACGGGTCGCCAGCAGTTCCTCGAGGTCCATGGCGGCCGCGGCGCCTGCCGTGGTCTGCCCCATCTCGATCGCAACCGTCATGTCCCCGACTCAAAGTCCCGTCATTCGCGGACAGCGGCTTATCAATCCAGCCGCGGCGCGTCGAGCGCTCCAGCGCGAATCAGATGGTGTTGCCCACGCCAAAACCGGAAAGCTCCGCCGCGCGCGGCAGGAACCCGGTGCCGAACGGCGCCGGCTCGGGGAAGATGGTGCAGACCGCCATCGCTCGGCCCGAAATGACGCAGATCAAGATCGACGGGCCCGAGACCTGCTATCCGGCCGTATGACCTTTCTGACCTTCTTCACGGCGACCTATTTCCTGCTGGCGGTGCCGGGGCCGACCAACACCCTGCTGGCGACATCGGGGGCCGGAGCGGGCATCTCGCGCTCCCTTCATCTGCTTGCGGCGGAACTGTGCGGCTATCTGCTGGCGATCGCGGTGCTGCGGCTGGCGCTCGGTCCGGTCATCAGCGACATCCCGATTGCGGCGCTGCTGCTCCGCGTCGCCGTGACCATCTACATCCTGTGCCTCGCGGTCATGCTCTGGCGCGTCAATACGCGCGAGCTGCGCGACGGCGCTGCGGTGACGTTCGGCCAGGTGCTGCTGACGACGCTGCTCAACCCGAAAGCACTGGTCTTCGCGTTCCTGCTGCTGCCGCTTGGGGCCGGGCCGCTCGAACTGCTGCCGTGGCTCGGCGTGATCGTGCTGCAGATTCTCACCGCCGGCGCCGCGTGGATCATTCTCGGCGCAACGCTCGGCCGCGGCGCCCGTCGCCTCGGGCGCCCTGACCTCGTCACGCGCACCGGCGCGGTTACGCTGGTCGCGGTGACCGGGCTGATCTGGCTGCAATCCTTCCTGGTTGCCTGAGCGCCGGCGTTGCCAGGGCGCGCCGCGCTACTGCGCGCCGGAGCCGCCCTGCACGATCTTCTCGCTCAGCTTCTGGTCCACGGTGTCGACGGTGCGGTCGATCTCGGCGTTGGGCACGCCGAGCTGATGCGAGATCAGCTTCACCAGCAGGTCGACGCGTTCGATGAAGGGCGCACCGCTCGCGACCGCGCGCGCCGCCGATGACGGCTTGAGCAGGCTCTCCGCGGCCTTGGCGTACTTCGCGAACGGCACCTGGTCCTGCGGATCGGCGCCGAGGCGGCGGGCGATCGCATCGACATGGTCGTAGATCGTCTGCGAACGATTGAGATCGCCGTGCACGGCGTCGCGGATCGACTGCGGCTCGTTCGGCGTGATGCAGCGGTAATTGCCGGTCAGCAGCATCGACCATTTCGCCAGCGGCACGAACAGGGAATCGAAAACTTTCAGCTTCACCGGCACGTCGTGGCCGTCGAGCGTCACCGCGTCGATGTCGGCCTCCAGCTCGCGCAGCAGCTTGTTGTGCTTCTCGTCGGCGAAGACCGACGCCTTGAAGTTGGTGGGCAGGCCGACATGCAGCACGTTGGCGGCCTCTTCCGGCGGCCGGAAGGCCTGCGGGTCGGGCGAGCACAGCGTCACCAGCCCGGGCTCAAACCGCTCCCACACCTGCGCATTGGTGTAGGCCTCCTCGAGATCCATGTCGGCGAGTGCCGGAATCCGCTTCAGGTAGGGCAGGGGCGGCATGTTCATGATCGACAGGCACGGCAGCTTCGCCGCGGCAATCTTGACCATGAGGACGCGCACCGTGTGGTTGGTGTATTGCGGCTCCTGCATCGCGAGGCCGACCAGATCGTAGCGGGAGAGGTCGACATTGGCCGGCGTCACCGCGTCGAGCTTGCCAGGGAGGTTGCGGGAGAAGATCGCCCGGTGCACCGCCTCGTCGCGTAGCTTAATGCGCACCTCGGTACCGTCGCGGTTGATCAGCTCCGCAGTCTTTGCGCGGCAGACCAGGGTCACGTTATGCCCGGCCATCAGCAGCTTCGTGCCCAGCAGGGAGCCGTAAGAAGCCCCAAGAATCAATATGTTGTGCGCCATGCTCCGTCCCCTGGAAATCTGTGTGATTTTTCCGGCCCCGGCCGTTCCGCGGGGCAGTTGAGGGCATGTAAAGCGAAGCGCATGGGAATGGCAACTGGGATAATGCATACAAGGGTGCGTCTGGTCCCCGCGGGTTCGAGGGCCAGCCTGGCGGCCTGTTTCGGTCTCGTGTCAACCCAGTGAAGCAAAGATATTCTTCCTTACCGAAATTCGGATTTGTCGTATGTGTCGGTCATCCCGGCTCAATTCGAGGGGCGATCATGAGGTCGTCATTGTCGCGAGCCGGGCTTGCGGTGGACGCGGCAGCGTCGGGCGCGAAAGGTGCGGGCAGGAAGGGTAGTCCCCGGTGAGCTCGCGGCCGCGCGCGGACGAACGGCGCTGCTAGGTTTCGTCTCGTCTGTAAGTTTCCGGCTCTGTCGACGGTGTCAGGGAATACTGCGGGCGAAATGGCGGGCCGTGCGTACGGCAAAACCGTGTGGTCCTGGCCGTCGTTGCTACGGTCAAGCTCTCGCGAATGCGGCATTGGCGTCAACCGGCGCGGTGCCGGTGACTTTTGCGAGGGTGAGGGAGGCCAGAAGGAACTCGGCTCCCGGGAGAGCACGGCATAAGCCGTCCGACCATCGCGCAGGGAAGGCCGAGTGATTGGCACCACCTGTATGCTGCTGTGCGGTTTTCTGCGTGTGCGTTTTGCGCAGCGGACCGCGGGTGCGATGTCAGCACCCGGTCTTCCCTGCGCCCTCTTGCCGATGAGGGCGGCGAGACGAAGCAAAGCTCGGGCGAAATCAGTCGCGAGAATGAATATGCACGTCTGCGACCACACACTCGCTGTCATCGCCCGGCTTGACCGGGCGATCCAGTACTCCGAGACGACAGTTGTTCAATGCAGAGGCCGCGGCGTACTGGATTCCCCGCCTTCGCGGGGAATGACAGCCGTCACTCGGAGAGCGAGCTATCGCCTCATACTCCGTCATTGCTTCGCTTCGCTCGCAATGACGTTGATGGAGCGCCGCTTCTTGGCGGCCTCAGCCCTGGCTCGCCATGCGCTCGCGGTCGAGATGCTGCTCGATCTTGGGGCGGTCACGCGTGCGCTCGAAGCTGGTGCAGAGCAGCTCGGTCTCCTCGAGCGAGATCGGAGCACGATAGAGCCGGCACATGAATTCGGCGTTTCCACGCCCCTTGCCGGTGCCCGGCCCGCGCTCTGCGAGAAACATGCAGTCCCGGCAGATGCTCGCTTCGAGCCGCTGATGGGCAGCATCGAGGTGATTGAGGATCTCGCGGAGAGAGTCGCGCAGCCTGATGCACTCCTCGGTCCCGAGCGACGTCACCGCGTTGACCACGTGATTGATCGGGTCGTGCTGGCTCAGGCATTTCTCGCCCTGCGGCGTGACGTGCAGGACGACGGAACGCTTGTCCTCATGCGACGGCTTTCGCACCAGGAACGACTTGCTCTCCAGAGTCTTCACGATCTGCGACGCCGTCGCGCGTGTGGCGCCGATGAAGCCGGCCAGTGCGGACGGCGTGCGCGAAAACCTGTTGGCGCGCCCCAGAAAGCGCAGCGCCATCCATTCCCGATCGCGCAATCCATGCTGATTGCCTTCGAAATACCAAGCCCGCGCCGCCTGAACCAGCAGCTCGACGGCTTCCCGCGCCAATGGCATGAATCTACCTCGTCCCCGGAACTTCGTCTGCGGCGTCCCGAAGCCGCTTTGCGCCCTGAGTGTCAGACGAGCATGCCCTGTCGAACTCTCGCACAATGGCGCGGATCGCACCGCGCCCGACCTCGGCCGATGAGCGTCGCATCGTCCGCAGCGAGAAGCCGTATCGCTGATGGCATGCCAACGGCGTGGTCGTCGCGCGGGAGCTCGGGTTGCCGTCGCCGGCAAACGGTGGATCGGAGTAGCTCAACCGAAGCCCCCAAAGTTCAAGTCACAAGCAGACGTTTCTTATACTCAACCAAAACGATGGATGAGCTTCTCAACAAAATCAAGTAGAGACCCTCTCACAGGCTGGATGTCGTCGCAGGCGAATGTAACGTTCAAGGGCAATCTCGTTGTTCGGGACACATGATGGTGAACGCAATACATGGCGCGGCGAGTAATATGCACTCGATATTGTGAGAGTTTGATTGCACGCGCGTTGTTGTCTTGCATTGATGCAAACTGATCGAAGCTTGTGCATCACGATGACGTTTGGCGGCACGTCATCCACAACTTGTGCGTTCTGCCGCGGAATCGTCGAGGGAACTCATTGGAATTGCACGCGGCGGTTGTTCCCGTCGTGTTTGCAGAATAGACTCTTCGATTGCTTGCACAGCGCTTGCCAGCTCGTGCACACCCGAGCGGCGAATTCGCTCACGACGAAAATCGGTGAGCCTGTGTGCACGCGCATGCGCTGGAAGCGTAGCGACATGCGCAATCTCTTGTCGAAAACCACGGGCCGGGCGGACGGCAGGCGCCTCACCCTCTCCACCCGTCAGTCGCCCTTGAGCATGTCCCGAAGCTCGCGGAAAGGATCGGCGCTCGGCGGGGCCGACGCGCCCTGTCGCATCGCGTTGTAGATTCGCGGAACCATCTCGACCGCCTGGTCGAGGCCCGAATCACGTCCGGGCTGATAACCGCCCATCAGGCGAAGGTCGCGCGTGTCCTCGTATTTCGCGATCATGGCGCGCAGCTTGCTCACCAATTCGCGCTCCTCGGGGTCCCAGACGTTGTGGGCGAGGCGGGAGACCGAGGCCAGAACATCGACGGCCGGATAGCGCGCCTGGTCGGCGATGTGCCTTGAGAGCACGATGTGCCCATCGAGCGTGCCGCGGATGGTGTCGGCGATCGGCTCGTTGTGATCGTCGCCGTCGACCAGCACGGAGAAGATCCCGGTGATGGTGCCGGATCCCTCCTCGCCCGGACCGGCGCGCTCGAGCAGGCGCGGCAGATCGGTGAAGACCGTCGGCGCGTAGCCGCGCGCCACCGCGGGCTCGCCGGCGGCGAGCGCGACCTCGCGGGCGGCGTGGGCAAAACGGGTGATCGAATCCACCATCAGCAGGACCGATTCGCCGCGGTCGCGGAAATATTCGGCCACCGCCATCGCCGTCTTCGGCGCCAGTCGCCGCATCATCGGGCTTTCGTCGCCCGTCGAGACGATTGTGACAGCGCGATGACGGTCGTTGCCCAGCACGTCCTCGATGAACTCGCGCACCTCGCGGCCGCGCTCGCCGACCAGGGCCAGCACGACCGTATCGAAGCCCTGGCTGCGGGCGAGCATCGCGAGCAGCGTCGATTTGCCGACGCCCGATCCGGCAAAGATGCCGACGCGCTGGCCGGCGCAGACCGGCGCGAACAGGTCGATGACGCGTACGCCGGTGCGCAGCGGCTTGTGCACGCGCGCACGCTTCATGGCCGACGGCGCCTCCGCCTCCGTCGAGACCGCCTGCGACCCTTGCGTGAGCGGCCCCTGTCCGTCCAGCGGCGCGCCGAGGGCGTTGATGACGCGGCCCTTCCAGCTCGGATCGGGCGCGAAGGACAGCGGCGGCATCCGGTAGGCCGCCGAGCCGAGCCCGCCGCCAAATTGCCGGTCGAACGGCTTGGCGATGATGCCGTCGCTGTCGATCCGCACCACCTCGCCGATCTGGCGCTTACCGCCGCAATCGACGCCGATGAGCTCGCCGAGCCTGACGAAGCGCGACAGGCCGGAGACGCGGAAATGCGTCGGCGCGATCTCGGAGATCGCGCCACTGACGCTTGCCAGGGGAGTGCTCTGCCGAAGCTCCAGCAGCGCCCACTCGAGTTGCCGAAGAGCGTTCAAGGAAACCGTCCAACCTCATCCTGCGCGCTTGGCGCGCAATCTACTTGCCGGGTTCGCCGAGGGTCCGGATCGCGTTCTGCAGCGAGCTCTCGGTGCCCTCGATCATCGAGTTGGTGCCATCGAAAGCGCGCGAGGCCGAGATCAGCCGCGTCAGTTCGAGCATCGGATTGGCGCCGGAGCCTTCGACATAGCCCTGCTTGAAGCCGTCCCGGGAGAAGTCCGCGATGGCGGTCGCAGGCCGGTCGGGCGTCACGCCGGAATTGCCGTAGCGTTCGAGATTGGCGTCGGCCGGAATGCTGAACAGGCCGATGGTGCCGATCTCGTTGTTGTCCTGGATGATTGCGCCGCTGCGCGCGATCGAGATCGGTCCGCCGTTCGGGTCGAGCGTGATCTGCGCGCCGCCGGAATCGACGATCGGAAAGCCGCTCACGGTCTGAAGATCGCCGTTGGGGGCGATCTGGAGCCGGCCGTCGCGCGTGTAGACCGTGCCGTTCGGACCGGCGAAGGCGATCCAGCCCTGGCCGACCACGGCGACGTCGAGCGGGTTGCCGCTCTCGGTAATGTTGCCCATCTCGCGCGAGATGATGTTGTCGCCGGGCGAGGAGAACGCCACCGGCGTCGGCCCCGCCTTGGACAGCACGGTCTCGAACTTCACCACGTCGGTGCGGAACGCGGCCGTGTTGACGTTGGCGACGTTGTTGGCGATCGTCTGGAGGCGCTTTTCGAGGGCGACCTGCGCCGACAATCCCACATAGAGAGCCGATTGCATGACTTACCTGTTGAACTTGATGTTCTGAAGCGTCGTGAGCACGTTGGTATCCATGCTGACCGACGTCGCGGCGCCGGCGATCAGGACCAGCGCGGGATTGGTCGAGCTGTCGTTCCGGGCCTGGGTCGCATCCCACATCGCCGCAAAGCGCTGCACGAACTTGGTCACCTTGGCGGGATCCTGGAAGTCGGTGAGCTTGATCTTGTCCGCGATCATCTTGGCCTGGGCGTCGATGTTCGCCGCGCTGATCGTCGACGGCAGGCCGAGCGCGGTCTGCACCACCTGCGTCAGCGCCTTGTCGGCCAGGATCTGGTAGGCGGTCGTGATCGTGGAAGCCTTGCGGGTGAAATACAGCGCCAAACGCAGGCCTTCGTTCTGATCGCCGGCCTTCTCCTCCATCGTCTGCGTGACGTACTGGGTCGCGGTGCCGGTCGTGGCCGCGGCGGTCTGGGTCGCCTTGTCGCCGAGTGCGGCGAAATTGAAGGCGGTCGCGAATTGCCGGTAGCGGGTGTCGGTCAGCTTGTTGGCGAAGGCGTCCTTGCTCGCGACACCCTCGGTCAGCACCTTGCGCATGAACGCCTTGGCGTAGGTCATGTCGCTGAGGCCATAGGCCTTCATCGCATAGGAATAGAGACGATAGTCCTTCAGGAAATCGTCGATGGTCTTCACTTTGCCGATATGGCCGAGGAAATAGTCGGTGTCGCGGCTGACGTCCGGCTGCTTCGCGACCTGCGTCAGCGACTTGCCCATGTCCTTGGTCAGCCTGGTGTAGTCCGCGATGGTGGATAGCATGACACGCGCCCCTCTGGCCGCAGGTCGCGACCCCGCTTCAAGCTGCCGCCAATTGCTTGCGCGGGGCTGTCGACCTCGAAGCCAGCTTCGCGCAAGCGTCGCCGACTAGGTATTCCAGGTGGGATCGGCGATGGAGCGGCGCGTTGGGCAGTTTCGTGGGGATTTTCATCACGGTAGCGGCGCTGCTCGGCGGCTTTGCCGCCATGGGCGGGCACCTGGCCGTGCTCATGCAGCCGTGGGAGTTCGTGATCATCATGGGAACCGCGGTCGGCACCTTCATCGTGGCCAATCCATGGAAGACGGTGGTGGACACGGGCGTCGCCTGCATGCAGGCCATCACCGGCGCGGTGCCCGGCCAGCGCTACTACCTTGACTTGCTCGGCGCGCTCCACGCTCTGATGCGCGAGCTGCGGGGCAAGGGGCGCAACGAAGTCGAGGCGCATATCGACGACCCCTCGAACTCCGAGATCTTCAAGGCGTTCCCGAGCGTGCTCGGAGATCCCTCGCTGCTCCAGTTCATCTGCGACTATGTCCGTCTCATCATCATGGGCAATGCGCGCACGCACGAGATCGAGGCACTGATGGACGAGGAGATCCATACCATCGTGAAAGGCAAGCTGGCGCCCTATCATGCGCTGGTGACGGTGTCCGAGGCGCTGCCGGCGCTCGGCATCGTCGCCGCCGTGCTTGGCGTCATCAAGGCGATGGGCGCGCTCGACCAGTCTCCGAA
Organism: Bradyrhizobium sp. BRP23; assembly: GCF_020194135.1. Classification (NCBI taxonomy): domain Bacteria; kingdom Pseudomonadati; phylum Pseudomonadota; class Alphaproteobacteria; order Hyphomicrobiales; family Nitrobacteraceae; genus Bradyrhizobium; species Bradyrhizobium sp. BRP23. The sequence goes on along the minus strand of NZ_JADYVW010000006.1, from coordinate 477,485 downwards.
GCTATTGGGCGGCTTTATCGGTGCAGCCCTGGTAGGCACCTTCGCAGGCATCTTCCTGTCCTATGGCGTGCTTTCGCCCTTCGCGATCAAGATCAAGATGACGCGCGAGAAGAAGTGTCGGCCCTACATCATCGTCAAGCAGACGCTGCTGGCATTCATGAACGGTGCCATGCCGCAGATCGCCGTCGAGCACGGCCGCAAGATGATCTCCAGCAGCGAGCGTCCCTCGATCGACGTCGTCGAAAACGAGACGATCGCAGGTCCCAAGCCCGTCGCTGCCGACGCTGAACCCAAGGCGGCGCGCGCATGATGATGGAAGACGCCGAAGTCGACCAGCGCAAGCAGCTGCCGAACTACCTGCTGGACGCTGCCGGCATATCGATCGAGCGTATGCCGATGCTCAATGTGATCTTCGATCGCATGGCGGCATCGTGCACCGACAGCCTGCAGCCGATGGCCGGAACGCCCTGCTATTTCTCGGTCAACGGCATCACCAACGATCCGCTCGGCGACATCATCAAGGACTACGAGGGCAACGCGGTCGCGGCCGTGCTCTATGCCGAGCAGTGGGATTCGCGCGTCATTATCATGCTCGACCGCGACTTCGTATTCACGATGGTCGAGGCGATGTTCGGCTCTGACGGAGCGGAACCGCCGCTTGACGTCGAACGGACGTTCTCGAACATTGAGATACGGCTGGTCCAGGCGCTGTTCGAGCGGTTCGCCAAGGCGCTGCAAGGCGCCTTCGCCGGAACGTCCAACGTCACCTTCCGCGTCGAGCGTGTCGAGACCGCGATGGCGTCGCTGGCGATCGGACGCGCCAGCAACATGTCGATCTGCGCGAACATGATGGTGCAGGCACTCTACCGCGGCGGTCAGATGTTCCTGATCATTCCGCACTCCGCGCTCAACCCGCTGCGTCAGAAGCTCGCTCACGTGGTCGTCAGCGACGGTCGCGCCGCCGACCCACGCTGGCGCGAACAGATGGAAAGCGAGGTGCAGCGGACCGAGGTGACCCTCAGCGCCGTCCTCGACGAGAAGATGGTGACGCTCGGCGACGTCGTGAAGTTCGAGGTCGGGCAGGTGCTCGAGCTCGAGGCCACGCCGCGCACGCTGGCCCGTCTCGAAAGCAACAATCAGGTGTTGTTCTGGTGTCAGATCGGCCAGCTCGACGGCTATTACGCCATGCAGGTGGCAGATCCCGTCGATCAGAAGCGGGAGTTCGTCGATGATATCCTATCTCGTTGATATCGTGCTGCTGGTTGCGCTCGCCTTCACCAGCCTGCGGGTGACCAGGATGCATCGCGAGCTGGCGCGGCTGCGCAGCTATCAGGGCGAATTCTCAACCATCATGCACGAGACCGCGGGTGCCTTCGACACGGTCATCACCGCGGCGCACGATTCCACGGCGAATCTCGGACGCCTCGCCAACGTGCTGAGCACGAAGATCGACCAGGCTCACGAGGCGATCGCAGCGCTCGATGCGCGCAGCGGGCTCGCACCCGCGGCGACGGCCGCGACCGCCGAGCTGAACAAGCACTGAATGCCGGCACCGGCAGAGCAATACGGCCGGAACGCCACGGCGCTCCGGCAGCGGAAGTACCAAGAGGCGATACCATATGGCGCAATCATTCGACTACGAGTCTGCACCTGCATCGGCTGAGACCGAGACGTCACCGCTGGAACGCCTGGCCGAGATCGCCCAGCGCACGGCCGAGGAGACCGGCAAGTTCGCCAATGTCGACGCCATCTTGCGCATTCCCGTCACCATGCAGGTGGTGCTGGGATCGGCGACCATTCCGGTGGCGAACCTGATGAAGCTCGGACGCGGCGCGGTGGTTCCGCTCGATCACCGGGTCGGGGAGCCCGTCGACGTCGTCGTCAACGGCCGCATCGTCGCCCGCGGCGAGGTGGTCGTCGTCGAAGAGGACAATTCCCGCTTCGGCGTCTCACTCACGGAGATCGTCGGACCGCTGGGGCAGGGTGATACCTGACCATGGCGGCACCGGTCGGCATCGCTCCCGTCAAGCAGCGAGGCGTTACCACGCTGGGCGGCACGGAAAAGGTCGCCGCGCTCCTGCTGGCCATGGGCCGGCAGGCGGCGGCGAGCGTGCTTCAGCAGTTCGAGCCGCAGGAGATCCGCATCGTCACCAAGGCGGCGGCGGAGCTGCGGCCGATCACCGCGCAGGAGCTCGAGGGGATCGTCGAGGAGTTCGCCCAGCAGTTCTCGATGGGCGCGAACATTCTCGGCACCCTCGGTGGCCTGGAAGCGGTGCTCGGCGACGTGCTTCCGGCCGATCAGGTTTCGGCGATCATGACGGACCTACTCGGCAATTCGAGCCGCTCTGTGTGGGACCGCGTCTCGTCGGTGTCGGAAAATTCGCTGGCCACCTACCTGTCCAAGGAGCATCCGCAGACCGCGGCGCTCATCCTGTCCAAAGTCAAGCCGTCCTGCGCCGCCAAGGTCATGAGCCAGCTGCCGTCGAGTCTGCGCAACGAGTTGATGCGGCGCGTGCTCAGCCTCAAGCCGATCGTTGATGACGCCATGAAGGTCCTCGAGAAGACGCTGCACGAAGATCTGACGCTGAATTTCGCCCGCAACCTCGGCGCCGACACCTACGCCCGCGTCGCCGACATCATCAACAAGATGGAGCGCGGCCACATCGAGGACATCCTGAAGAGCCTGTCGGAGAAGCGTCCGAAGTCGGCCGAGGTGCTAAAGGAGCTGTTGTTCACCTTCGACGACGTCATCAACCTGGCGCCGAAGGCGCGCACCATGATCTTCGACCAGGTTCCGACCGACCGCATCGTGGTCGCACTGAAGGGCACCGACAAGCATTTCCGCGAGGTGATCCTGTCCGCGGTCGCCTCGCGCGTCCGCCGCGTCGTCGAGGCCGAGCTCGCGATCGGCGAGCCGTCGAACCAGCGCGACGTGCTCGAGGCGCGCCGTGTGATCACCGACCTTGCACTCGACCTCGCGGAGAAGGGCGAAATCGAGCTCAACCCCGAGCAGGAGGATGGGCTGGTCTTCCGCTGACCGCTGAACGGGCATGGCAGAAACATCCGATCAGGAGAGCAAGACAGAAGAGCCGACCGAGAAGAAAGTCCGCGATGCGCTCGAACAGGGCAAGATTCCGGTCTCTCGGGAGGCCTCCATTTTCGCCTCGATGGCCGCGCTGATGGTGATCCAGGCATTCCTGATCGGCCAGGGCGTGCAGCAATTGACGCCGACGCTGAAGAGCCTGCTCGACGATCCCGAGGGCTTCCCGCTCTCGACCGGTGCGGACGCGCAGAACCTGCTCACCGTGGTCGGCCTGCAGGCGCTGCGGTTCCTGGTACCCTTGGTGGTCATCCTGGTGGTGTTCGGGCTCGCGGCCTCGCTGCTGCAGAACGCGCCGCGCCTGGTGCTCGAGCGGATCAAGCCTGACATGTCGCGAATCTCTCCAGTCAGCGGCTGGAAGCGGTTGTTCGGGACGCAGGGCCTGATCGAGTTCGCCAAGTCGTTGTTCAAGCTCGCCGCGGTGACCGCCGTGGTCGCCTTCGTGCTGCGCGCGTCCGAAGCGAGGGCGTTCGAGGCCATGTACACCGACCCGGTCGCGCTGCCGGAGATGATCCTCAACATCGCGATGCGCATCGTCTCGGCGATCTGCATCGCCACCATCGTGCTGGTGGCGATCGATCTCGCCTGGGCGCGCTTCCACTGGCGGCGCGAGCTGCGCATGACCAAGCAGGAGATCAAGGACGAGCACAAGCAGGCGGAAGGCGATCCCCTGATCAAGGCGCGCCTGCGCTCGCTGGCGCGCGACCGTTCGCGCCAGCGCATGATCGCCTCGGCCTCGCGCGCGACGCTGGTGATTGCCAATCCGACGCACTTCGCGATCGCGCTGCGCTACAAGCGCGAGGAAAACGCCGCGCCGCTGGTCGTGGCCAAGGGCATGGACGTGATCGCGCTGAAGATCCGCGAGATTGCCGAGCAGAACCGAATCCCCGTCATCGAAAACAAGGCGCTGGCGCGCGCGCTCTACGAGGCAGTCCAGGTCGATCAGGTGATTCCGGCGGAATTCTTCCGGCCCGTTGCCGAGATCATCTACTTCCTCCAATCCAAGCAGGCGCCGCGGCCCGAGAACGTTCGATAGATTTCCGAGGATGGTGCTTCGCGCAACAGCTTGACGAAAGCTTAACGCCCTAGGCTCGTCCCGAATGGATCAGAATGGGGCCGTCGTGGGACCGCTTTTTCTCTTCGAACTCGCATCGTCGCAGGCGCGCTATCTCGAGCTGCGTCAGTCGACCATCGCCACCAACGTCGCCAACGCCAACACGCCGGGCTTTCGGGCGCGCGACGTCGAGCCGTTCAACAAGGTGCTCGATGGCATGCCGGTGAGGCTTGCGACGACGTCGCCTTCGCACATGCAATTGGCCGCAGCCGAGACCGACACGCGGGCGACCGCGAAGAAGGACAGCTGGGAAGTGGTTCACTCCGGCAACTCCGTCAGCCTCGAGCAGGAAATGATCAAGGGCAGCGACGTCAATCGCGACTATTCGATGAACGCGGCGATCGTGCGGTCGTTTCACCGCATGGTGCTGTCGAGTGCAAAGGCCTGAGGTGAATTGACATGCTGGACTCATTGAGCGCCTCGCTGACGGTCGCAAGCTCCGGGCTCGAAGCGCAGTCGACGCGCATGCGCATCGTCTCGGAAAACCTCGCGAACGCCACCTCGACGGGGCGCGCCGCCGGCGCCGATCCGTATCAGCGCAAGACCATCACCTTCGATGCGGCGATGGATCGCGCCTCGGGCGCACAGCTCGCGAAGGTCAAGGAGATCGGGGTCGACACCACGCCTTACCGGGTGGAGTACGATCCGGGGCATCCCGCCGCCGACAAGGCCGGCTACGTCAAGCTGCCGAACGTGAACATGATGATCGAGATGGCCGACATGCGGGAGGTCAACCGCTCCTATGAGGCCAATCTCCAGGTCGTGAAGCAGGTGAGGTCCATGCTCGGCATGACCATCGATCTCTTGAGGAGCTGACCATGCTTGAGGCGATTTCATCCACCGCGATTTCCGCAGGGCAAGCCGCGAGCCGTGCGACCGAGACGCAGGCCGTCTCGCCGGCGGCGACCACCGCGATCCAGACCAGTGACGACGTCGGCTTCGAATCGGTGATGAAGCAGGTGACGTCGGATGCGATCGGGACGCTGAAGGCGGGCGAGGCGGCATCGATCTCTGCAATGCAGGGCAAGGAATCGACGCGCCGCGTCGTGGAAGCGCTGATGTCGGCCGAGCAGGCCCTGCAGACGGCGGTCGCGGTTCGCGACAAGGTCGTCCAGGCCTACCAGGAAGTCGTTCGGATGTCGATTTGATCTGAAGGAGTGGGACCAGTGAAATCGCTCGCCATCGCGGCCACGGGCATGAACGCCCAGCAGACCAACATCGAAGTCATCGCGAACAACATCGCCAACATCAACTCGACCTCCTACAAACGGGCGCGCGCGGAGTTCACCGATCTGTTCTACCAGATGGACCGCATGCAGGGGGTCGCGAACACCAACGGCTCGTCGCCGATTCCGGAAGGTGCCAATCTCGGCCTCGGCGTCAAGTCCGCGGCGATCCGCAAGCTGCACATCCAGGGCGCGCTGACGCAGACCGGCAATCCCTATGATCTCGCGATCAATGGACGTGGCTGGTTTCAGGTGCTCGGCCCCAACAACGAGGTGCAATACACCCGTGCGGGCTCGTTCAACGTCAACGCCAACGCTCAGCTGGTCACGATCGACGGTTACCTGCTGGATCCCGCGATCACCATCCCGCAGGGGACGGTCGAGGTCACCGTCAACCAGACCGGCCAGGTGTTTGCCAAGCTCGACACGGAAGTGAATCCGCGGCAGATCGGCCAGCTCAACCTCGCCAACTTCGCCAACGAAGCGGGTCTCGAGCCGCTGGGCAGCAATCTCTACAAGGAGACCACGGCGTCCGGCACGCCGGTCGTCGGTCTGCCGGGCGATGCCGGCTATGGCAAGATCAACCAGAAATGGCTCGAGGCCTCGAACGTCGACCCGGTCAAGGAAATCACCGAGTTGATCTCGGCACAGCGTGCCTACGAAATGAATGCCAAGGTCATCCAGGCCTCGGATGAAATGGCCCAGACGGTCTCGAAGGGCATGCGCTAGTTCCGGTGTCTCGATGTTGAACAGGGTGGGCCTGATCGTGCGCGGGTTGGCCGCCGTGCTGCTGGTTCTCGTAACGGCGCGGGTCGCCGCGGCCGAGGAGAAGCGGCTTCCCGTGCCGGCCGTCTCGATCCGCGCCGGCGAGCTGATCCGCGAGGAGATGATCACCGAGCGCGCCTTCGCGCCGAGCCTGCTCGGCGTCGCCATGTTCATCGAGGCGCGTCAGATCCTGGTCGGCCGCATGGCGCGGCGCGCGCTGTTACCGGGCCAGCCCATTCCGACGAACGCGGTGGAGGACCCCTGGACCGTCGCGCGCGGCGCCATGGTCAAGGTCGTGGTCGAGGACAGCGGCCTCTCCATCGTCACTTACGGCTCGGCCATGCAGTCGGGTGCGGCCGGCGCGCTGATCCCCGTGCGCAATACGGACACCGGCGTGATCATCAGGGGCGTCGTCCAGCCGGACGGCAGCGTCAAGGTCATGGACGGGTCATGACCAGGCTCCTGCTTGCGCTCATGCTGCTGGTGTCGGCCGCCGGCGCCCAGGCCGCCGTCCGCATCAAGGACATCGCGGACATCAAGGGTTTGCGCGAGAACCAGATCGTCGGCTACGGCCTCGTCATCGGCCTCAACGGTACCGGCGACACGCTGCGCAACGCTCCGTTCACCGAACAGTCCCTGCAGTCGATGCTCGAGAACATGGGCATCAACGTCAGGAACGAGACCACGAGCACCAACAATCCCCCGCGTCCGACCACGCTGCGCACGCGCAACGTCGCAGCGGTGATGGTGACGGCGGACCTGCCGCCTTCGATCGGGCCCGGCGAGCGCATGGACGTCACCGTGTCCTCGCTCGGCGATGCGACGTCGCTGCTCGGCGGCACATTGGTGATGACGTCGCTGCGCGCGGCGGACGGCGCCGTCTATGCGGTGGCACAGGGCGCGATCACGGTTGCCGGCTACAGCGTCGGAGGCCAGGCGCAGAACGTCAGCCAGGGCACGCCGACGGCCGGGCGCATCCCGAACGGTGCGCTGGTCGAACGCGAGGTGCAGGGAAGTCTCCACGAGATGGAGTTCCTGGTGCTACAGCTGAAGAACCCGGACTTCGTCACCGCAACGCGCATCCTCGACGCTGTCAACCGCTACGCCGGCGGTCGCTACCGCGCGCAGATCGCCTTCGAGCGCGACTACCGCACCATCGTGCTGTCGAAGCCGCGTCATGTCGGCCCTGTTCGCTTCCTCGCCGAGATTGGCGAATTGGTGGTCGAGCCGGATACGCCGGCGCGGGTCGTGATCAACGAGCGCACCGGCACGGTCGTGATCGGGCGCGACGTGCGGATATCCACCGTCGCCGTGACCCACGGCAATCTGACGGTTCGCGTCACGGAGATGCCGGTTGTGTCGCAGCCGGCGCCGTTCTCGCGGGGACAGACGGTGGTCGTCCCGCAGACCGTGGTCGAAGCCAACGAGGCCGGATCGCAGGTGGCGATCCTGAGCGGGGTCGATCTCCAGCGCTTGGTGCGCGGGCTGAACCAGATTGGCCTGAAGCCATCGGGGATCATCGCGATCCTGCAGGCGATCAAGACGGCAGGCGCGCTCCAGGCCGACGTCATCGTGCAATGATGCGCAAGCGTCGTGCAAGCTTGGTCGCTCAATGCTCAGGTCTGAAGCGAGAATCGCACGCGGCCCGATGCTGAAGCTGGATCACAAAGGCAAACTCCTCCTGCTGGCCGCGGCAGCAATGCTCGCGAGCGCCTCGCCCGCGCTCGCCTTGGACGAGGCCAAGCCGTCGAAACCGCTCAACCTGCTCTCCTTCGCCCGCGCCCGCGCTGGCGGACCGCAGAAGCCGCAGCCGTCGGCCACCGCGACACCTGTCGACAATGCGTCGGTCCGGGCCACGGCATGGGCGGCCGAAGATTCGGGCCCCGCGGTCACCGGTGCGGTGCCGGAGACACCGGCGCCTGCCCGTCCGGCCAAGCCTGGCAGCGTCACGGCGCCGCCGAAGCCTGCACCGCCGCAGGCTGCGCCGCCCCCGGACAACGAAATCGCGCTGTTCTGCAGCAACGTCGCCGATCCCGCCGTCGATGCCAGGCTGGCCTGGCAGCTCAAGGAGCTCGAGAAGGCCGAGAGCCTGCTGCGCGAGCGCATCGCCGAGGTCGAGGCCAAGCGCGCCGAATACGAGAAGTGGATGGCGCTGCGCGACGACTTCCTGAAGAAAGCCGAAGCGAGCGTCGTCGAGATCTATTCGCGCATGAAGCCCGAAGCTGCGGCGACGCAGATTGCCGGCATGGCTGACGAGACCGCCGCCGCTGTGCTCGCCAAGCTCAGCCCGCGCAGTTCGAGCGCGATCTTCAACGAGATGGACACGGCACGCGCGGCGCACCTCGCAGACCTGCTCGGCGGCATGCGTCGCGTGGACGACGGAAAGAGCAAATAGATGACCAAGCCGATCCTCATCCTCTCGCTGCTCGCGGCGTCCGTACTTCTTGCCGGTTGCTTCCATGATCCGGCCGAAGTCCTGACCGGTCCGCAGATGTCGCCCGTCGGCAGCGGCCTGCGGATGCAGGCCGATCCGATCCCGGTGACGCCGCGCATGCGCACGCCCGTCAGCTATCGCTCGACCTGGGACGACGGCACCGATCTCTACCGCGATCCGCGCGCCCGCCGCACCGGCGACGTCGTGACGGTGATCATCTCGATGCAGGACAAGGCCAAGCTCGACAACAAGACCGGCCGCTCGCGCGATTCGCAGGTCAAGTTCGGTCTCGACTGGCTGATGGACATCGCCGGATGGAACGACACGGGTTCGGCCAACGCCAATCTCAGCACCAATACCCAGATCAAGGGCAACGGCCAGATCGACCGCACCGAGGACATCAGGCTCTCGATAGCGGCCATCGTCACCGACGTGCTGCCCAACGGCAACATGATGATCAGCGGCTCGCAGGAATTTCGCGTCAACACGGAGATGCGCGTGCTCAAGGTCGGCGGCATCGTGCGTCCGCGTGACATCTCGCGGGCCAACACCATCTCCTACGACAAGATCGCCGAGGCGCGCGTGTCCTACGGCGGGCGCGGAAATCTGTCGGACGTGCAGCAGCCTGGATGGGGACACCGGATCTATGACGCCGTGGCACCATTCTGAGGCCCGAGCCGGCCGGATCGCGCCGCGATGGCGGGCGACGCCATGCGCCTGATCGCCGCCATCGTCGTGCTGACCCTGATCGCGATCGGCGCGGGCGCGATTGCCGGTTTGCATCTGATCGCGACCGCCGAACGCGTTGCCGACGCCAAGAAGAACGCCACTTCGCCGCCGATCGCGTCGAGCTACACCGGCAGTGCGCGGCTCCGGAAATTGTCCCCGATCGTGACCAATCTCGCCGCGCCGGCGAATAATTGGGCGCGCATAGAAGCCTCGATGGTGACCGACAGCATGAGCGACGAGGATGCCGGCATTCTGGCCGCCCACATCAGCGAGGACATCGTGACCTATCTGCGGTCGGCGACGGTCGCGCAGTTCGAGGGATCGCGCGGGCTCCAGCATCTGCGCGACGACCTGACCGAGCGCGCCAATATCCGCTCGTCAGGCAAGGTCCGCGAATTGATCATCGAGACGCTGGTGATCCAGTGAGGGTGAAAGTCCTGCTGCTCGCGCTGGTTCTGGTCGTGCTGCCCGAAGCGGCGCTGGCCCAAATTCCGGACCTGAATTCCCTGCTGCCGCCCGGAAACGGCTCGACCAGCGGCCGGATCATCCAGCTGATGGCGCTGATCACGGTGCTGTCGGTGGCGCCGGGGCTGCTCATCATGGTGACGAGCTTCACGCGATTTGCGGTGGCGTTGTCGTTCCTGCGCGCCGGTCTCGGCCTCCAGACCACGCCCGCCAACCTGGTGCTGATCAGCCTCGCGCTGTTCATGACCTTCTATGTCATGGCGCCGACCTTCGACCGGGCCTGGGAGAGCGGCGTCCAGCCGCTGATGAAGAACGAGATATCGGAAGAGGAAGCCTATCTGAAGATCACGGACCCGTTCCGCGAGTTCATGCTGGCCCATGTCCGCGACAAGGATCTCCAGACCTTCGAAGCGCTCGCCGCCGAAAGCTTCCGCAGGAAGTTCGACGACAAGCGGGTCGATCTGCGCGTCATCATTCCGGCCTTCATGATTTCCGAGCTCCGGCGCTCGTTCGAGATCGGATTCCTCATCATCCTGCCGTTCCTGGTGATCGACATGATCGTGGCGACGCTGACCATGTCGATGGGCATGATGATGATGCCGCCGACGATCCTCGCGCTGCCGTTCAAGATGCTGTTCTTCGTGCTGATCGACGGCTGGAATCTGCTGGCCTCCGGGCTGGTCCGCTCGTTCTCGTGAGCACTGGCCGGCCGGTTATGGTTAAGCGAAAGGTGCTGGATTTGGTTAGCGGCGCGTTATTTTAACCATATGATTCTACTGCGGAATTCAAGCTCGTCTTAATCCGGAAGCAAGATTCGGCGTGCTAGCAATGCGGCACGGCGGGTTGGACCCACACAGATCGGTCCAAAGGCATGATGCCGCCCTTCCGTACCGGTGAAAGCCCGGTATGTCCCCTCGTGAAAATGTAAACGCGTACATAAAGGGACATTCGCAATGTCAAGCCTGCTTACGAACTCGACTGCCATGACCGCACTCCAGACCCTGCGGTCTGTGGGTTCGCAACTCTCCACCACGCAGAACCGGATCTCGACCGGCCAGCGCGTCGCCACCGCGTCGGACAACGCCGCCTATTGGTCGATCGCAACGTCGATGCGCTCCGACAACGCTGCGCTCTCGGCGGTGTCCGACTCGCTCGGCCTGTCGGCCGCGACCGTCGACACCGAATATACCGCTCTGACCTCGGTGATCGGCGACAAGGACTCGGGTCTGACCAAGCTCCAGGCGCTGCTGGTCCAGTCCAAGACCGCAGGTATCGATCGCACCAAGATCCAGGCGGACATCACCCAGATCCAGCAGGACATGAAGCTGAAGGCCAACTCGGCGACTTTCAACGGCATCAACTGGCTGAGCACCACGACGGGTACCACCCCGACGAGCTTCAGCCTCGTGTCATCCTACTCGCGCGTCGGCGGCACGCCCACCATCGGCTCGATCACGGTGACGACGGCCAACTACACGCTCTACTCGACCACGCAGACCGGCATTCTGGATACCGTGGCCGGCAGTGCGTCGGTCGACACGATCAACATCGCCGCGCTGACCGACTCGGCGGCCGACCAGACCACGCTCGATGGCTACATCGCGCAGGTCACGACTGCAATCAACTCGGTGGCCTCGGCCGCCGCCAATCTCGGTGCCGTCAAGAACCGTATCTCGACCAACACGAACTTCGTGAAGTCGCTGATGGACTCGGTTGACCGCGGTGTCGGTCAGCTCGTCGACGCCGACATGAACGCGGAATCCACCCGCCTGGCCGCCCTTCAGGTCCAGCAGCAGCTCGGCGTGCAGGCGCTCTCGATCGCCAACAACAGCAGCCAGAGCATCCTGTCGCTGTTCCGCTAAGACGGAAGTCATCGGGGGAGGGCCGCGCTTCTCGCGAAGCGCGGCCCTTTCGCTTGGGCAGCCACGCGCGCCCAAGTCCGGCCGCCTGTTGCGGCCGGAACACAGGGCCACAAGCCCCGCACAAGCTTCGCTCGCTAACCTCGCCGCTACGACAGATTGGGCCTTGAACCCGCGTTTGCGGCACGCCCAAAGGCATGACGCCGCCCTGTCGTACCGGTGCAAGCCCGGTATGTCCCCAACTCAAGTCAATCTTCAAAGGGACATCAAAATGGGTTCTAGTCTTCTCACCAACTCCTCCGCCATGACCGCGTTGCAGACCCTGCGGTCTGTCAGCACGCAACTCGCCACCACGCAGAACCGGATTTCCACCGGTCAGCGCGTGTCCACCGCCTCGGACAACGCCGCCTATTGGTCGATTGCGACCTCGATGCGCTCCGACAACGCCGCGCTGTCCGCTGTCTCCGACTCGCTCGGCCTGTCGGCTGCCACCGTGGACACCGAATATACCGCTCTGACCTCGGTGATCGGCGACAAGGAATCCGGTCTGACCAAGCTCCAGGCGCTGCTGGTCGAAGCCAAGACCGCGGGTATCGACCGCACCAAGATCCAGGCGGACATCACCCAGATCCAGCAGGACATGAAGCTGAAGGCCAATTCGGCGACCTTCAACGGCATCAACTGGCTGAGCACGACGACGGGTACCACCCCGACGAGCTTCAACCTCGTGTCGTCCTACTCCCGCGTCGGCGGTACGCCCACCATCGGCTCGATCACCGTGACGACCGCCAACTACACGCTGTACTCCACGACGCAGACCGGCATTCTGGATACCGTGGCCGGCAGCGCTTCGGTCGACACGATCAACATCTCCGCGCTGACTGACTCGGCGGCCGACCAGACCACGCTCGATGCCTACATCGCGCAGGTCACCGCCGCCATCAACTCGGTGGCCTCGGCCGCTGCCGATCTCGGCGCGGTCAAGAACCGCATCTCGACCAACACGGAATTCGTCAAGACCCTGATGGACTCCGTGGATCGCGGCGTCGGCCAGCTCGTCGACGCCGACATGAACGCGGAATCGACCCGCCTTCAGGCCCTGCAGACCCAGCAGCAGCTCGGCGTTCAGGCGCTGTCGATCGCCAACCAGAACAGCCAGAGCATCCTGTCGCTGTTCCGCGGCTAAGCGGCGCTCTCGAAAACGACCGTGCTCCCTCAGGGAGCACGGTCTCCGCCGTGATGGTGGGCGCCGACTCGCGACGTGCCGGCAATCGAACCTTCGTCATACGTCTTGCGACATGCCGCGGCCGGTCGGGCTGCCGTGCGCCCGAGCGCTCGCTCGCGGCTGCCAAACCGATTGCGTCGCCCCGTCTTGCATAATTGCAACGCCTCGCCAGCGAACCCACACATTCGCGCCTCGCGCAACCTTCAGACAAGGTTGGCAGCTGAGTGTCGTCACCATTCGCATTGGTACGAGGTCATATGCTCAGTCGTGCGCAGGTACAGCAACTGCTCAACAATCTGCTGGAGCTTGGGCCGCGACGCCTGATGGCCTTGGGACTGGTCGGTTTTGCGGTTCTCGTCACCGTCGTCGGCGGCGCCTATTATCTCAGCCGCCCCGAGTTCGGAACGCTCTACACCGGCCTCACCCGCGAAGATGTGACGCGCATCGGCGCGGCACTGCGCGAGCAGAACATCACCTTCGACGTCAATCCCGCCGGCGATGCGGTCTCGGTGCGTCCGAGCCAGACCATGCAGGCGCGGATGCTGCTTGCCGAGAAGGGGCTGCCGACCAGCGCCAATTCCGGTTACGAGCTGTTCGACAAGATCGGCTCGCTCGGGCTGACCTCGTTCATGCAGGAGGTCACCAAGCTGCGCGCGCTCGAAGGCGAGATCGCCCGCACCGTCCAGCTGATGAAGGGCGTGAAGGCGGCGCGCGTGCATATCGTGCTGCCGGTGCGCGGCTCGTTCCGCGCCACGCAGCAGCCGCCTTCGGCATCGGTCGTGCTGCGCACCGACGGCGCGATCGAGGCGCGCACGGCACAGTCGATCCGGCATCTCGTCGCCGCCGCCATTCCCGGCATGAGCCGCGACAAGGTGACGGTGCTCGATGCCGACGGCTCGATGCTGCTCGCCGAAGAGGACGAGGCCAGCGCCGCGCCAACCAAGATGGCGAGCCTGCAGAAGACGGTCAGCGGCATGGTGCAGGAGAGCATTCGCAAGGCGCTGACGCCGTATCTCGGCCTCGACAATTTCGAGGTGAGCGTCGCTCCGCAGCTGTCCACCGACAAGCGGCAGATCAACGAGACGGTCTACGATCCCGAGAACCGCGCCGAGCGCTCGGTGCGGGCCGTACGCGAGAAGGAATCCTCGCAGAACGCCGACCGCTCGTCGCCGACCACGGTGCAGCAGAATCTCCCCGATCAGCAGGTGAATGCGGGCGGCGGCAAGAACTCCAGCGAGGACAAGACCCGCCGCGAGGACGTCACCAATTTCGAGGTCTCCTCCAAGACCACAACGACGATCAGCGACGGCTATTCCGTCAAGAAGCTGTTCATCGCCGTCCTGGTGAATCGCGCTCGGCTGGTCGCCGATCTCGGCGACAAGAGCAACCAGGCCATCATCGACAGCAAGCTCGCCGAGATCAGCCAGCTCGCGGCGACCGCGGGCGGATTGGACAAGGCGCGCGGCGATCAGATCCAGGTGACGGCTGTCGATTTCATCGAGGGCTCGCGTGAGCTGGCGCCGGTGCCGCCGATCAGCTTCGTCGAGATGATCAACAAGCAGCTCGGCAGCGTCATCAACGCGATCACGATCCTGGCCGTGGCTTCGATGCTGGTCTGGTTCGGGCTGCGGCCGGCGGTCAACGGCATCCTGACCCATCGCGCGGAGCAGGAGCAGGCCGAGGCGGCCGAGGCCGCCCAGCTCGAGGCCTCGGCGGCCCTTGCGCTGCCCGACGGCGAGGAGGCCGAGCTCAACCTCGTCGAAGACCTCGAAGGCAAGATGCAGCGAACGCCGCAGAAGCGGCTCGAGCAGATCGTCCGGCTCGATCAGATGCAGGCGGCGGCGATCCTTAAAGACTGGATGCGACGCGAGGAGGCGGCATGAACGCGGCAATCGGAAAACTCCTGACGCAGTTCGATGCGAACGGCCGGGTCAAGTCGTCGCCGCCGCCCCCGCCTCCAAAAATCCAGGACGTGCTGACCAGGCCAAAGGAGGCGAGGCGCGATCCGCAGCCTCAATCGCAGCCGCAGGCCCACACGCAGCTTCAGGCTCAGTCCCCTGCGCCCGCGACGGAAGCGCCGCCGGTCAATCTCCTGGACGATGCCTATCGGCGCGGCCATGCCGCGGGCGTCGCGGAAGGCGACGCCAAATTGGCCGAGGAGCGCGTCCGCAGTGCGATCCGGCTCGGCGAAGAGCGGGCCAAATGGTCCGACCAGCAGGCGGTCGCGATCGTCAGCGGCTTCGAGGCGGCCTGCCGCGAGATCGAGACCAACATCGCAAGCTCCGTGGCGCGGATCCTGCTGCCGTTCCTCGCCGATGCGGTGCGCGACAAGGCGATCGGATCGCTGGTCGAGCAGATCGCGGCGCTGACCGGCAGCTCGTCGGCGCCCGCCTTCAAGGTCACCGGCCCGAGCGAGCTGCTGGACCTCGTGAAGACGCAGCTCGAGGCGTCCAGGCGAACGGGCATCGCATACGTGGCCGCCGAGACGCTCGAGGTGCGCGTCGTGGCCGACCAGACCGTGATCGAGACGCAGATCTCCGCCTGGAGTGAACGCCTCAAGGAAGCGCGCCGGTAGTCCGCCATGGAGGAGGTCAAGCATGAGATCGTGATCGTCCGCCGCCGCAGCGCCTTCGCCGAGGAGGCGCATCACGGCGGCGTCTGGAAGATCGCCTATGCGGACTTCATGACCGCGATGATGGCGTTCTTCCTGGTCATGTGGCTGCTCAACGCGCTCAACCAGGACCAGAAGCAGGTCGTCGCGAGCTATTTCAATCCGATCAAGCTCGCTGAGAACTCACCTGCCCCAAAGGGCCTCAAGGATCTCTCCAACAAGGAGCCGTCGTCGTTCGAAGGCCAGGACGGCAAGCGTCAGCCGGCCGGTACGAACGAGGAAAGGCGCGGCGATTCTCCGACGGCTGAGAAGCCGGCCTCTTTCGAGGAGAAGGTCCTGTTCCGTGACCCCTATGCGACGCTCGCCGAGATCGCCAACAGCGCGAACCAGTCGACGGGCCAGCGGCGCGCCGGCGCTCTGACCTCCGCTGAAGAGGACGGCCTCAAGGGAGGCGATGCCTATCGCGATCCATTCGATCCGGGCTATTGGAAGCTGGCGCCACAGGCGTCCAAGGACGCCGATCGCTTCATCGAGAGCGAGCCGAAGCCGAATGCCTCCGCGCGAGACGGCGCAGCCGGAGCAAATCCGGGCGAGGTACAGGCGCGCCGGAGCAGGACGGATGATGCCGGCGGCAACGTGGCTCCGGGCCCGGAGAGCTCGTCCGCAAGCCTGTCGCCGCTGATGCCGCCGGGCGCCGCACCGACGCAGTCGCCGCGCGAGGGCAGCGCCCAAGCTGGCGTCCAGGTGAGCACCGCCCCGCAGGCTCGTCCCAACGATGCGGCGAAGGAGCCGGAGGCGCGCGACGCGGCGCAAACACAGCAGCCCACCCTCAAGCAGCTTCAGTCCGCGGTCGCGGAGGCGCTGTCGGACATCAAAGCAGGGGCGGGGCCGGCGGCCGAGGTGCGTCAGGTCGAGGAAGGGCTCCTGGTCAGCCTCACCGACGATGCGAGCTTCGGCATGTTCGCGGTCGGCTCGGCGGAGCCGCGGCCCGAGCTGATCCGCGTGATCGACAAGATCGGGCCGCTGCTGATGAAGCGCCAGGGCATGATCATCGTCCGCGGGCATACCGACAATCGGCCGTATCGATCGGAAACCTACGACAATTGGAGGCTGTCGACCGCGCGTGCGCAGATGGCCTATTACATGTTGGTCCGTTCCGGCGTCGATGCGCGGCGGATCGAGCACATCGAAGGTTACGCCGATCGGCGGCCGAAGCTCCCGAACGATCCGGCGGCCGCCCAGAACCGCCGGATCGAAATCCTGATCCGGGAGAAGCGACCTTGATCAGGCTGCTGCGCCGCGCCGTCTTGCTGCTGCCGTTCATCGCGGCAAATGCGCTTGCCCAGCCTGCACCCCAGGGCAGCGAACCCTATGAGCTCGTCCGCGCGCTGCAAGCGGTGCAGGACGGCATCGCCAATGGCGACACCGCCGCACATGGCAGTCATATCGCGCTGATCCGGCAAATCGGCGAGAAGTTTCTCGCGGCCGATCCCGCGGTGTGGAGCAATCCGCGGAACGGCCAGGCGGTCGTTATCTACCTGCTCAGCGGCGGTGCGCCGCAAATCGTCCGCAAACTGCCGCGCGACAAGTTGAACGTCGACGAGCGGCTGTTCAACGGTGCGCTCGCCTATGTCGAGGGTCGCCAAGAGGAAGCACGGGAGCTGCTCAAGGAGATCAAGCCGCGGACGATTCCTTCGGGACTGGGCGGACAGGTCGCGCTGGTTCAGGGCGCGCTGTTCGCGCGCGCCGAGGCCTCGCTCGCGATCGAGCGCCTGGACGATGCGCGCCTGCTGTTGCCCGGCACGCTGGTCGAGGAGGCGGCCCTGCGGCGCGAGATCCTGCTGGTGGGGCAGGCGGAGGATTTCGAGAAGTTCGAGTTCCTGACGCTGGCCTATATCCGCCATTACCGCAACTCGATCTATGCGGGCGATTTCTGGCAGCGCTTCTCCGCGGGGCTGACGCAATCGAGCCTGGCACTCGACGAGCGCCGCTTTGCGCGGATCTCAGCCTTGCTCGAGCAGATCGATCGCGCCAGCCGCCTCAAGCTCTATCTCATGATGGCGCGCGCCGCGATGGTGCGCGGACGGCTGACCGTGACCCGACTTGCGGGCGAGCGGGCATTGACCCTGAGCGCGGATGCATCGGCGGAACGCGAGCGCGCCCATTTCCTCCGCGGCGCCTCGCGCGTGCTCACCGACGAATATGACGGCGGTCTCGCCGAACTGAAGGCGCTCGACCGGTCGAAGCTGCCCGAACGCGACGTCCCCCTTCTCAATGCCACGGTGCAGCTCGCGCTCGACGTTCGCAAGCCGTTCGCGGGCGGATCCGCCGCGGCAGCGGACAAGCCTCCGGCAACGCCGGCGCGACTCGATCTGGCGTCATCGACCGCGACGCTCGCACGCGCGCAGAAGCAGCTCGGGGAGCTCGAACTCCTGACCAAGGATCGCCGGCCATGACCAAGCTCAGTGGAACCTCCGGACAGCTCTTCAACGGTCTCGCCGAGAGTCTCAACATGCGCGGGTCGCGCGCGGCAAAGGGTGCCGCGACCAAACCACAGGCGAACTCGTCCTTCAACGATCTGCTCCACACCGTCTCGAACCTCGCCAAGCAGGCGCTGAGCGAAGACGGCAGCGAGGCGGCCGCGAAGACCAGAACGCTGCGCACGTGTCCGATCCATCCGGCCGAGCAGGAGCAGCCGAAGGAGGCGGCGCTGCGCGAACGCGTCGCGACCATTGCTGATCCAAAGTCCATGGACGAGACCTCCGACACCAAGTCCGACAAGCTGGCGGAGAAACCACGTCCGGTCGATCATCTCACCGGGACAGATCGCCAGGATCAATCCGGCATCGCTGTGATGGTCGGGCAGGAGATCGCTGCTGTGTCTGCCGTGAAACCGCAGATGCAAGTGCCCTCCGCAGACAAGGACGCGCCCGCGCGTGACGAGCGGTCGCCCTCGGCGAAGCACGAGGCACCGGGCGCGGTGAAGGCGGCGACCGGCGATGCCGGTCCATCCAGTCCTGCCCCGGCCGGCGCGCGCTCGCAGGCGGCGGCTTCGCAAGCGATGGCGGCGTCGCAATCTGCGCTGACGCAAGGTGCGGAAGCCTCGAGCGCAAGGCCGGCATCACCCGGCTTCGAGGCGGTTACGGCCGATGTCGAGCGCGCTGCCAAGGCTTCGGCGCGCGCCGCGCTACCCGAGACAACCAAGGTCACCGTGGTCCAGCAGGAAACCCATCTGCCACCGGCGCAGTTCAACGCCCCGCAGCAGGTTGCCAATGCAGTCGTCGCCGAGCTGAAGGAGTCCTCGGCACCGGCTGCGTCCGCGGCACCCGATCTCGCCGCATCCCAGACCAACGCACCGGATCAGCCGCTCAGGATCCTGACGGTCAATCTCGAACCGCCCGCCCTCGGCAACGTCACGGTGCGCCTGCGTCTCGTCGGCACCGAAGTGTCCGTCCAGCTCGCGGCCGAGCGCAAGGACACGAGCCAGATGCTCGACCAGCAGCGCGACCAGATCCGCGAGCTCATGCAGTCGGCCGGCTACGTCGCCGACGTCGCGCCGGTCCAGCACGGCTCGCTGGACGGATTCCAGAGCGGCTCCGGCCAGTCCCAGCCCCAGCTCTCGGGCCAGCAACAATCCTCGCCGCAGTCGCAAGGCGCGTTCGGCGGTGCCGACACGTCGTCGGGGCAATCCGACGGCGGCGCGAAACAGGCTCGCCAGGAGCGCCAGTTCAACCAGGAGACGCGTCATGAGCAGGACGTGGCGCCGCATCACCGTCGCGGCCCTGTTTATCTGTAACGCGAGCGCTTCGGAAGCCGCCGCCGAGACTGCGCGCCCCTGCGAGCGCGAGATGACGCGCGCGGCCCGGCAGCATGGGATTCCGCTCGGCATTCTCTATGCGGTGGGCCTCACCGAGACCGGCCGGCGCGGCGCGCTCCATCCTTACGCGCTCGGGGCCGACGGCCAGACCGTGTTCGCCAAGGACATCAACGATGCAATCGCGAATTTCGAGGCGATGCGCAGCAAAGGCATCAAGCTGATCGATCTCGGCTGCATGCAGATCAACCATTATTATCACGGCGACAAGTTCGCTTCGGTCCGGGCGATGTTCGATCCCGCGGGGAACGTCGAATACGCCGCGCGGTTCCTGAAGGAGTTGAAGCAGCGCGAGGGCAGCTGGACCATGGCTGTCGCGCGCTACAACGCGGGTCCCAACAATCAGCCGGCGCAGAAGCGCTATGTCTGTCACATCGTTGCGCATCTCGTCTCGAGCGGTTTCGGCGCGTGGACGGACAAGGCGCGCTCGTTCTGCCAGCCCAAGACGAGCTGAAGCAGAGCTGACCGGACCACGACAAGTTGTGCATCGCGCCCAATCATCAGCCCCGCGCAAGCAAGAACCCCCATTGTAGCTGCAGCCTACCAAAGGAGCCCAATTCATGAGCCTGTATGGTGTTATGCGCACCGGCGTTTCCGGGATGAACGCGCAGTCCAACAAGCTGTCGACGGTCTCGGACAACATCGCCAACGTCAACACGACGGGCTACAAGCGGGCTTCGACGGAGTTCTCCTCGCTGATCCTGAAGAGCGGCTCCGGCAATTACGATTCCGGCGCTGTCGAAACCAAGGTCCGCTATGCCATCAGCGACGGCGGCAATACGCAGTATACCACGTCGACCACGGACCTCCGCGTCCAGGGCAATGGCTTCTTCGTGGTGTCGAACGCCAACAACACGCAGCAATATCTGACGCGGGCCGGCTCGTTCGTGCCCGACAGCCAGGGCAATCTGGTCAACGCGGCCGGCTTCTATCTTCTGGGCCAGCCGGGCAACGTGAGCAATTTCTCGCAGAACAGCCTGTCCGGCATGCAGATCGTCAACATCGCCCAGGTCTCGCAGGTGCCGGTGCCGTCGACGGCGGGGACGCTCACGACCGGCAATTTGGATCCGAAAGCGGCTGTCATTGCTGGTCCGCCCGGCCCGGCGTCATATTCATCGAAGAGCTCGATCGTGGCCTACAACAATATCGGCCAGGCCGTTACGCTCGACGTCTATATGTCCCACACGGCGACGGCTGCCGGCTCGGATACCTGGCAGATCGGGGTCTACGACTCCGCGACGGGCACCTCGCTCGGCGCCGCCACCACTTTCACCTTCGACACCACGGCGGCCGGCAGGGGCGCGCTCGCCGCGGCGAGCCCGACCGGTCTCGCCTTCACCGTTCCCGGAGGTGCGGCGATGACCTTTGACCTGTCGAACTTGACCCAGGTCGGCACCGACTTCAGCTTCAAGGCCACTGTCAACGGCAGCGTTCCCTCGGCGATCGACAAGGTCGATATCGACGATTCCGGCCATGTGACGGCGATCCTCAAGAACGGGCAGCAGCTGACGCTCTACACCATCATGCTCGCCGACGTCGCGAGCCCCGACAATCTGACGCCCGAGCCCGGCAACGTCTATTCGACCAACATGAATTCCGGCAACGCGCAGGTCGGAAATGCCGGCACGGGTGGGCTCGGCACGATCCAGTCCAGTGCCCTGGAGGACTCCAACGTCGACCTTGCGGATGAACTCACCGGCATGATCGAGGCCCAGCGCGGCTTCACGGCGAACTCGAAATCGTTCCAGACCGGCTCGGATCTGCTGGATGTCGTCGTCAACTTGAAGCGCTGAACTCCTAGGCGCTCGTTTCGGGCAAGAGCACGCCATGTCGCTTACCGCCGCTCTCAACTCGGCTCGCTCCTCGCTCATGGCGTCGAGCGTTCAGTCGTCGGTCATCTCGCGCAACATCGCCGGTGCCAGCGCCACCGGCTATTCGCGCAAGCTCACCGTGCTGGACAATCTGCCCGGCGCCGGCGTCTATGTCGCGGCGATCCAGCGCGCCGCCAGCTCGGGCCTCTACAACAACGTCCTGATCGCGACCTCGTCGTCCGCCAAGCAGACCGCGATCTATGACGGCCTGCAGAAGATCGCCACCGCGACGGTGGACGATCCGGAGCTCGACCAGTCGCCGACGGCGCAGCTCAACGCGCTGAAGCAGGCGTTGCAGAAATATGCCAACGCCCCTGACAACGCCACCCTGGCGCAGGCGGCCGTCGCGTCCGCCAAGGACATGGCGACCGCGCTCAACCAGGCGACCCGGACCGTGCAGTCGGTCCGCGAAAGCGCCGATGCCGACATGAAGACGTCGGTTCAGAACATCAACCAGTTGCTGTCCCGGTTCGAGACCGTGAACACCGCGATCGTGAAAGGCACGATCTCCGGCGACGACATCACCGACTATCTCGATCAGCGCGACAGCATCGTCTCGCAACTGTCGCAGGAGGTCGGCGTCAACATGTCGATCCGCCCCAACGGCGACGCGGCGCTCTACGCTGACAGCGGCGTGGTGCTGTTCGACAAGACGGCGCGGACGGTGAGCTTTGCGCCGACGAATGCCTACACCGCCGGCACCACGGGCAACGCCGTCTACATCGACGGGGTCCCGGTGACCGGCGCCAATTCGGTGATGCCGCTGAAGTCGGGCAAGCTCGCAGGCCTCGCCCAGCTGCGCGACCAGGACACCGTCACCTATCAGGGCCAGCTCGACGAAATCGCGCGCGGCCTGATCAATACGTTCAGGGAAAGCGATCAGACCGCCGCGGCGCTGCCCGACGTTCCCGGTCTCTTCACCTATCCGGGCGCGCCGGCGATGCCGGCGAGCGCGACCGTCTCGGTGGGCCTCGCCGGCACGATCTCGGTCGCGGCCTCGGTCGATCCGAGCCTGGGCGGCAACCCGAATCTGCTGCGCGACGGCGCGATCAGCGGTAACCCCGCCTACCAATACAACACCGCCGGCAACGGCGGCTATTCGGCCCGGCTGCAGCAGCTCATCGGCGGCATGGATGCCGCGCAGCCGTTCGACGCAACGACGCAAGGCAAGCCGAGCGGCAGCCTGATCGACTTCGCATCGTCGTCGGCGAGCTGGATCGAAAACCAGCGCAAGACCGCCGACGCCAACTCCGAGTACCAGAGCACATTGCTCAACCGCAGCATCACGGCGTTGTCCAACGTCAACGGCGTCAACATGGACGACGAAATGGCGTTGATGCTCCAGGTCGAGCGCACTTATTCGGCCTCGTCGAAGATCATTTCGACCGTCGATGAAATGCTGCAGAGCCTGCTGGCCGCCGTGGGGAACTGAGCCATGATGAGCGCGAATTACGTTTCCACCCTGATGCTGTCCTCGTCGTTGAGGTATTCGATCACGAACAACCAGGCGGCGCTGAGCAAGGCCTCGACCGAAGCGACCACCGGCCGCTTCTACGACGTTGGTCTGGAACTCGGTGCGACGACGGGAAGCGACCTCACGCTGCGGGCGGACTGGAGCTTTGCCGACCAGCTCGTCGACACCAACGGTCTCGTCTCGGGACGCCTGGACGTGACGCAGAACCGGATCACCCAGCTCAGCAAGACCGCGACGGACTTCCTCAAGGATCTGATCGCGGCCCGCAGCACCGACGGCGGCGGGCGGGTCATCCTGCCGCCTGCATCCTCCAATCTCCAGGACCTGATCGGCGCGTTGAATGTCTCCTATAACGGCTCGTCGCTGTTCTCGGGCATCAACACGCAGAACGCGCCCATCACGCCGTACGCCGCGGGCTCGGCCAGCAAGAACCAGGTCGATGCCGATTTTCTCGCGGCCTTCGGCTTCCCGCAATCCTCGCCCGCCGTGGCCACCATTACGCCGGCCCAGATGCAGACCTTCCTGGACACCACCTTCGATGCCGGGTTCGCGAGCCCGGCTTGGAACACCAACTGGTCCTCGGCGACGGACCAGACCATGCAAAGCCGAATCTCCACCACCGAGATCGCGGACACGTCAGTGAGCGCCAACGAGATCGGCTTCCGCAGGCTCGCCGAGGCCTACACCATGATGGCCGATCTCGGGAACGTGAAGCTGAGCCAGGAGACGTTCCAGGTCGTCGTGGACAAGGCCATCGGGCTGGTCGGCAACGCCATCAACGATCTCGCTGCGCTCGGCGGCAGCGTCGGCACGGTTCAGCAACGGGTCACCACCGCAACCGCCAAGCTCAAGACGCAGCAGGACATTCTGAACAATCAGATCGTCGGAATGGAAGCGGTCGACCCGACCGAAGCCTCGGTCCGCGTCAATACGCTGCAGACACAGATCCAGACCGCGCTGGCGCTCACCTCGCAGCTCCAGAAGATCAGCCTCATCAATTATCTCTGAGCCAAGGCTGCGCTGTCAGGCTCGTAACCTTTGTCCAGTTGTTCGGTTTTCTGCGAAGAGTGGTCCTGATGACGTTTGAAGTCTATGAAGCGGTCGTTGACGAAAGTGGCTATGAGGCGCGCAGCCGGGAGCGGCAGGCGCTCAGCCTCGGCATCGACCGGCTCGAGCGGATCCAGAAGGGGCGTTTCAGCCCCGAGGATCAGGTCGAGAGCCTGCTCTATGTGCGGCGGCTGTGGACGATCTTCATCGAGGATCTCGCGCACCCGGACAACGGCCTGCCGGACAAGCTGCGTGCCGACATCATCTCGATCGGCCTGTGGGTGGTCAAGGAAGCCGATCGTCTCCGCGAGCAGCGGTCCAGCGACGTGGTGCAGCTCATCGAAATCAACCGCCTGATCCGAGACGCGCTTTAATGAAGATCTCCTTGCGCGCGGGCGAACGGGTCTACATCAACGGCGCGGTGCTCCGCGTCGACCGCAAGGTCTCCGTCGAGCTCGTCAACGACGTGATGTTCCTGCTCGAAGGGCAGGTCATGCAGGCGTCCGACGCCACCACGGCGCTGCGGCAGCTCTATTTCATCGTCCAGCTCATGCTGATGAACCCGACCGACGTTCGCGACGCTGCGGCGCTCTACGCCCAGCATCACGCGGCCCTGTGTGCCGTTTGCGAGAACCGCGAGATGCTCGATGGGCTCGGCGCGATCGACGAACTGGTTGGGGCGAGCCGCTATTTCGAGGCGCTTAAGCGGATTCGCGCGTTGTTTCCGGTGGAGCAGGCCATCCTGGCCGGCGCCGCCGCCGTTTCCCCAGTCGAAGCTGCCTGACAGCGGAGAGACAAGATGAACGTCACCAGCGCGACCGACAGCACCAGCAGATCCAGTTCGACCGACACCAACTCGACGACGTCGAGCAACAGCGTGGACTACAACACGTTTCTCCAGCTCCTCATCGCCCAGATGAAGAACCAGGATCCGACCAATCCCATGGACACCGCGCAGTATATGAGCCAGTTCGCCCAGCTCTCGACGGTCGAGCAGGCGATGCAGACGAATGCGAAGCTGGACGCGCTGCTGTCCTCGCAGTCTTTGTCGCAGGCCAACGGGCTGATCGGGAAGACGGTCAGCTTCACCGACTCGACCGGCGCGACCTTCAGCGGCAAGGTCGTCTCGGTCTCCATCAACAGCGACGGCTCGATCGCGACGCTTCAGGACGGCACCAAGGTCGCGGTCGGACCGGGCCTCACGATCAGCCAGTCATGAACGAGCGGGACGCCCTCGATATCGTCCAGGCGGCGATCTGGACCATCATCGTCGCCTCCGGGCCTGCGGTCGGCGCAGCCATGCTGGTCGGCACCGTCATCGCGCTGATCCAGGCGCTGACCCAGATCCAGGAGGTGACGCTGACCTTTGTTCCGAAGATCATCGTCATTCTCCTGGTCGTTGCCGTCTCCGGCTCCTTCATCGGCGCGCATCTGTCGACCTTCACTGAGATGGTCTATTCCAGGATCGAGCGCGGCTTCTGATCCGGACGGCCCGGCACCATCCCCGCGTAAGCTTTGCGCGGCAGATTGCGGGCGGACCCCTCTGCCGGTGACCCCATGGCCGATACGTTAGCTGCTAGCCCGCCCAATCAGCGCCGCCTCGGAACGGATGCCTTTTTCGCCGCCGGCATCGTGACCATGCTAACGATCCTGTTCCTGCCGATTCCTCCGATCCTGATCGACCTCGGCCTCGCGTTCTCGATCGCGCTTTCGGCCCTGATCCTGATGGTGGCGCTGTGGATTCAGCGCCCGCTCGACTTCTCTGCTTTCCCGACCGTTCTGCTGATCGCGACGATCCTGCGCCTGGCGCTGAACATCGCGACGACGCGCCTGATCCTGTCACGGGGCGGGGAGGGTGAACATGCGGCGGGCCATGTCGTTGCAGGCTTCTCGAAGTTCGTCATGGGCGGCGACTTCGTGATCGGTCTCATCATCTTCGCGATCCTGGTGACGGTGAATTTCGTCGTGATCACCAAGGGCGCGACGCGTATCGCCGAAGTCGGCGCCCGTTTCACCCTGGACGCCATCCCGGGCAAGCAGATGGCGATCGATGCGGACCTGTCCGCCGGCTTGATCGACGACAAGGAAGCGCAGCGACGGCGCCGCGAGCTCGAAGAGGAGAGCGCGTTCTTCGGCGCCATGGACGGCGCCTCGAAATTCGTCCGTGGCGACGCCATTGCCGGTCTCATCATCACCGCGATCAACATCTTCGGCGGCATCGTCATCGGCGTCACCCATCACGGATTGACTCTGTCCCGCGCGGCCGACGTCTACACCAAGCTCTCCGTCGGCGATGGTCTGGTGTCGCAGATGCCGGCGCTGATCGTGTCGCTGTCGGCGGGCCTCCTGGTCTCCAAGGGCGGCACCACGGGCTCGGCGGAGCAGGCGGTGCTGCGGCAGCTCGGCGGCTATCCGCGCGCGGTGTCGGCCGCCGCACTGATGATGTTCGTGCTCGCTTTGATGCCGGGACTGCCGATGGCGCCGTTTGTGCTGCTTGGGGGTGTCATGGCCTTCGTCGGCTATTCGTTGCCGAAGCGGCAGGCTGCGCTGAAGCAGAAGGAGGAGGCCCGCAAGGCCGACGAGCGCGCGCAGGCTGAGGCCAAGGAGTCCGTCAAGGAGCAGCTCAAGACCGCCGAGATCGAGCTGGCGCTCGGCGGCCACCTTTCAATCCATCTGTTGGGCTCGCGCACCGAGCTTGCCCACCGCGTGGCCAAGATCCGCAAGAAATTCGCCAAGCAGTACGGCTTCGTCATTCCCGAGATCAAGCTCACGGACAATCTGTCGATCGATCCTAAGAGCTACCAGATAAGGATTCACGACACGCGCGTTGCCCATGGCGAGCTCAGGCTCGGCGAGGTGCTGGTGCTGGTCGACAAGGACGGCAAGCCCGACGTGCCGGGCGACGAGGTGATCGAGCCCGCGTTCGGCATGAAGGCGCTGTGGGTGACGGAAGCCTTCACCGACGAAGTCAAGCGGCAGGGCTGCAAGCCGGTCGACAATCTGTCGGTGCTGCTCACGCATTTGAGCGAAGTCATCAGGGCGAACCTTGCCCAGCTGCTGTCCTACAAGGACATGCGCGCCCTGCTCGACCGGCTCGATCCCGAATACAAGCGCCTGGTCGAGGATCTCTGCCCGTCGCAGATCTCCTATTCGGGCCTGCTGGCGATCCTGAAGATCCTGCTTGCCGAACGCGTCTCCATTCGCAATCTTCACCTGATCCTCGAGGCGATCGCCGAGATCGCGCCCCATGTGCGGCGCTCCGAGCAGGTGGCGGAGCACGTTCGGACCCGGCTCGCCCAGCAGATCTGCGGCGATCTCTCCGACAATGGCGTGCTCAACGTGGTTCGTCTCGGTAACCGCTGGGACCTCGCTTTCCACCAGAGCCTGAAGCGCGATGCCAAGGGGGACGTCGTCGAGTTCGACGCAGACCCGCGCCTGATCGAGCAGTTCGCGACCGAAGCCAGCGCCGCGATCCGGAAATTCACCGAGAGCGGCACCAGCGTGGTGCTGGCAGTGACGCCGGAAGCGCGCCCCTATGTCCGGATGATCCTGGAGCGGGTGTTCCCGACTTTGCCGATCCTGTCGCATGTCGAAGTCGCGCGCAGCGCCGAGATCAGGGCGCTCGGAGCCATATCGTGATCTCAGGGCTCGCCGACAGCGTGCTGGTGACGTTCATCGTGTTTTGCCGCATCGGCGCCTGCCTGATGCTGGTGCCCGGCTATTCCAGCGTCAACGTTCCGCCCCAGGTGCGCCTGTTCGTCGCACTGGTCACGACGTTTGCACTGACGCCGATCCTGATTGCCGTCCTGAAGCCGCTCACGGACAACGCGGCTCCCCTGACGCTCGCGCTCCTGATCTGCTCCGAGCTCGTGGTCGGCAGCGTCATCGGACTCGGCGGGCGCGTGTTCTTCCTCGCCCTCCAGACCATGGCGACCATGATGGCGAGCGCGATCGGGCTGAGCAACATCCCGGGCACACCGATCGCCGACACCGATCCGGCGCCGGCCCTGGTGCCGCTGATCATGGCGGCCGTCACCACGCTGTTCTTCATGACCGACCAGCACTGGCAGGTGCTGCGGGGGCTGATGAACTCCTACGACGTCTGGAAGCCCGGCAGCAGGCTGGGCGGCAGCGTCGCGCTCGAGCTGCTCGTCGGCCGCCTTTCGGAAGCGTTCGTGCTGACGCTGCGGATCTCGAGCCCTTTCATCGTCTATTCGGTCATCGTCAACCTGGCGGTCGGCCTGATCAACAAGCTGACGCCGGCCATTCCGGTCTATTTCATCTCGGTGCCCTTCGTGCTGTTCGGCGGCTTCCTGCTGCTCTACCTCACCAGCGACGAGCTGCTGACGCAGTTCATGCTGGGCGTGTCGTCGTGGCTGGCGGAGTGACCGGGTCATGACATCGCGCGCGGACAAGCTCGGCCGGATGGTCTCGCTGGTGAAGCTGCAGCTCCGGCTCTCCGAATGGCAGCTCGCGCAATTGCGGCAGCAGGAGCGCAGCCTGCAGGACGAGCAGGAATGGCTGGTCGGAGCCTTGAACGATGGAAAGCCGCCGGCGGGATCGTCGAACGAATCGATCGCGCGGCGTCTCAACAGGGCGAGCGTCGGCGCCCGTGCGGTGCAGGCGCAGGCCGCGCAGCAGCTCGACCAGGTTCGCCGGGAGACCCGCCGCGTGAAACAGCTGGAGGAGGTCGCCAAGGCCGCACTCGCAGACAAGCTCCGCGATGCCGAGAAGCGCTCGCTCGAGGACATGACGGGAACGAGCCTTACCGTGCACGCCTGGACGCCACAGCCAGCCAACCGGAACAAGACATGATCGTGACAGCGACGCCCGACCTCGTCCTCGACGTCCTCGAAGCCGCGGACCCCGCGACGCAGCGCGCCGCGACCGCGAAGCTCGACGCGCTGAAATCGTCGGACGCCGATTTCGCCGCCACGATGGAGGCGGAAGTCGGCAAGGCCAAAGCGGCGACCGCCGATCAAGCCGCGGCGAAAGTCGCGGAAGCGCAGTCGGGTGCCGTGAATGGCGCGCCGGTGCAGGTGATCAAGGCGCCGGCATCCGGCGAGGTTTACCGGAAGTTCGAAGCCTTCATCCTCCAGACCTTCGTCGAGACGATGTTGCCGAAGGAGTCGGAGGAGGTCTTCGGCAAGGGCACGGCTGGCGGCGTCTGGAAGTCGATGCTTGCAGAGCAGCTCGGCAGTCAGCTGGCAAAGGGCAACGGTGTCGGCATCGCCAGGCAGCTCGCCGCCGCGCATCCGGCTGGACCGGACGCTGCGAAGGCCAAATCATGATCCGCGAACGGGTGACAGAAGTTGAGAGGTGAATTTCCAATGCAGGCACAAGAAGGCGCGGTGGCCGTGGCGATGGACCAGGCGGTCGCGGACACCGAGATGGTGACGACGGAAGCCGCAGCGAGCGATGCGCTGCTGCCCGTGCTGCTGCCGATCGGGGGTGACGAGGCAAGGGTCGACGCCGCGGACACGGTGAGATCGGACGAAATGCGTGGCCTGCTGGCCGCAATCCGCCGGCTCGCGACTATCGTCGAGGAGGAGACGACTGCGCTCGCGACCGGCCAGAAGATCGATTTCGACGATTTCAGCGCGCGGAAGAGCCGGAGCATGCTCGAGTTCGTCCGCCTGATGCGGGCGCGGATGCACCTCGGCGGCGAGGTCGAGATCACCGAGGAGATTCAGCGGCTGCGCGAGAAGCTCGAGCGGAATCGCTCCATTCTGGAAATGCACTACGACGCGGTCCGCGAAGTCGCGGGCATCATCGTCAAGGCGGTCAAGGACGCCGAGTCCGACGGCACCTATACCGGTCGCACGGCGCAGGACGGAAAATGATCAGGCTGGTGCTGGCCGGGCTTTGGGTATGCATCCTCACGGCAGGCACGAGCTATGCCGTTGCCTATTGGAAGGAGAAGGGCAGCCTGCTGCCGGCGAAGGACGAATATCTCGAAGGGCTGCAATATCACAAGACGCGGGCGCTGAGCGTGCCGATGGTCGAGAACGGCAATGTCCAGGGCTACATCGTCGCGCGCTTCGTCTACACCATGGAGGCGCGGACCATGCACCAGCTGAACGTCCCGCCGGAGCCGTTCGTCGTCGACGAGGCCTTCCGCAGGATCTACGCCGACGATCGTCTCGACTTCAGGAAGCTCGCCCGTTACGACCTCGCCATCCTGACGACGGCCATCAAGCAGCGCGTCAACGAACGGATGCAGGGTGACATCGTCCAGGACGTCCTGGTCGAGGACTTCAACTACGTCTCCAAGGAAGAATTCCAGCAGAAGCCGTAGCGCGGGATGGCTGCATAAGCGCTGCTCATCCCATCGTCTCTCCCGCTGAACGTGCAACGGCCTCCGCGAAGTGCGGAGGCCGTTGTCGGTTCGTGCCAGGCTTGCGCCCTTGTCAGTTTCCGGCCGGGTATGCCGCGGGGGCGGCCTGCGCCCGGTTCAAGAGGATGCCGACGTCCTCGAGCTCCTGCACCGGCTCGTCGAGAGTTTCGCCCGCCGGGATGTTGAGGCGGTAGCCGACGTAACGCCTTGCCACGATCGCGTCGAAGCCGAGGCGGTCGCGGAGCTTCTTGCGCAGCTTGCTGACGTGGCTCTCGATCACGCTCTCGTCGAAGGTGGACTCGAAGATGCCGTAGACCGCATTGAAGATCTGCGTCTTGGTGATCCACTTGCCGTGATTGGCCACCATATATTCGAGAATGCGCAGTTCGCGGCGGGGCAGGGTGAGGGCGTGGCCCGCGATTTCGGGATCACGGCCGTTGAAGAAGACCTGGATCCTGCTCTCGCAGGGCCTCGGCAGCTCGCCCACCCGGCGGCGCGCGATCGCGGCCGTTCGTGCCAGGATCTCGCGCAGGTGGATCGGCACGTGTACGACGTCGTCCACCCCCGATTCGAACAGCTCCAGGGTGTTCTTGAGCATCTTCTGGCCGCTCATGGCAATGATGGGAGCCGAGGAGCGCTTGCGCATCGCACGCGGCAGGCTTCCGCGGGCATCGCAATCCCCGAGGAGAAAGGCGTCCACCGCCGCCAGATCGGATTCGCTCGCAGATTGCAGCCAGTCCCAGAATTCTCCGGAGGAGAACCCGATCGACGATACGCCTTCGCGAACGAGTCCTCCGACATAGCTGTTCGCGACGCTCTCACGATCATCAACGATAATATACATCAGTCTTTCGCCCCTGTTTCGCACTTGTTGCGGCCGGCTGGTTGTTGTGATGCGCCGGCTCGGCAACGATGCTGTTTGACGACATTCCATCCCGCGAACCGTTGTTGTGGTTTCGATATTCGCGGGCAGCCCTACGCGTTCAGTGCCTGCGTCTCGCAGGCCTGTTACTTCAACTCGATACTGAAACGCTTACTGCGTGAGGCTCGGCGGGTGTCTTACTGATCACCTCGCGGAGCAGATTGAGAAACGACCTAGAACAGTTGCGCCAAGTTGCTCATCGCGTCCGAACACTGCTGAACCATGTCGATCTCCTCGCCAACTGGCGAGAATCACTTGAGTAGAACCGTAGCGATTGCCGATTCCCGATCAAGCGTGCGAAAGAAAGCGATTGCTACACGCACTTGATGCTGTTGATTTGTTTCTGGTTGTTTCTTGATGCTTCCAAACGTATCAGTTGATTTTGATACTGAACTAGTTTTGCATTGTGATGGTTGTATAGTTCCGCATCCCCGTACAATTACAGCTATTTCGGGTGGTGCTCCGAGGCACGCACATTGATGGGTTTTCAACCCCGGATTGACTCTGGAACTCGCTTTTCCGCATGCGGAAGTTCGACTCACGTCTGCGCCGCGCCTCCAGCTTGATGAAATCTTGTCGAGTGTGTGTCTTTCGAGTCGCACTATCGCCACGTGTATGGCGCAATCGACTCATGCGACGTCGCATCACGCGCGATGAACGGCTTTCGACCCGCACGTTTCAGGCAAGCTTCGACAGATAACGTCGTCGCTCGACAGACCGAACCGAACGGAGCATTTTCATATGTTGTCCGATGGACAAGCTCGTCCCAACGCGACCGCGGACGCTTCCGCGGCGGCGAAGCCAGCGCCAGAGGCGAGCGATTCAATGGACAACGCGGCGCGGACGACCAAGCCTGCCGCGAGTGCAAAGCGCGTATCGGCGACGGCGAGCGACGAGGCTCTCGCAAAGGAGGCACTCGAC
Source organism: Bradyrhizobium sp. BRP23 (assembly GCF_020194135.1). Lineage (NCBI taxonomy): Bacteria > Pseudomonadati > Pseudomonadota > Alphaproteobacteria > Hyphomicrobiales > Nitrobacteraceae > Bradyrhizobium > Bradyrhizobium sp. BRP23. Next base: position 445,511 of record NZ_JADYVW010000006.1, on the reverse strand, counting down.
GGCTTGAAGCGGATTCGTGCCAAGGCCCGCCTCGACAAGATGGCGATCCCGAAGCCGGCGCCGGTCGTGATCAAGCCGGCCGTGATCGTGGCGAAGCCGCCGCCACCCCGTCCGACCTGGGTCGCGCCGCTCGCAACTCTGGCGGTCGCTGCCATGCTGGTGGTCTGCGCCTGCACCGGCGTGATCGCCTATCTCACCACCCAGCCCGCGCCAAACAACGTTGCGGCCAATGCAGAGATCAGGATTCTGCGCGAGACCGTCGCGCAACTGCGCAAGCAAGTGTCGGGCGTGTCTGAAAACCTCGATGGCTTGCGGACCGCGGTTGATCAATCCAGCAAGGTCACGAACGATCGCTTCGGCCGGTTTGCCGAGAATCTCGACCGGATCGAGCGGGTGAGCTCGTCCTCTACGGTGAAGCTCGACAAGCTCGCTCAGGTGCAAGCCCAAGCCCAAGCTCCCGCGCCGGCGACGGTGCAGACGCAGCCGGTGTCAGCGCAAGGGCCGATGATGGCCGCGGTCGCCGCGCCCGAATTCACGGGATCGGTGCCTGCACCCGAGCGTGCATTGGCGCCGCGCAAGGCGATCAAGGGCTGGTCGGTCCGCCAGGCCTATGAGGGAATTGCGATCCTGCAGGGCCCGAACGGTGTCATCGAAGCCGTGCTGGGACAACAGGTGCCCGGTCTTGGCCGCATCGAAGAGATCAGGAACGAGAACGGGCGCCTGGTGGTGGAATCAAGCGGCGGCGTCATCTATTCGTCGCGCAAGGCAACGCCCTGAACGAGCCGCCTTTTATTGGCGGTGATGCTCGAAGCTGGTGCACAGCAGATCGACCTCCGCTTCGGCGATCGGTGCGCGAAACAGGCGGCAGCTGAACTCGGCCGTCGTCTTGCTGTCGGTATTGGCGCGATCCTCCCGCAGGAAGATGCACCGCTTGCAGACGTCGGTGTGGTGCCGCTGCTCGGCGGCATCGGAGTGGTCCAGCACGTGCCGGAACGTGTCGCGGAAGCGGATCTTGACCTCGTCGTCCAGAACGCCAATCGCTTCGATGAGGACGTTGACGGGATCGCGCACCAGGAACTTCTTGCCCTGCTGGGTCACGCTCAACGTCACCGAACGCTTGTCCGTGGCCGAGCGCTTCCGCTCGAGATAACCGAGCCGCTCAAGCTCGCCGATGATGAACGAGGCGGTGCCGCGCGTGGTGCCGACGTAGCTCGCCAGCGCCGAGGGGGTTCGGGAAAATCGGTTGGCGCGGGAGAGGAAGCGCAGCGCCATCCATTCGCGGTCGCGCAAACCGTGCTTGGTGCCTTCGAACCACAGGATGCGTGCGGCCTGCTCCAACAGTTCAATCGATTCACGAGCCAAATTCATTTCAGTTCCAGGTCGCATAAACGTTTATTCAATTGGGCCTCGGGTAGCGCAATCGGGGCGGACGAGAATGAGACCCGCTCGCGCTCCGCCGTCCGTTGCGGGCGAGCATCGCGCGTCGCGGGAAGAAGCCTCTGCGTTTCCGAAGATGGAACTTCCGGCCGTGGAACTAGGGTGTCACAAAGAAAGACCGGGTAAATCGCGCGGCCAAGATCCTCCGAAAATTTCAATCAAATGACGGCGGTTCGCACGTGATTTGGTGATGATGAGCGATGCGTAAGCAACATGATGTGTCACCATCGTCGCTGCGATTGCTATTTGTTGCGGCAGAGCCTGTCGGGTCTGCGCTCAGGCGCATTCTGCGCAGCGCCAAGCGGCCTGGCCGGCAGGCAAAGAACCATTCTTTTCGGTTAATGGATGTTGCGGTGCAGTGCAGCCAGACGGTTAAGTCCGGCACACGGCCCACTCTTCGGCGGGCGGCGGACACCGGCGCTCGCTAACGAAGGGATGAAGTGGTGAGCCGCGTGCTCGCAGGCTGGTGACTTGCGTTTATCTGGCAATTACTGGCGAATGCGGCGCCCGAGGGGCATCAGCATGGGAATCAGGAATGGGAAGATCGATGAGCTTTGAAACCACCATGACATCCGACGTCGTTGGACTGACGAAAGTCGCCCCGCTCTCGCGCCGCGGATTCATGAGCGCCACCGCGGCCGTCGCCGCTGGCTACACGCTCGCGGCCGGTCCGGTCCGGGCCGACATCATCACGACGGATACCAGCGGCCTCCAGGCCGGCGATGCCAAGATCAAGGTCGGCTCTGAGGAAATGCCCGCCTATTTCGCCCGCCCGGCCGGCAACGCCAAGGCGCCGGTGGTCATCGTGGCGATGGAAATCTTTGGGCTGCACGAATACATCCGGGACGTGACGCGCCGCCTTGCCAAGCTCGGCGCGTTCGCAGTGGCGCCCGACTATTATTTCCGCAAGGGCATCGACCTGACCAAGGTCACGGATATCAAGGAGCTGCTGCCGGTGGTGAATGCGAAGCCGGACGCAGAGCTGTTGTCGGATCTGGACGCGACGGTCGCCTGGGCAGGATCGCAAGGCGGCGACACGACGAGGCTCGGCATCATCGGCTTTTGCCGGGGTGGCCGCACGGTCTGGGAGTATGCCGCCCACAGCGGTGCGCTCAAGGCGGGCGTTGCCTTCTACGGGACCTTGGTCGATCCAGCCAACCCGTTGTGGCCGAAGAGCCCTCTGCAGCTCGCGCCCGAGATGAAGGCGCCGGTGCTCGGCCTCTATGGTGGCGCCGATACCGGCATTCCCGTCGCGCAGGTCGAGCAGATGAGGGCCGCGCTCGAGCAGAGCAAGAAGACGGCCGACTTCAAGATCTACCCCGAAGCGCCGCACGGCTTCCATGCCGACTATCGCGGCAGCTACCGCAAGGACGCCGCGGAAGATGCCTGGAAGCAGGCAGAGGCCTGGTTCAAGAAACACGGCGTGTTGAGCTGACGGTCAATCAAGAGGGCGGCCCAAGTGGCCGCCCTTTCTCTTTCATGTGACGGTCTCACCTCGTCATCGCGCCGTAGACGATGTCCTGGACCTGCTCGCGATAATACTTCCTGAGCTCACCCGGTGCCGCCGTTCCCACCACGACGACGAGACGCTCCTTGGGATCGCAGAAGAACTGCGTCCCGTAGGCTCCGTTCCAGGTGAACTCGCCCGGATTGCCGGGGACCGACGACAATCCTTCGCTGGTCCGGACCGCCACCGAAAGGCCGAAGCCGAAGCCGCCGCGATGCGGCTCGACATTGGCGACGTTGTTCTTGATCTCGGGGCCGAGATGGTTCGCCGTCATGTGACGGACGGTCTTCGGACCGAGAATGCGCTGCCCGTCGAGCTCGCCGCCGTTGAGCAACATCTGTCCGAAGCGGATGTAGTCGCCGACCGTCGCGAAGGAGCAGGCGCCGCCGCAGTCGAACTTGGTTGGAGTGTCCAGGAGCTTGATGGCCTGCGGCTTGCCCGTCAGCGGATCGTTCGGGAAGGGGCGGGCGAGGCGCGGGCGCTGCGCCTCGGTCGGATGGAAAGTCGCATCCTTCATGCCGAGCGGCTGCCAGACATTGGCAGCGAGATAGTCGCCAAGCTTCTGCTCGCTCACCTTCTCGACGACAGCGCCGAGCACATCGATCGAAAAGCCGTATTCGAACGCGGTCGAGGGCTGCTGCGCCAGCGGCAGCTTGGTGATGCGATCGATGAAAGCCTGGGTGTCGCCTTCGATCGCCGGCGCAATGCCATCGGGATATTGCCGCGCCACCGGGCTCGATGAGTCGGGGCGGCCGCCATATATCAGCCCCGACGTATGCCGGTAGAGATCGTGGATGAAGATCGGCGAGGCCTGCGGTTCGAGCTTGAGTGATCCATCCGCCTGAGGCACGCCGACCTTCATGTCGGCGAAGCCCGGGTAGTATTCGGACAGCTTGGCCTGGAGCGGCAGCCGTCCCTGCTCCATCAGCGTCAGGCCGGCGACCGCTGCCATCGGCTTGGTCATCGAGGCCAGCGCGAAGATCGCATCGAGCGGCATCGGCGTACCCTTGGCCGGATCGAGCAGGCCATAGGCCTTGTAGTGGACGAGCTTGCCGTCGCGCGCGATGGCGATCACTGCGCCGGGAACGCGCTTGGCCGCGATCTCGCGCGCGAAGAAATTATCGAGGCGTGCAAGGCCTTGCTTCGAAAATCCGACATCGTCGGGATTGGCTTCGGGCAGCGGCGCAGCGCGCGCGGCGCCGAGCGTGACGACAGCAATCGTTGCCGCGATCATGGCGATCGTCTTGTTCATTGCATTCTCCCAAGAGGCGAGCTCGTTGTGCGGTGGCTCGCTCGATGCCTAGATCATGACCGCACAGGGACGAAGTCAAGCGCGGGGGCGGCATGTCTGGGACGCATCGAAGCGCAGGAACCCTAACGTCCTTCGCCTGCGCGCCAGAGAGCGTCGAGGCCGTGCCGATAGGTGGGGCAGGCCAGCGTGACGCCGAGCTCGCGCTTCAGTTTCTCGTTGGAGACGCGGGCGCTGCTGGCATAGAAGCTGCGCGCCATCGCCGACATTTCGGCGGTGGCGAACGCTTCTTCCGGCGGCGGCGCCACGCCCATCAGCTGCGCGGCATAGCCGATCACGTCCTGCGGCGGCGCCGGCTCGTCGTCGCAGACGTTCCAAACGCCGCCGCCCTGGTGATGAATAGCGGCGATGATCGCGCTCGCGATGTCATCGACGTGGATGCGGTTGAACACCTGTCCCGGCTTGATGATGCGCCTCGCCGTTCCCGCGCGCAGTGTCGCCAGCGCGTTGCGGCCGGGACCGTAGATGCCCGCAAGCCGCAGGATCGCGGCATCGCCGCCCGCCGCATCCGTCCAGGCTTGCTCCGCCGCGATCCGCATCCGCGTGCGGTCGAGGATGGCCTGCGGCGGCGTGCTCTCGTCGACCCACGCTCCGCCGTGATCACCGTACACCCCGATGGTGGAGAGATAGACGACCTTGCGGCGGCTTCCCTGCAGCACGCCGCCAAACGCCGCGATCGCGGGATCGCCGGTGCTGCCGGGCGGGATCGACACCAGGAGGACGTCGGCGTCGCGAACCCGTTCAACCGTCTCGGGCGACGGAAGGCTGCCGGAAAACGGATGCACCTCGATCCCGGCAAGGTCATTCCGCTGCGCGCGATCGCGCACGGTGCCGGCGACATGCGAGAAGCTGCCGCCGTGCTTGCAGACGAAATGCCGCGCGCTGTAGCCGAGGCCGAGGATGAAGAGCCGCATGCGTCTCCTGTGCAGATCGAAAGTTCCCGTTCGCGCCGTCGCGCGCCGTTCGCTCATAAGAGATTTTTGGGTCCGGCAAAAGATATTGCGATTTTACTCGCCCTTCGGCTCGGTCGATGCTCGCTTCAGGCGGCGTCGGAAGGGAGGCATCGATCATGCAGGCCGAAGCGTTGGTTCAGGCGCCAGCAGACGCCGCCGAACTGATCCGGGGCGCGGCCGCGCTGATCTTCGACGTCGACGGCACCTTGGCCGAAACCGAGGAGCTGCATCGGCAGGCCTTCAATCTGGCCTTCGCCCGCCTCGGTCTCGACTGGCAGTGGGACCGCGCCGTCTACAAGGACCTGTTGCGGGCGACGGGCGGCAAGGAGCGCATGCGCGCCTACCACGAGAGGCTAGTGACCGCTCCGCCCTTGTCGGACGGGGACATCGCAGAACTTCACCGCATCAAGACCGCGCATTATGCCGAGTTGGTCGAGGCCGGCCGCTGTCCCTTGCGGCCGGGCGTGACGGATTTGCTCAGGGCCGCGAAGGAGCGCGGCCAGCGGCTTGCGATTGCGACCACCACATCGCACGGCAATATCGATGCGCTGCTGTCGCAGGCGCTGGGCAAACGCTGGGCCGCGGATTTCGATGCGATCGTCGCCGGCGACGACGTCAGGCACAAGAAGCCGGCGCCCGACGTCTATCTCGAGATTCTGGCGCGGCTGAAGCTCGAGGCGTCCGATTGCGTTGCGATTGAGGATTCCGCCAACGGTCTGATCGCGGCCTCGCGCGCCGGCGTCCCGGTTCTGATCACCCGCAGCACGTTCTTCGGGGACGACGACTTCACCGGCGCGCATGTCGTGCTCGACGATCTGTCGGAACTTTCGGCCCGCCAAACAAAAGCTGAAAAACAACCCCATGCACAGTAGATCACGGCGCCGTGATCGCCGTGCTCAGTGGACGCGATGACTTGCTCTATCGTCCTCGGCCTGCTCGACAATCTGTGCGATCGGACTGGACTGATGATGCACCAGGCGCCAGTCGTCGCCGACGCGGCGAAAATGGTTCGCCGCAGCCAGCGCGGTGCCGTCGACGATCTCGATGCAGAGCACGCGGGCGCTGTCGCCGTCGACGATGGCCTGCGGCTCGGCGCAGACGATCTGCGGCCGCTGCGGGTTTTGCAGGATGTCGCGCCAGCTTCCGATCACGGTGGCGCGGCCGATGATGGCCGGCCAGCCGGGATGGATGCAGGAGATGCCGTCGTCATCCGCCCACATCCGTTCCATGCCGGCGAAGTCGCCGGTCGAGAATGCCGCGTAAAAGGCCGCGTTGGCGGCGATGACCTTGGTGTCGTTTCCCATCGCTCTCGGGTGGGGCAAGGACAGGCAAAAATCAAGCGCGACTTTCCGTCGACTTTGGCCGCAGTGCAGCATTCAGGATGCTGCCCGCGTCGTGGTCACGCTGAAACGTGCGTTGCCACGGCCCGCCGCGCGCCGTCGGCATAGAGGCGGCCGAGCGCCGCGGTGACAGCCTCGCGCAGGCGCGGCTCGGCGCCGAGCGGCCCGAACACCTTCGCCACCCCGAGCAGTGCCGGCGCGAGGCGCTCGGCAACGGGTCCTGCCTCGCGCGCCAGCGCGGCGAACTCGGCGGCGAATGGATCGCGCACGTCGATCGGCCGTCCCTGCTCGTCGACGCCGCTGACGTAGCGGATCCAGCCGGCCACCGCCAGCGCATGCGTTGCGATGGGCAGGCCTCTGGCAAGGCGATCCTGCATCGCGCCGAGCAGCCGCTGCGGCAGCTTTTGCGAGCCGTCCATGGCAATCTGCCAAGTGCGATGGTGCAGCGCCGGATTGGCGAAGCGCTTGAGCAGCGAGGCGCGATAGGCGGCGAGATCCGTGCCTGATGGCATGGTCAGCGTCACCGCGGCCTCTTCCATCACCTGCGCGGCGAGGCGCGCAAAATGCGGATCCTGCATCGTGTCGGCGATGGTCTCGTAGCCGGAGAGATAGCCGAGATAGGCCAGCGCGGAATGGCTGGCGTTGAGCAGCCGCAGCTTCATCAGCTCGAACGGCTTGACGTCGCCGACGAGCTCGACACCCGCTGCGGCAAGGTCCGGCCGGCCCGCGGTGAAGCGGTCCTCGACCACCCATTGCGTGAACGGCTCGGTCATGACAGGCCAGGCGTCGCGCATGCCCAGCGCGGATGCGACCGCATCGCGGTCGGCATCCGTCGTCTCCGGCACGATGCGGTCGACCATAGTCGAGGGGAACGCGACCGTGTCGGCGATCCACTTGCCGAGTTCCCTAGAACGCAGCGCGGCGAACTGCGTGACGATCCGCTGCACGGTGTGGCCGTTGGCGGCGAGGTTGTCGCAGCACAGCACGGTGAAGGGCGAAAGACCCTGCGCCCGCCGGCGTGCCAGCGCGGCGACGATGAAGCCCGGCGCCGAGCGCGGCGCGTCGAAATTATTGAGGTCGTGCACGACATCAGGATGCCGCTCGTCGAGATCGCCGGTCTGCGGCGTATGGCAATAGCCCTTCTCGGTCACCGTGAGCGAGACGATGCGGATGGCGGGATCGGCCATCCGCTCGACCAGGGTTGCCGGCTTCTCGCGCGCGACGACGCTGTCGAGCAGGGCGCCGATCACGCGGTGCTCGGTACCTTCGGCGGCGCGGACAGCGACGGTGTAGAGATGGTCCTGCGGGGCGAGGGCGTCGCGCGTATCCGGGCTGCGCAGGCTCGCGCCGATGATGCCCCAGGACATGCTGCCCCTAGCAAGGCAATCGTCGATGACGACGGCCTGATGGGCACGATGAAACGCCCCGAGCCCGAGATGCACGATGCCGGGCGTGACGCGCGATCGGTCATAGGCCGGCCGCCGGATGGCAGGTGCCAGGCGGTCGAGATTGGCGCGACCAAGGCGCATCGAACTCTGGCGCATGGACGTCTCCCCTTGCTTTGCCGCTGCTTGACATGGCGTCCGTATCAGGTCAATGCTCCGGTCAATTGGTAAGACCAATTTTCCAAAATTGGCGGGTCGCGGGCGCCGGAGGCGCCGCGCGAGACCTTTTCGGGAGGACCAGCGTGCCGCTGGAAGCTGTGGAGGCGAGACGGCTCTATCGCCAGGTCGCCGATCAATTGCGAAGCCTGATCGACAGCGGCGAGTACGCGGTCGGCAGCCGCTTGCCGACTGAGCGCGACCTCGCGGAACAGCTCAAGGTGTCGAGGCCCACGGTGCGCGAAGCCTTGATTGCGCTCGAGGTCGAAGGGCGCCTGCGCATCCGCGTCGGATCCGGCATCTATGTGATCGAGCCCGCCGCCGTGGCCGCGCCGACAGCTGCTGCCGTCATCGAAGGCCCGTTCGAGCTGTTGCGCGCCCGCGAATTCCTGGAGAGCGCCATCTCCGAACAGGCCGCGCGCGTGGCGACGAAGGGTGACGTCGCCCGCATCGACGCCTCCCTGGTCGCGATGGAGAATGTCGAGCATCCCGGCGAAGCCTCGATGGTGCACGACCGTGCGTTCCACGTCGCCATCGCCGGAAGCCTCGGCAACGCCGTGCTGGTGCGCGTGGTCGGCGAGCTGTTCGACCAGCGGCTCAATCCCTATTTCGCGCAGCTCGCGCATTATTTCGAGAACCCGGGCACGTGGCGCACGGCACTCGACGAGCATCGCGCCGTTCGCGACGCGATCGCGGCGCGTGATCCCGAGGCGGCGCGCGAAGCCATGCGCGTTCATCTGGCGCGATCCCAGGAGCGCTTTGCACAGAACTTTGGCGCCGAGAACGCCGCAGCAGCGGCCTCGGGGCGAAGCCGGACCGCGCGACCCCTGGCGAAGCCGACGATACCAAAGCGATCACCGAAGAAGCGGGCCAAAGAACTGGCCAAGAGCGGCAGCTCGCGGCGGCGATAAAGATTGGGCGGCCCGCATCCATGCCGGGGCGGGCGAACAACAGACTTGAACGATGGAGGAAAAGTCGATGTTAAAGAAGATGACGATTGCAGCAGTGATTTCCGCCGCCACGCTGTTGGCAGCGACCAGCGCCAGCATGGCGCAGACCAAGCTCAAATGGGCCCATGTCTACGAGCCTTCGGAGCCGTTCCACACGGCGTCGGTCTGGGCCGCGCAGGAGATCAATAAGCGCACCAACGGGCGCTACCAGATCGAGGTCTATCCGGCCTCGCAGCTCGGCAAGGAGACCGACATCAACCAGGGCCTCTCGCTCGGTTCGGTCGACATCATCATCTCCGGATCGAGCTTCGCGGCCAAGAGCTTCGCGCCGATCGGCGTAACCTATTATCCCTACACCTTCCGCGATGCCGATCATCTGCTCGCCTACACCAAGAGCGACATCTTCAAGGAGCTCGCCAAGGGCTATGAGGACAAGAGCGGCCACCACATCGTCGCGGTGACCTATTACGGCGTGCGCCAGACCTCGTCCAACAAGCCGATCAAGACCTGCGCGGACATGAAGGGCCTGAAGATCCGCGTGCCCGACGTTCCGGCCTATCTGGCGATGCCGCGGGCCTGCGGCGCCAACACCGCGCCGATCGCGTTCGCCGAGGTCTATCTCGCGCTCCAGAACGGCACCGTCGAGGCGCAGGAAAATCCGCTGACGACGATCGAGGCCAAGAAGTTCTACGAGGTGCAGAAGCACATCGTGCTGACCGGCCACATCGTCGATCACCTCAACACCGTGATCGCCGGCGCGCTGTGGAAGAAGCTGTCCGACGAGGACAAGAAGATCTTCACCGACGTGGCGCAGGAGGCCGCTGCCAAGGCAACGGGCGAGATCAAGCAGAACGAGGCCAAGCTGGTCGCCTTCTTCAAGGACAAGGGGCTGACCGTGACCGAGGTCGACAAGAACGAGTTCCGCGACACCGTGCTGAAGAACGTCGCGTTCGAGACCTTCGGCTACCGCAAGGCGGATTGGGAGAAGATCCAGGCGGTGAAGTGACCGCCGCTTGCCCCGCCATAAGACCCTCATGGTGAGGAGCGCGAAGCGCATCTCGAACCATGAGGGCCCCGGTGTGCCCCGGGGGCATCCTTCGAGACGCTTGCTTCGCAAGCTCCTCAGGATGAGGAGCGGAGCAAGCGTGAGACAGTAGAACAAAGACGTCATTCCGGGTTCTCGCTTCGCGAGCCCCGGAACGACGATTTGGAGAGAGGTAACATGTCCACCGCCGAAATCCACCGGCAGATCACCGCCGACGAGATCGCGCACACCTTCGAGGAGGAGGCGACGCCGAAGGTCGATCTCGGCGTCTACGCCTTCGAGGACTGGGTGGCGCTGGCGATTTTCTGGGTGATGGCGCTCGCCGTCTTCCTGCAGTTCTTCACCCGTTACGTGCTCAACGACAGCTACGCCTGGACCGAGGAGATCGCGACCTATTGCCTGATCGGCGTGGTCTTCATCGGCTCGTCGATGTGCGTACGGCTGTCGCGGCATATCCAGGTCGACCTTGTCTATCGCTACCTGCCGCATGCCGTAGGACGCGTGCTGTCGACCGCGATCGACCTGATCCGGATCGCCTTCTTCGGCTACGCCATCAAGCTGGTCTGGGTCTACATCAGGATCATCGGCGACGAGCAGATGACCACCATCAATCTTCCCAAGGACTATGTCTATTACGCCGTGCTGCTCGGGTTCGTGCTGATGTTCGCGCGCTCTGTGCAGGTGGCAATCCAGAACTGGCGGCAGGGTTACTCGGTCCTCGAACGTCCCGGTGCCTACGACGGATCGGAAGGATAAAACCATGCTGCTGTTGCTCGGAGGCTTTCTCGTTCTCATGCTGCTCGGCGTTCCCGTGGCGATCGCCATGGCGGTGTCGTCGCTGCTCTATATCCTGGTCAGCGGCGTGACGCCCGACGTCACGCTGGCGCAGCGCATGATCGCCGGCGTCGAGAGCTTCCCGCTGCTCGCCGTGCCGTTCTTCATCCTGGCCGGCAATCTCATGAACATCGCCGGCGTCACCGGGCGCATCTACAAATTCGCGGTTGCGCTGGTGGGGTGGATGCGCGGCGGCCTCGGCCACGTCAACATCATCGGCTCGGTGATCTTCTCCGGCATGTCCGGCACCGCGATTGCGGATGCCGCCGGCCTCGGCACCATCGAGATCAAGGCGATGAAGGACCACGGTTACTCCACCGAGTTCTCGGTCGGCGTCACCGCGGCCTCGGCAACGCTCGGGCCGATCATTCCGCCGTCGCTGCCGTTCGTGATCTACGGCATGATGGCGAACGTCTCGATCGGCGCGCTGTTCCTGGGCGGCGTCATTCCCGGCGTCGTGCTAACGCTGTTCATGATGGTGACGGTCACCTATTTCGCGCACAAGAACAAATGGGGCAGCGACACGCCGTTCTCTTGGCCGCAGCTCGGCTCGGCCGGGCTCGAGATCCTGATCGTGCTGTCGTTCCCGATGGCGATCTGGCTGATGGTCCTCGCCGGCCTCTCGGTCAACATGGCCGTCGTCATCGGCCTCGGCACGCTGCTCCTGATCGACTGGTATTTCGACTTCTCGGCGGTGATGGCGTTGATGGCGCCGGTGATCCTGATCGGCGGCATGACGCTGGGCTGGTTCACGCCGACGGAAGCCGCCGTCGCCGCGGTGATCTGGTCGCTGTTCCTCGGCCTCGTCCGCTACCGCACCATGACGTTCCAGACCGTCGCCAAGGCGACCTTCGATACCATCGAGACCACGGCCTCGGTGCTGTTCATCGTCACGGCGGCGTCGATCTTCGCCTGGCTGCTGACGGTGTCGCAGGCGGCGCAGATGCTCTCGGACTGGATGCTCAGCATCACCCAGAACAAATGGGTGTTCCTGGCGCTCGCCAACGTGCTGATCCTGTTTGTCGGCTGCTTCATCGACACCACGGCGGCAATCACCATTTTGGTGCCGATCCTGCTCCCGATCGTGCTCAAGCTCGGCATCGACCCCATTCATTTCGGCCTGATCATGACGCTGAACCTGATGATCGGCCTGTTGCATCCGCCGCTCGGCATGGTGCTGTTCGTGCTCGCCCGCGTGGCAAAGCTCTCCGTCGAGCGAACGACGGTGGCGATCCTGCCCTGGCTGGTTCCGCTGCTGCTGGCGCTGATCGCGATCACCTTCATTCCCGAACTGACCCTCTGGCTGCCAAAATACATGGGACTCTCCAAATGACCTCGACCGCTCTCGCCGCGACCCTGTTCGGCCCCGAAGACCTGCGCATGATCGAGCATCCGCTCGACAGGCTCGCTGACGGCATGGTGCGCATCCGCTTCGGCGCCGGCGGCATCTGCGGCTCGGACATGCACTATTTTCGTCATGCCCGCACCGGAGACTTCGTGGTGAAGTCGCCGCTGGTGCTGGGACACGAGATCTCGGGCGAGGTCGTGGAGATCTCCGGTGCCGCTGCGAACCTGAAGGTCGGCGACCGCGTCGCCGTCAACCCGTCGCGCTGGTGCGGCCATTGCGTCGCCTGCCGCGAGGGCCGGCCGAACCTGTGCGAGAACATCTATTTCATGGGCTCGGCTTCGAAGACGCCGCACATGCAGGGCGGCTTCGCCAACTACTTCGATGCGATCCCTGCGCAGTGCGTGAAGATTCCCGATCACGTGTCCTACCAGGCGGCCGCGCTGGCCGAGCCGCTCGCGGTGTGCCTGCACGCGGTGGCGCGCGCCGGCAAGATCGAGGGCAAGCGCAGCATCATCTTCGGTGCCGGCCCGATCGGGCTTCTGACCATGCTCGCGGCGCACCGCGCCGGCATGGCCGACATCACCGTGGCCGACATCGCCCCGGCGCCGCTGACCTTTGCGACCAAGCTCGGCGCCTCCCATGTCGAGAATGTCTCGGCCGGCGAGGAAGGGCTGAAGGCGCAGGCCGCGTTGCGCCCCTATGACGTCGCCTTCGAGGTCTCGGGCACGGCTGCCGGCCTTGCCAGCGCGATCGGCATCGTCAGGCGCGGCGGCGTCGTGGTGCAGATCGGCAATCTGCCGGGCGGCCAGATCCCGACGCCGTCGAATGCGGTGATGGCGAAGGAGATCGATCTGCGCGGCTCGTTCCGCTTCGGCTTAGAGTTCATGAATGCGGTGGAACTGATCGGCAACGGCAGCGTCGATGTGCTGTCGCTGGTCACCGCCGAGCGGCCGCTCTCGACCGCGCCCGACGCGCTGCGGCTGGCGCTCGACCGTTCGCAGAGCGTCAAGGTCGTGCTGACCGCGAACTGACTTTTGTTTTGACGCGTTTTCTTCACGCGAACCGGTACCCACTTCGCTCGAAAACGCTTTGGGAGGCAGCACATGATGCTGGAGGGATGGCGCTGGTACGGGCCGGATGATCCGGTCTCGCTCGATGATGTCAGGCAGGCCGGGGCGAGCCAGATCGTCTCGGCGCTGCATCAGGTGCCGATCGGAGAGGCCTGGACGCGCAAGGCGGTCGAGGAGCGCAAAAACTTCATCGAGAACGGCCAGCCCGGCCGCTCGCAGCTGACCTGGTCGGTGGTGGAATCGATTCCGATCCCTGACGACGTCAAGCGCCTCGGCGGAAAAGCGATCAAGTCGATCGAGGCGTGGATCGCGAGCCTGGAGGCGGTCGCCGCGTCCGGCATCAAGATCATCTGCTATAACTTCATGCCCGTGGTGGACTGGTGCCGCACCGATCTGGAATGGGAGCTGCCGAACGGCGCCCGTGCCATGCGCTTCGACCAGGACCGCTTTGCGGCATTCGAGCTGCACATCCTGAAGCGCCCGGCGGCCGCGCAGGAGTATACCCCCGAGCAGCAGGCGCGCGCTAAAAAGCTGTTCGAGCAGATGAGCCAGGCGGATATCGACTATCTCGTCATGGTCATTGCCAGCGCGCTGCCGGGCTCGACCACCGAGCCGATGACGATCCCGCAATTCCGCGATCGGCTGGACACCTATCGCGACATCACGCCAAAGATATTGCGGCAGCATCTCGCGGAATTCCTCGCGCGCGTAACGCCGGTGGCCGAGCAGCTCGATGTCTCCTTGACGCTGCATCCGGACGATCCGCCGCGGCCGCTGTTCGGCCTGCCGCGCATTGCTTCCAGCGCCGACGATTATCAGGCGCTGTTCGATGCCGTGCCGTCCAAGGCCAACGGCATCTGCTTCTGCACCGGCTCGCTCGGCGTGCGCGCGGAGAACAATCTCCCTGATATGGCCGAGCGCTTCGGCCCGCGCATCGCGTTCGCCCATCTGCGCGCGACCAAGCGCGAGGCGGACGTCCTGTCGTTCTACGAGTCCGACCATCTCGACGGTGACGTCGACATGATCGCGGTGCTCAAGACGCTGCTAAAGGAGAACGCGCGGCGCGCACCGGACAAGAGAATCGTGTTTCGTCCCGATCACGGCCACCGCATGCTCGACGATCTCGCCGCCACCAAGCGCACCAATCCCGGCTACACCGCCATCGGCCGCCTGCGCGGCCTCGCAGAGTTGCGCGGTGCGATCAGGGCGATCGAGCATCGGTAGCGGGCAAACCTCTCTCCACACTGTCCTTGCGAGGAGCTCTTGCGACGAAGCAATCCAGAATCCCTCCGCGGAAAGACTCTGGATTGCTTCGCTGCGCTCGCAATGACGTGGAGGGAGGGGGGCGACGCCTCCACAGCGTCATGGCCGGGCTTGTCCCGGCCATCCACGCCTTACCACGTGGCACGGCGAACGTGGATGCCCGGGACAAGCCCGGGCATGACGGCTTCTTGTGAAGCTCGCTCCAGGCTCAATAGCACGCCGCCATGGCGCCGAGCTTCGGATAGAGCCGGTCGATCGCGGCGATCTCGCTTTTCATCTGCGCGATGATCCAGTCGCGGATCTCGGCGGCGATCGGGCGCATCGGGCGGTTGCGCGGCGGCAGGAATTCGCAGATGCGGCGCGTGGTGGTGAGCCGGTCGGAGGCCGGCACCAGCGCGCCGGTGAGCAGCCAGTGCGAGGCGACCGTCAGCCAGCCGAGCGCAATGCCCTGGCCGAGCAGCGCGGCCTGCACCACGACGGCATAGTCGGTGAAGCTCAGCGCCTTGGCCGCGCCGCGGCGGCCGGTGAGGAGCGAAGCGTAATCCGCGGCCCAGTCGCCCGGCGTCTCGGCGAGGCGAATGATGGTGTTGCCCTCGGTGGGATCGGTCTCGCCGAGATAGGTGGGGCTGCACATCGGCAGCATCACTTCCTTCATCACCAGGGTGCCGCCGGAGGGCGGCTCGTCGCGATCGCGGAAGCGCATGCCGAGGTCGACATTCTCCACCGGCCCGCGCAGCGCGCCGGAAATCAACTGGAAGCGCAGATCGACTTGCGGAAACTGCTTCTGCAGCTTGTCGATGCGCGGCATCAGCCAGTGCGTGGTGAAGGCGGAGGAGACCGACAGCGTCACCGTCTCGGTGCCCTTGCGCCGCCGCTCGATCTCGACGAGCCCGCTCTCGATGCTGCGAAAGCCTTCGAGCACGCGGCGATAGAGCAGCTCGCCTTCTTCGGTGAGCACCGCGCGGCCCGCCTTGCGATCGAACAGGCGAACGCCGAGATGCTCCTCGAACTGGCCGAGCATCCGGCTCACCGCCGGCTGCGTGACGTTCAGCTCGGCGGCCGCAGCCGTGAAGCTGCCATTGCGCGCCGCCGCGTCGAAGACGAACAGGGCGTTGCTGGACGGCAGCATGCGACGGAGCTCTGGCATAACGTCATGTTATGGGCGCGGTGAGAATTTGGCAATTGCCGGATTTTGCCAAGTCTGGTGTCATCAGCATGACAGCTTAAAGACAGGCCCTTCGAGAGAGGATTTGGTGCAGCGCACGCTTTGCCGTGAGTGCTCCAAATCCCTGTCTATAAAGCAGGCTTATGGCGCGCAGTGAGGCACGCCGGCTGAGGGACATCGCGAGGTCGATCGTTGGACAAGCGCGCGGAGAGCGTCGAGATCAGGTCCGCCAGCAAGGCCTATGGCGCCGTTCGCGCCCTCGACGACGTTTCGCTCAATGTCAGCGCCGGTGAATTCGTCTCACTGCTTGGCCCGTCCGGCTCCGGCAAGACCACGCTGCTCGGCATTTTGGGCGGCTTCATCCTGCCGACCTCAGGCACGATTCTATTCGGAGGCCGTGACGTCACCTACATGCCGCCGCACAAGCGCGACATCGGCGTGGTGTTCCAGAACTACGCGCTGTTTCCGCATATGAGCGTCGGGGAGAACGTCGCCTTTCCCTTGCGCGCGCGACGCCTGCCGAAATCCTTCTGGCCGGACAAGGTGCGCGCGGCGCTCAGCATGGTCGGGCTTGCCGGCTATGAAGAGCGCGGCATCGCGCAGCTCTCCGGCGGCCAGCGCCAGCGCGTGGCGCTGGCGCGCGCCATGATCTTCGAGCCGCGCCTGATCCTGATGGACGAGCCGCTTTCCGCGCTCGACAAGCAGCTGCGCGAATCCATGCAGATCGAGCTGCGCGCGTTGCACAAGCGGATCGGCGCGACCATCATCTACGTCACCCATGACCAGCGCGAGGCGCTGACCATGAGCGACCGCGTCGCCGTCATGAAGGACGGCCGGCTGGTCCAGATCGACGAGCCGGCGCGGCTGCATGACCATCCCGTCGATTCCTTCGTTGCCAGCTTCATCGGCGAAGCCACGATGCTGCCGGTCCGCCGCGTCGATGCTTCCAGCGTTGCGCTCGGCAATGCCTTGCTGCGCAGCGCACGCGCCATTCCCGATGGCGATGCCCTGATGCTGGCCGTGCACAGCGAGAAGCTGCTGATTGATGACGGCGCGCAGGATGCCGCCTGTAACCGGCTGACCGGGACCGTCACCGACATCGTCTATCAGGGCGAGAGCCTGCGCATTTTCCTCGCGCTCGAAGGCGGCATCGCGCTCAGCCTGCGCCAACCGAGCTATCACCAGGCCTATCACCGCATCCCGCCGCTCGGCGGCAGCCTCACCGTTACGCTCCACCCCGAGGACACCATTGTCGTACCCAGGGTGGACTGAATCCAGCCTTGTTCAACCGAGAGAAGAAGCGATATGTCGACCCAAGCCGCGTTCAGCAATTTCAAGGTCCTCACCTTCGACGTCGTCGGCACCCTGATCGATTTCGAGACCGGCGTACTTGAAGCGGTGCGCAAGATCGGAGGCAAGAAGGCGGCCGAGCTCAGCGACGAGCAGATCTTCGAATCCTACAAGCGAGGCCGCGACAAGCATTATGAGCGCTCCAGCGAGGTGATGTTCTACGTCTACCGCTATCTCGCCAAGGAGCTCGGGCTGCCGGCGGACGATGCCTCCTGTGACGTCTTCCAGCTTGCCGTGCTGCGCTGGGGGCCGTTCTCGGACTCGGTCGAGGCGCTGAAGCGCCTGCGCACAAAATTCCGCCTGGTCGCGATGACCAATGCCGACCGCGTGGCACTCTCATGCTACGCGCATGCGCTCGGTAATCCCTTCGATGACACCGTCTGCGCCGACGACACCGGCGTTGCAAAACCGAACCCGGAATTCTTCGCCTACAACAAGGGCCGCCAGTCCGCCTTCGGGTACAAGCAGTCCGACATCCTGCACGTCGCGCAGAGCCAATATCACGACATCGGGATCGCGCGGAAGCTCGGCTACAAGGTGTGCTGGATCGAGCGCCGCCAGGGCATCGCCGGATTCGGCGGCACGCCGGCGGTGGAGACGCTGACCAAGCCGGACTTCCATTATCCGACGTTGAAGGCGCTTGCCGACGCGGCCATCGGGCCGGCGACGTAACGGAGAGCTGTGGCATGACACGGGACTGGCGCGCGCTGCCTTCCGTCAATTCGCTGTGGGAAGCCACGGCGGAGCCGGCGCGCGCGTTTCCCGTGCTGTCGGGCGAGCAACAGGCGGATGTGGTGATCATCGGCGCAGGCTACACTGGCCTCTCCGCCGCGCACCACATTGCCAGGAGCGGGCTCAGCCCCGTCGTGCTCGAGGCCAACCGTCCCGGCTGGGGCGCGAGCGGGCGCAATGGCGGCGTGATCACCGCAAAATTCCGCCTCTCGTTCCGTGAGATCGATGCCGCACACGGCCGCGCCATGGCGCGGCGCATGTACGAGATCGCGCATGAATCGACCGACATGGTCGAGGAGCTCGTCTCCGAATTCGGCATCACCAGCGCGAACCTTGTGCGCACCGGCCAGGTCAAGGCCGCGCACAATGAGACGACGCTCAAGGCCGCGATCGACGAAGCCAACTGGATGACGCGCGAGATGGGCTCCGCCGCGGTCCGCATTCTCGACAAGGGACAGGTGCGTGAGGAGACCGGCTCCGAGATCTTTGTCGGCGGTGTGCTCAATCCCGGCTCGGGCGGGATCCATCCGCTGAACTATCTGCGCGGCCTCGCAAATGGCGTTGCAAGCCGCGGCGTTCCGATTTTCCAGGAGTCGCCGGTCGTCAAGCTCCGGCGCGAGAAGGACGGCATCGTTGCCGAGACACCGCAAGGCGCGGTGCGCGCCAGGCAGGCGATCATTGCCACCAACAGCTATTCGGATCTGACCGGTGCCACCGCGCATCTGCAGCGCACGCTGATCCCGTTCCGCAGCGCCATGGTCGCAACCGAGCGGCTTCCCGGCAATCTCGCGGGAAAACTGATGCCGACGGGGCGCACCTACACCGAGACCAAGCGCATGATGCGCTGGTTCCGCATGGTCGACAACCGCGTCATCTTCGGCGGCCGCGGCGCCTTCGGCAAGCAGGATTCGCAGGCCGCATTCGACGCCTTGCGCAAGGCGATGGTCGGCATCTTCCCCGATCTCGCCGATGTCCCGCTCGCATACAAATGGTCGGGCCTCGTCGCGATGACGCTGGACTCGGTCCCACATATCGGCCGGCTCGATGACCGCACGCTCTTCTCGGTCGGCTACAACGGCGCAGGCGTTGCGATGTCGAGCCTGATGGGCAGCTATCTCGCCGCCTTCGTGCGCGGCGAGGCGCCCGACGTCGGCCTGCTCGACGCCCGGCGCATGAAGGCGATTCCGTTCTATCCGCTGCGGGAGCCCGCCGTGCGCGTGGTCGCCGGCTGGTACCAGTTTCTCGATGCGATCGGTCAGTGAGATCATTTGGAGGAGGTGAGGATGACGATGAAGCAGAAATTTGGATTGGGCTGCGCGCTGCTGGGCGCAATCGGACTGACCAGCGCGGCTGATGCCGCCGAGCAGATCACCTTCGTCTCGCAGGGCGGCGCCTATCAGCAGGCGCAGACGGTGGCGATCCTCGATCCCTCCGCCAAGAAGCTCGGCATCACCATCAACCAGGACTCCATTCCCGATGCCTGGCCCGCGATCAAGACGCAGGTCGGCAGCGGCAAGCCGATCTGGGACGTCGTCGACACCCCGACCGGTAACTGCCTGCGCGGCGGCGAACAGGGGCTGATGGAGAAGCTCGACTTCTCGAAGATTCCAAACGGCGCGGCGATGCCGGAGGCCTATCGCAGCCCCTATTCAGTGTCCTACGAGTTCTATTCGAGCGTACTTGCCTACAGCCAGAAGAAATTCCCGAAGGACGCGCCGAACAGCTGGGCCGATTTCTGGGACGTGAAGAAATTCCCCGGCCGCCGCGCGCTGCGCAACCATCCGTTTGCAACGTTGGAGGCGGCGCTGATGGCCGACGGCGTCGCACCGGACAAGCTTTATCCGCTCGACGTCGACCGCGCCTTCAAGAAGCTGGAAGAGATCAAACCGCACATCACGGTGTGGTGGACCTCGGGCGCGCAGTCGGCGCAGTTGCTCAATGACGGCGAGGTCGACATGGAGATGGCCTGGAATGGCCGCGTCAGTGCCGTCGCCAAGGAAGGCGCGAAGGTCGCCTTCACCTACAACCAGGGCATCCTGCAGAGTACCTCGCTCTGCATCCTCAAGGGCGCGCCGAATCTCGCCACCGCGATAAAATTCCTCAACGAGGCCGTCGATCCCGTGCACCAGGCCAATCTGCCACTGCACATCGACTATGGTCCGGGCAACCCGAAGGCGTTCGAGACCAGCGTGATCAAGCCCGAGCGCGCCGCGCAATTGCCGAGCGAGCCGGCCAATGCGGCCAAGCAGGCGCTGATGTCCTACGCCTGGTGGTCCTCGCCGGCGGGCGAAGCCGCCGAGAAGCGCTGGGCGTCCTTCATGCAGAAGTGAGCGAGGCAACGTTGACGACTTCAATGCCAGATCCCTCCCAAAAACATCAGCGCCGTGAGCACGGCCTGATGCTGGCACTGGTCTCGCCGGCGCTGCTGGTGATCCTGGCTCTGATCGTGCTGCCGGTGGGCTGGCTGGCCTGGCAGTCGATCTACCATGACGGCTTCACGCTGGAGAATTATCGCCGCGTCTTCACCGAAGACGTCTACTGGCGCAGCTTTGCGCTGACCTTCGAGATCAGCCTCGCGGTCACGGCAATCGCGCTGCTGCTCGGCTATCCCGTGGCCTACCTTGCCAATTCGGTGCCGAAAGGGTGGAGCATCCTCATCCTCTCGCTGGTCGTGCTGCCGTTCTGGACCAGCGTGCTGGTCCGCGCCTATGCCTGGCTGGCGCTGCTGCAGCGCACCGGCGTGATCAACCAGTTCCTGCGCTATCTCGATGTGACCTCCGAGCCGCTCGCGCTGGTCCACAACACCTTTGGCACGGTGGTTGCGACCGTGCACATCCTGCTGCCCTTCATGGTGTTGCCGCTCTACGCCACCATGCAGAAGATTCCCAACGATCTCATGCAGGCCGGCGCCAGCCTGGGCGCGAGCCCGTCGCTCACCTTCATGCGCGTGTTCCTGCCGCTGTCGCTGCCGGGCGTGCTCGCCGGCTGCACCATGGTGTTCGTGCTCTGTCTCGGCTTCTACATCACGCCGGAGCTACTCGGCGGCGGCCGCACCGTGATGGTGTCGATGCTGGTGAGCCGCAATGTCGAGCTCTACAACCAGTTCGGGGCGGCGAGCGCGGTCGCGGTGGTGCTGCTCATCAGTGTGCTCGTGATCTTCTTCGTCGTCAGCCGCTCCATCTCGCTCGACCGCGTGTTGGGGCAGAAATGATGCGCGCCTCGCCCGCACGGATCGCCCTCTACGTGGTCAGCGCGCTGGTGCTGGTCTATCTGATCCTCCCCGTTCTGATTATCGCGCCGATCTCGTTCTCCAGCGCGCGCTTTCTCACCTTTCCGCCACCGTCCTTTTCGCTGCGCTGGTACCAGCAATATTTCTCAAATCCCGCCTGGATGCAGGCGACGCGGGTGACGCTGACGGTCGCCCTCCTCACCGTCGTGATCGCGATCCCGTTCGGGGTGGCCGCTGCCTATGCCATCAGCCAGTCGAAGCTGCGCATCATGAGGCTGATCCACTTGGCGCTGCTGTTGCCGCTGGTGGTGCCGATCATCATCACCGCCGTCGGCATCTTCTTCGTCTATGCCAAAGTCGGTCTGGTCGCGACCATACCCGGCCTCGTGCTGGCGAACGTGATGCTGGGCCTGCCCTATGTCGTCATCTCGGTGCTCGCGGGCCTGCAGAGTTTCGATCCCGCGCAGGAGATGGTGGCGCGCAGCCTCGGCATGAACCGCCTGCGCAGCTTCTTCGCGGTGACGCTGCCGCAGATCAAGTCCAGCGTGGTTGCGGGCGGAATCTTCGCCTTCATCTCGGCGATGGACGAGACCATCGTCGCGCTGTTCATTTCCGGTGGCCAGTATCAGCCGTTGACCAAGCGCATGTTCACCGCGCTGCGCGACGAGATCGATCCGACCATCGCCGCGATATCGACCTTGATGACGGCGGCCTCATTCATGCTGGTGCTGCTGGCGAGCGCGCGACAGAAGCGGAGCGGGTGAGGACAGCCCACGTCCCCAGGGACCCCGATCCCGGACGGGCTGAAGCTGAGGAGATCAAATCACCCGATCGCGAAATCGGCGGCCGTCTCGGCGTGAATGGCCGTGGTGTCGAATGTCTCGACCGACGTGTCATTAGGGCCGACCAGCATGGTGATCTCGGTGCAGCCGAGGATGATGCACTCGGCGCCGCCGGCGACGAGCGCCGCCATCACCTCCTGGTAGCGGCGGCGCGAGGGCGCGGCGACGTTGCCGAGGCACAGCTCGTCGTAGATGATGCGGTTCACCTCGGCGCGCTCGTCCGCGGGAGGGACCATGACGTCGAGACCGTGCGCGCGCAATCGGTCGATGTAGAAGTCTTCCTCCATCGTGAACTTGGTGCCGAGCAACCCGACGCGCCGATATCCCTTGCCCCGAATCCGCTCGGCCGTCGCATCGCCGATGTGGATGAACGGAACGCTCACGCTGGATATGATCTCGGGCGCCAATTTATGCATCGTGTTGGTGCACAGCACGATCGCCCGCGCGCCGGCGCTTTCGAGCAGCCGCGCGACCTCCGCCAGGCTCGCCGCCGCCTCCTGCCAGCGGCCGGCATATTGCATCTGCTTGATCTCCTCGAAATCGTAGGAATACATCAGAAGCGGGGCCGAATGCAGCTTGCCGATGCGGTCGCGGACCCGCTCGTTGATGAGCTTGTAGTAAAGCGCGGTGCTCTCCCAGCTCATGCCTCCGATCAGGCCAATGGTTTGCATTCCGGTGCTCCCGAACAGTGATTCAGAGGGATCGTAGACGAAGATGCCGAAGCTCGCCATCATGGCCGCGGCAGGGCCTGTAGTGCAAACGGCAGGGACGGGCATGACGCCTGCGCAGGCTGCGAGAAGCCTTTCGACCTTGCGCACGCTCTCGGCCTGTCTTAGGCCAGTTCCCGAACACGTGCGTATCGCCGAAGTCTTGAGGGAGCCGACATGACCATTCGCAACACCCGTACCGGGGGCCAGATCCTCATCGATCAGCTCGTCGCCCAGGGCGTCGAGCGCGTCACCTGCGTGCCGGGCGAGAGCTATCTGGCGGCGCTCGATGCGTTGCATGACAGCCCGATCGACGTCGTGATCTGCCGCGCCGAAGGCGGTGCGGCGATGATGGCGGAGGCCTATGGCAAGCTCACGGGGCGGCCGGGCGTCTGCTTCGTCACCCGCGGCCCCGGTGCCACCAATGCCAGCCACGGCGTCCACATCGCGATGCAGGATTCGACCCCGATGATCCTGTTCGTCGGCCAGGTCGACACCGGCATGCGCGAGCGCGAGGCGTTCCAGGAGCTCGACTACAAGGCGGTGTTCGGCTCGATGGCGAAATGGGCGGTCGAGATCGATCGCCCCGACCGCATTCCGGAGCTGGTCGCGCGTGCCTTCCGCGTCGCCATGCAGGGCCGCCCCGGTCCCGTGGTGATCGCGCTGCCGGAGAACATGCTGACCGAGACCGCGGCCGTTGCCGATGCCATGCGCATCGAACCCGCCGTGAGCTGGCCGGCGCCTGCCGATATCGAGAAGCTTGGCGCCATGCTGGCCGGCGCGAAGGCGCCACTCGTCATTCTCGGCGGCTCGCGCTGGACCGACGAGGCGACCAAGAGCATCGCGCGGTTCGCCGAGCGGTTCGACCTGCCGGTCGCGACCTCGTTCCGCCGGGCCTCGCTGATCGATGCCGATCATTCGCATTATGCAGGCGACCTCGGCATCGGGCCGAGCCCGGGTCTGAAGGCGCGCATCGACAATGCCGACGTCCTCCTGCTCATCGGCGGCCGCATGTCGGAGATGCCGTCCTCGTCCTATACGCTGCTCGACATTCCCAATCCGAAGCAGAAGCTGATCCATGTGCATCCGGGCTCCGAAGAGCTCGGCCGCGTCTATCAGCCTGATCTGGCGATCCAGGCGACGCCGGCAGCCTTCGCCGCCGCGGTCGAGACGCTGAAGCCGTCAGTTGCGGTGGCGTGGAAGGGCGAGGCCGCCAAGGCGCATGCCGATTATCTGGCCTGGACCGGGAAGGCGCGCGAGCTGCCGGGCAGGTTCCAGTACGGCGAGGTGATGACCTGGCTGCGCGACCGCCTGCCGAAGGACGCGATCGTCTGCAACGGCGCCGGCAACTACGCCGGCTGGATCCATCGCCATCACCGCTTCCACAGCTTTGCCGCCCAGCTCGCGCCGACCTCGGGCTCGATGGGCTATGGCGTGCCGGCGGGTGTGCTGGCCAAGCGGCAATACCCGGATCGTGTCGTGGTCGCGTTTGCGGGCGACGGCTGCTTCCTGATGAACGGCCAGGAATTCGCCACCGCCGTGCAGTACGACGCGCCCCTGGTCGTCATCATCATCGACAATTCGCAATACGGCACCATCCGCATGCACCAGGAGCGCGACTATCCCGGCCGCGTCGTCGGCACCCAGCTCAAGAACCCGGATTTCGCGATGTATGCGAAGGCGTTCGGCGGCCATGGCGAGCGCGTCGAGCGCACCGAAGAGTTCGCACCGGCTTTCGAGCGCGCGCTCGCCTCGGGCAAGCCGTCGATCCTCCATTGCATCATCGATCCCAGGGCGATCTCGGTCGGCAAGGATTTTACGCCCGCAGTGAAGGCTTAGGGCGATGCCGGACGGCCGCCACGTCGCCATCATCGGAGCCGGCGCGGTCGGCGTGATCAGCGCCATCGAGGCGCTGCGCGAGGGCCATCGCGTCACGCTGATCGATCCGGGCGAGCCCGGCGGCGAACAGGCGGCGAGCTACGGCAATGCCGGCTGGCTGTCGTCGCATTCGGTGATTCCACCGGCGGAGCCGGGTGTCTGGAAGAAGGTGCCGGGCTATCTCCTGGACCCGCTCGGCCCGCTCGCGATCCGCTGGTCTTACTTGCCGAAGGCGCTGCCCTGGCTGATCAAGTATCTGCTCTCGGGCTGGACCGCGGCGCGGGTCGAGACCACGGCGTTCGCGCTGCGCGATCTCCTGAAGGACGCGCCGCTGCTGCACAAAAAGCTCGCGGAAGAAGCCGGCGTCCCCGAGCTGATCGAGCGCAACGGCGTGATGCACGTGTTCACATCGCGCGGCAATTTCGACAATGATCTCGGCTGGCGCCTGCGCAGGAAGGTTGGCGTCGAATGGCTGGAGCTCAATGCCGACGAAATGCGCCAGCGTGAGCCGGATCTGGATCCGCGCTACACCTTCGGTGTCGTGGTGGAGGAAGCCGGGCGCTGCCGCGATCCCGGCGCTTATGTTGCAGCCCTTGCCAATCATGCGATTGCGAGCGGCGCGAAGCACGTACGCGCCAAGGCGACCGGGCTGAAGCTCAAGGGCGGCAAGCTCGTCGCTGTCGTCACCGAGACCGGCGAGATCGCCTGTGACGCCGCGGTGGTCGCGGCCGGTGCCCGCTCGAAGCAGCTCACCGCGTCGGTCGGCGATCCCCTCCCGCTCGAGACCGAGCGCGGCTATCATGTCGTGATCGAGAATCCGGAAGCAGGCCCGCGCAGCTCGATGATGGCCTCCGACGCCAAGCTGGTGGTGAACTGGACCAACAAGGGCCTGCGCGCCGCCGGGACCGTCGAGATCGCGGGCCTCGAGGCCGCGCCGAACTGGAAGCGCGCCGAGATTCTGCGCAACCACCTCGTCAGCATGTTCCCGAAACTGCCGAAGGACATTCCGGCCTCGCGCGTCAAGACCTGGTTCGGCCATCGCCCGAGCATGCCGGACGGACGGCCCTGCATCGGCTATGCGCGCGCCTCCCGTGATATCGTCTATGCGTTCGGCCACGGCCATGTCGGCCTGGTCGGCTCGGCCCGCACCGGCCGTCTGGTCGCCCAGCTCGTGAGCGGCAAGGCGCCGGAGATTCCGCTCGCGCCGTTTGCGCCCGATCGTTTCCTCTGAGAGCGCACCATGACCAACTCAGTCAGCTCGCCCTCCCGCATCGCCCGTGGCGGCAAGGCCATCTACGGCGCGCCGCTCGGCATCCTGATGCTGGAAGCGCGCTTTCCCCGCATTCCCGGCGACATGGGCAACGGCATGACCTGGCCATTCCCGGTGCTCTATCGCGTGGTGAGCGGCGCCTCGCCCGAAAAGGTCGTGCTGAAGGGCGCGGCCGGCCTCTTGCCCGATTTCATCGATGCGGCCAAGGATCTGGTGCGGCTGGGGGCGGAGGCCATCACCACCAATTGCGGCTTCCTCTCGCTGTTCCAGAAGGAGATCGCGGCCGCCGTCGGCGTTCCCGTCGCGACGTCATCGCTGATGCAGGTGCCGTGGGTGCAAGCGACCCTGCCGCCGGGCAAGCGCGTCGGCCTCGTCACGGTGTCCGGCTCGACCTTGACGCCGGCCCATCTCGAAGGTGCCGGCGTGCCGCTCGACACGCCGCTGGTCGGCACCGAGAACGGCAAGGAGTTCTTCCGTGTCCTGATCAAGGCCGAGAAGGACGACATGGACATCGCGCAAGCCGAGCGCGACGTGGTCGAGGCCGGCAAGGAGCTCGTCGCAAAGCATCCCGATGTCGGCGCCATCGTGTTCGAATGCACCAACATGCCGCCTTATGCCGCCGCGCTTCAGGCCGAAGTCGGATTGCCCGTCTATGACATCTATTCCATGATCACCTGGTTTCATGCCGGGCTGCGCCCGCGCGTCTTTGCGTGAATGCGTCCGTGAGATCGTCACACATCCAGGAGTGAACCCATGAAACTATCCGGCAAGGTCGCCGCCATCACCGGCGCGGCGCGCGGCATCGGCAAGGCCTGCGCGAAGAGATTTTTGGACGACGGCGTCAAGGTCGTCATCTCCGACGTCGATGCCGAGGGTTTGGCGGCGACGACCGCCGAGCTCGGGCGGCCGGATGCGCTACGCACTGTCGTCGGCAATGTCGCCAAGCGCGCGGACGTGGATCAGCTGGTCGCGACCGCGGTGAAGGAGTTCGGCCGGCTCGACATCATGGTCAACAATGCCGGCGTCGCCCGCAATCGCGACATTCTCGACATCACCGAGGATGAGTTCGACGAGATCATCGGCATCAATCTGAAGGGCGCGTTCTTCGGCGTGCAGGCGGCGGCAAGGCAAATGATCGCGCAAGGCGGCGGCGGGGTCATCGTCAACATGTCCTCGGTGAACGCGCTGCTGGCGATCCCTTCGCTTGCGACCTACGCGATGTCGAAGGGCGGCATGAAGCAGCTGACCTCGGTTGCCGCCGTCGCGCTCGCTCCGCACAACATCCGCGTCGTCGCAGTCGGACCCGGCACGATCCTGACGGACATGGTGAAGTCGTCGATCTACACCTCGGCCGACGCCCGCAAGACGGTGATGTCACGCACGCCGGCCGGCCGCGGCGGCGAGCCGAGCGAGGTGGCCTCCGTCGTGGCGTTCCTTGCCAGCGACGATGCGTCCTACATCACCGGGCAGACGATCTATCCGGATGGCGGCCGGCTGGTTCTGAACTACACGGTGCCGGTGAAGGAGAAGTAGGGGCGTTGTCGCCCCACTCTCGCTGTCATCGCCCGGCTTGACCGGGCGATCCAGTATTCCGAGGCGGTCGTGATTGAATCGATGGGCCGCGGCGTACTGGATTCCCCGCCTTCGCGGGGAATGACAGTCGTCGTGAGGCAGGCAGTCTGCCTCTTACTCCGCCGCGACCGTCAACCCGTAACCCAGCCGCTTCGAGATGCCCCCGGCGCAGTCGCGCAGCGCATGCGCGATCGGGCTGTCCCAGCGGGCGTCAAAAGTGCCTTCCGGGCCCATCGCGGTGATGACCAGCGCGACGTGGCCGGAATGATCGAACACCGGGGCGGCGAACGCGTTGACGCCGGGCAGGGGATCGCCGAGCGCGCGGGCGAGGCCGTGCTTGCGCACCTCGGTCAGCATCTCGGCGACCTTCGCCCCCTTAACGGCGCGCTTCGGGTTGTAGCCGACGCCATGGCGGTCGAGGCCGCTGTCGAGTGCCGCGCTGATCGTCTGCTCCGGCAGGAACGCCGCGAAGGCGCGGCCGGTCGCGGTCTCCAGCAGCGCCATCACCGAGCCGACGCGCATCACGATGTGCACCGGCTGGGCCGGCTCTTCGAGCTGCACCACGGTCGGGCCGTGCGTGCCCCAGACCGCGAGCGAGACGGCGTGGCCGATCTGGCTCGCAAGGCCCGCGATCTTGGGCCGCGCGATGCGCACGCCCGAGAGGCGGCGCAGGCTGATCAGGCCGAGCTCCAGCGCCAGCGCGCCGATCTCGTAGCGGCCGGTGGTCTCGTCCTGCTCGATCAGGCCGATGCGGGAGAAGCTGGCGAGATAAGGATGCGCCTTGGCCGGCGTCATGCCGGCCTCGCGGGCGAGATCGCGCAGCATCATCGGCTCGCTGCTCCGCGCGAGCGCGCGAAGCAATTCGCCGCCGACCTCGATCGACTGGATGCCGCGGCTCTCTCTCTTCATGCGCCTCCGATGCGCCTCGGTCGTTGTTTGAGCATGGTCTCTTCGGAAAACCGCTGCACACTTTTCCGGATCATGCTCTACGCCGCGTCGCGCTTGGCGGCGCTGTCGGCAAGATGTCTGCCGGCAATGTAGCCGAAGATCAGCGCCGGCCCAAGCGTGATGCCGGCGCCCGGATAATTGCCGCCCATGATGCTCGCCATGTCGTTGCCGGCGGCATAGAGACCGGGAATCACCCGTCCTTCGGCATCGAGCGCCCGTGCGTTCGCGTCGGTGACGATGCCGGCATAGGTGCCGAGATCGCCGATCACCATCTTGATGGCGTAGAACGGGCCGTTCTCGATCGGTGCGACGCAGGGGTTGGGGCCGTGCAACGCATCGCCCTGGTAGCGGTTATAGGCCTTCGAGCCCTTGCCGAAAGCGGCGTCGCGTCCCAGCGGCGCCGTCTCATTGAACTGCCTGACCGTCTCGGCGAACGCCTTGGAATCGATCCCGGCTTTCGCCGCCAGCGCTTCCAACGTGTCGCCGCGCATGAGATAGCCGGTCTTCAAATGATGACCCAGCGGCATCGGAAACGGCGGCACGCAGCCGAGGCCGTATTTCCGCAGCGTCTTGTGATCGCAGACGAGAAATGCGGCGATCTCCTCGCCGGGCTTGGCGGCCTTGATCATGGCCTGGACGAAGTCGTGATAGGAATTGCCCTCATTGGCGAAACGCCTGCCGTCGCGCATCACCGCGATCACGCCGGGCTTGGCGCGATCGATGAAGTGCGGCATCACTCCCTTGGAGCCGTCCTTGCGCGTGGTCAGCGATACCGGCACCCAGGCCGCCGCGTTCGGCAGGCGGTCCTCGATGCGGCCGCCGGCGCCTTCTGCAAGGCGCAAGCCGTCGCCGGTATTGCCCGTAGGCCCGGGCGAATAATGCTCAACGCCGGTCGGCGCATGCGGGAACATCTTCCTGCGCCGCCCGACGTCATGCGGAAAGCCGCCGCAGGCGAGCACAACGCCCTGTCGTGCACGAACGCGCACCTCGCGTCCCTCGCGCGAGACGATGGCGCCGGTCACGGCGCCGTTCTCGACCGTCAGCTCGCGCACCGGCGAGGACAGCCACATCGGAATCTTCAGGTCGAGCGCTGACTTTGCGAGGCGGCCTGCGAGCGCATTGCCGTTGGTGAGCGTCATGCCGCGGCCATAGCGCAGCACGTCCATGAAATGCCGCGTCAGGCGCTTCGCGACATAGACCGCCGAGGTCAGCGACTTCGTCACCCGCATGAAGTGGATGATCTCCTTGCCGCTTCCCAACATCATGCCGAACACGGTGAGCTCGGGCAGCGGCATGCCGAGCGATTTGATGAGAATGCCGAGCTCGCGGCCGTCGAACGGGCGCGTCACCATGGAGCGGCCGCCCTGGGCACCGCCGGGCGCTTCCGCGTGATAATCGGGAAACACCAGCGGCATGTCGAAGCGCAGCGCCGTCTTGGTGGTGAAGAAATCGACCGCTTCAGGACCGGCGCTGAGGAAGGCATCGACGCGTGCTGCGTCGTAATTGTTGCCGGCCTCATGCCGCAAATACGTGCGGGCCTGTTCCGGCGTCTCCTCGATGCCATACGCCTTAGCCAGCGACGTGCCGGGGATCCAGAGCCAGCCGCCGGAGCGGGCCGTGGTGCCGCCGAAGCGCGGCTCCTTCTCGACGATCAGTACGTCGAGCCCGCGATAACGCGCGGTGATCGCGGCCGACATGCCGGAGCAACCCGATCCGGCCACGAGCACGTCGCACTCGTACGTCTCCATGGTGCCATGCTCGTTGCCAGCCATATCGGGCCTCACTTCTTCAGGAGCGGACACTTGGATTCGGAGACCGGGCGGAAGGCGTCATCGCCCTTCACGGTCTTGACGATGTCCAGATAATCCCACGGCTCCTTGGACTGCTCGGGCGACTTCACCTTGGCGAGATACATGTCGCGGATGACGCGGCCGTCCTCGCGCAACTTGCCGCCATGGACGAAGATATCCTCGATCGGCAGCTCGCGCATCTTCGCCATCGCCTTGGCGGAATCGTCGGTGCCGGCCGCCTTGATCGCCTTGAGATAGTGCAGCACCGCGCCGTAGACGCCGGTCTGAATCATGGTCGGCATCACCTTGGTGCGCTCGTAGAACTTCTTCGACCAGGCGCGCGTGGCCTCGTCCATGGCCCAGTAGGACGCCGTGGTCATGTAGGTGCCCTGCGCGGCCTTCAGGCCGATCGCGTGCACGTCGGTGTCGAACATCAACAGGCCGACCAGCTTCTGTCCACCCTGGACCAGGCCGAACTCGCCGGACTGCTTGATGGCGTTGTCGGTGTCCTGGCCGGCGTTGGCGAAGGCGACCACGTCGGATTTCGAACTCTGCGCCTGCAGCGCGAAGGAGGAGAAGTCGGCGGTGTTGGTCGGATGCCTGACGCCGCCGAGCACCTTGCCGCCCATCTCGTTGACGAAGCGCGTGGCGTCCTTCTCGAGTTGATGGCCGAAGGCATAATCCGCGGTGATGAAGTACCAGGACTTGCCGCCTTCCTTGATCACGGCGGAAGCCGTCACCTTCGAGAGCGCATAGGTGTCGTAGGTGAAATGTACGGTGTTCGGGCTGCACAGCTCGTCGGTCAGCGAGCTCGCGCCGGGGCCGGAGAGCAGGGCGACTTTGCCGCGCTCGCGCACCATGTTGTGCACGGCGATCGCGATGCCGGAATTGGGGATGTCGACGACGGCGTCGACCTTGCCGTTGTCGAACCAGCCGCGGACGATCTGAACGCCGACGTCCGTCTTCATCTGGTGGTCGGCGCTGATGATCTCGATCGGCTTGCCGAGCACGGTCGGCCCGAATTCCTCCACGGCCATCTTTGCGGCCTCGACCGAGCCCGGCCCAGAGTTGTCGCGGCCCCAGCTCGACAGGTCCGTCAGCACGCCGATCCGCACCGCGTCGTCGGACACTTGCGCGCTGGCACCTGTGGTCATGGCAGCCGAAGTCATGGCCGCGAGCACGGCGCAGGCCAGAAGCCCTCTCATTATCGTTTCCTCTCTTTTTGGCCGCTTGGTGCGGCAGGGTCGTTGTGGAGGGAAATTAGATAATGGCGAATTAGTTTGTCAATGGCGAATAACGGCTGTCGGGCCGGTTCCACGATGGCCGGGTGATGCCCCTTAAGGAGCGCTCCTGCCTCAACACCCGTCATTGCGAGCGAAGCGAAGCAATCCAGAGTCTTTCCGCGGAGGCGGTCTGGATTGCTTCGTCGCAAGGGCTCCTCGCAATGACGGGTGGTGCGCGACCTGCGCACAAATCCCGCGCCGTAATCCTGTGGGAGGCAACACCTCCACAGATTGCAGCCGTCACAAGGTTTGGCCATGATGCCGTCCGGAATCCTTTTAGGGCAGGGCATGACGACAGCAACGGGGGTCTCCGCTTCCGCGGAAAGATCGACGACGGCGCATGTGGTGTGGGCGAGTGCGCTCGGCACCGCGATCGAGTGGTACGATTTCCTGATCTACGGCACGGCGGCGGCGCTGGTCTTCAACAAGCTGTTCTTCCCGAGCTTCGATCCCTTTGTCGGCACGCTGGCGGCATTCTCGACCTATGCGGTCGGTTTCGTCGCGCGGCCGATCGGCGGCGCCATCATCGGGCATTACGGCGACCGGCTCGGCCGCAAGACCATGCTGGTTGCGACCATGATCGCGATGGGGCTCGGCACCTTCCTGATCGGCTGCCTGCCGACCTACGATCAGATCGGCGTCTGGGCCCCGATCCTGCTCGTGATCCTTCGTTTCGTTCAGGGCATCGGGCTCGGGGGCGAGTGGAGCGGCGCGGTCGTGATGGTGATCGAGCACGCCGGCAATCGCCGCGGCTTCTACGGCAGCCTGGTGCAGGTCGGCTTTCCCGTCGGCGTCGCCGCCTCCACCGGCATTTTCGCCCTGATGACGAAGCTGCCCGAGGCGGACTTCCTCAGCTGGGGCTGGCGCGTGCCGTTCCTGATCAGCATTCTGCTGGTCGGCGTCGGCTTCATCGTGCGGCTCAAGCTCGCCGAGACGCCTCACTTCAAGGAGATCGTCGAGCGCAAGGAGGTGCTGGCGCAGCCGGCCCTCGAAGTGCTGCGCCGCGACTGGCGCAGCTTTCTGCTCGCGATCGGCATCACGGTATCGGAGGTCGGGCTCGCTTATCTCCTCACCGTGTTCACGGTGGTTTACGCGACGACCAAGCTCGGCCTGCCCCGGCAGGTGATCCTGGATGCGGTGGTCTATGCCGCGATCGTCGAGTTCGCGACGCTGCCGCTTGCCGGCTGGCTGTCCGACATCTTCGGACGCAAGGCGCTGTATCTGGCCGGCGGCGTGTTCTCGGTGGCGTTGGCGTTTCCGCTGTTCTGGTTCCTCGATACCAGGGAGCCGGCGCTGATCACGCTTGCGCTCGTCGTCACGATGACGCTCACCCATGCGCTGCTGTTCGGGCCGAAGGCCGCGTTCATGCCGGAGCTGTTTCGCACCCAGGTGCGCTACAGCGGTGCCTCGCTCGGCGCCAACGTCGCGGCGGCGCTCAGCGGCGGCTTCTCGCCGCTGATCGCGGCTGCGCTGCTGGCTTGGGCCGGCTCCTACTGGGCGGTGTCGGTCTACATCGTCGCGCTGTCGGTCATCACGATCGTCGCGACGCTGCTGGCGCCGGAGACGGCGCGGGGCCCGCTAAGATCCTGAGCGTCGGGACAAGCAAGCCGGACTTGCAGCGTTCGGAAACACCAGGAAGGTGATGGTCGTCGGCGCAAGCCTGACTGCTCCCGGCGGTGCTGCGCGTGCCTCGAGCCGGGGCAGCTGGCCCTCAGGGGTCAGCGTGAGCCTCTTGCCGTTCAACTGCACAATCGTACCCTGCAACTGCGCTGCGTGCAGCGTGTACCGCTTGGCGGAATCCGGCAGCGATAGCGTGCGCGATGTGCCGCGCGAGGTGTTGATTGCGAGCAGCGACACCGCGCCTGTCGTGGCTGGGTGGCAATGCGCGTAAAGATGGAGATCGCGCGCAGCAGGTTTGCCTGCGTCGAGCACGATCGTTCCCATCAGCCGGCGCCAGAGCAGCGCGGCCCAATAGCTCGGCCGCGGCCGGAACGTTGTTTCGTCCAGCAGGCCGTAATCGCTGGCAGCCAGCGTGTTGTGCATCACCACTTGGACGCCGGCCTTCGCCAGGCGTCCGAGCTGGTCGAGATAGCGGAACGTGTCCAGAAAAGTCCGGTCCCATAAGCCGCCGCCGCAGGCGGCATCAGCCGTCTCGGTCAGCCAGATCGGCTTGCCCGGCTCGAATGCGTTGCGCAGCGCCTGGTAGGTCCGGAGTGTCGTATCCGTGCGCGCCAGCCATTGCTCCGAGAGGGCCTGCGCCGGATCGTCGTGCCCGCCGCAGCGCGGTGAGATCGTGTTGTAATGGTGATAGGAGAATCGATCGACGCCGGGACCGGATGCGGCAAGCAGGTCCCGCGTGGTGAGCCCCGCTCCGGACGGCGATGGTGCATCGCCGACCGAGCCGGGACCGAGGATCAGCGTCTCCGGTGCGGCGCGCCGCATCCACTCGCGAAAGACCTTGAAGTCGCGGCCATACGCGGCCGCGTCATAGCCCGCCGGTGCACCGCCCGTCGCTGCGAGCGTCGGCTCGTTCATGAATTCGGCGGCGGCGATGCGCCCACCCAGAGCGCGCGTGGTGTCGACCAGATGCTGCGCCTGATCCGGCTTCCATATGCCGTGGTCATCGCGGCTGCCGGGACTGATCGCAAAGGAGGTGACGATCTCCGCATCGACGGCATGCGCGAACTCCACGACGCCGCGCCACTGCGCTCGGCTGAGCACCGTGTTGAATCCCGGCGGTGGCTCTCCCGGCGTCTCGGCGAAGAACGTCGCATTGGCCCAGGTGCCGCTCACGCGCAGATAGGCCGGCGACAACGCGGCGGCGAGCAGGCGCAGTCGCGCATTGGCAAGATCGATCGGCGGCCGCGCGCTGTAACGATCCCGTTCGTCGAAGCCACGTGCGGTTCGCGGATAAGGCTTCCAGAACCGTCCGCCGGTCACCTCCACCATCTCGATGTTGTAGGATTGAAAGCGCGCATCGATCGTTCCGAGCGTCTTTAGCCCGGCAGGCGAGATGGCAATGTCGTCGGCCTGCGCCGCAAAGGTGGTTGCGGCGGCCAGCAGGGCAATCGCGCCGGCCGTGCGACCGGCCGGACGCGGTCGGGTCCCTGGTCTGCGGTGTGCTGCCGCCTGGTTCGTCATGCGCGTTGCCCGGGGCCAGATGCGCGGAGGCAACCTGGCCTTACCCTCGACCCGCCCATTTTACCCCTATTTTACCTTGCCGTTGCCGCCGAGTGCGTCCGGGCTCGGCGGACCATCGATGGCGTCGAAAAAAAATCCGTTGGCCCCTCTTGAAACCGGTTTGCGGTTTTCTAAGTCGTTTTTCGCCGCGAGAGCGGTGTGTCGGATGCCAACCGGGTCCGGCACGGGCGCCGGGTTGGTCTTTCGGACCCGTCTGAAATCCCGCCTTGCGCTCCTTCGTATCCATCTTGCTCTTTGGAGGACTTGGTTATGAGGACCAGCTTTGACTTTGCGCCGCTGTGGCGCTCCACCATCGGCTTCGACCACCTGGCCGACCTCGTCGACAGCACGCTCCGCCAGGCGACCGAGGATAATTATCCCCCCTACAACATCGAGCGATCCGGCGAAGACCATTACCGGATCAGCCTTGCCGTGGCAGGCTTCGGCGCGAGCGACATCACCGTGACGGCCGAACAGAACGCGCTCACCATCGAGGGCAAGAAGCCCGAGACGGCTGCGCGCGAATACCTCTACCAGGGCATCGCCGCGCGTCCGTTCCGGCGCGTGTTCAACCTCGCCGACTATGTCCAGGTGAAGCAGGCCTCGTTCCAGGACGGGCTCCTGATCATCGACCTCGTCCGCGAGGTTCCGGAAGCCATGAAGCCGCGTCGCATTCCGATCGCGGGCGGCGCTCCTGCGGCAACGCAGATCGAGCAGAAGAAAGCAGCCTGATCGCTCGATCGAACAGGTAGCGGAACGCGGCGCGCGCGTGCGCGGGCCGCGCTTTCCGATGCATGAAGGAGGGTACCATGGCTTTTCGTGATCTCATTCCCTGGTCGAAGAACCAGGAGCTTGCGCCGGCGCGCGACAATTTCGATCCGTTCCTGACGCTTCACCGCGAGATGAACCGTCTGTTCGACGATGTCTTCCGCGGCTTCGGGGCGACCAGCCTGTCGCCGCTGATGGAGGGCCGTTTCGGCTGGCCGAAGGTCGAGCTCAGCGAGACCGACAAGACGCTGACCGTCTCGGCGGAGCTTCCCGGCCTGACGGAGAAGGACGTTCAGGTCGAGATCGCCAATGGCGTGCTGACCGTCCGCGGCGAGAAGAAGGCGGAGCGCAACGGCGAAGGCAAGTTCTTCACCGAGCGCTATTACGGCGCCTTCGAGCGGCAGATTCCGCTGGAGGGTGTCGAGGAGGACAAGGCCGAGGCATCGTTCAAGAACGGCGTCCTGACCGTGTCGCTGCCGAAATCGGAGAAGGCGCGCGAAGGCGTCAAGCGCATCGCGATCAATACGCATTAAAGTCAGGTGAGACGACGGCGATGTGGCGCCGCCGTCTCATCGTCAACAAGCCGTCCCCCTGGAAAGGAGCATGTGGGAGACCCATCGATGACCAACGTGAATACCAGTTCCGGCACTCTCAATCCGCTGTTTCATCCTGCCGCCCATTACGACTCGCCTGCCGACGTCCTGAATGCGGAGGAGCTCTCGTCGCCCGAGAAGCGCGTCATCCTGTCGTCCTGGGCATCGGACATGTATGCGGTCGAATCCTGTCCCGCCTTGCGCGAGATTCCCGGCATGAGCCACACGGTCCGGCTCGCCGACATTCTGGCCGCCTTGCGCAAGCTCGACGGCGACAATGACAATGATGATCCGCCGCGGGGCGGCGGCGTGCCGATGCGGCTGCGGCGGCCATGGGCCGCCGCAGAAGGGCAGGCGGCATGATAGTCACGCCCACCGTCCTCGCTCTCGTGCTGCTCGGTCAGGCCGCGGCAGCCTGGACTGTCCCGCTTCTGGCCCTGCAAGGCTGGATCGTCGCGTCAGGCGACGAAGGCTGAAGCCACGAAGGTTTCGAAACTCCCCACAACACAAGCGGCAGGGTGACGATGATGAATGCTGTGCGTCTGCTGTTCCTGGCCTTGCTGATGCTGACGCTCACGGCGTCGCAGCCTGCCGCCGGCCAGATCCCGGATGTGAAGACCGGCGGCCCGGTGCCGACCCTGGCGCCGCTGGTGCGCCAGGTGACGCCCGCCGTGGTCAACATCTCCGTGCACGGCCGCGTGCGCGAGGACAATCCGCTCTATCGCGATCCGCTGTTTCGCGAGTTCTTCGACGTTCCCCGGCAGATCGAGAAGGAGGTCAATGCGACCGGCTCCGGGGTCATCGTCGACGCCCAGCGCGGCTATGTGCTGACCAACAATCACGTGGTCGAGGGCACATCCGCCGTTCAGATCACGACCAAGGACGGCCGGCAGTTCTCCGCCAAGGTGATCGGCCGTGATCCGCCCACGGATGTCGCGGTGCTCCAGGTTCAGAACCCGGTCGGGCTCAAGGCGCTTGCCTTCGGCGACAGCGACGGGCTCGATGTCGGCGATTTCGTCCTCGCGATCGGCAATCCCTTCGGCCTCGGCCAGACCGTGACCTCGGGGCTCGTCAGCGCGCTGGGCCGCACCGGCCTCGGCAAGCAGGGCTATGAGGATTTCATCCAGACCGACGCGGCGATCAATCCCGGCAATTCCGGCGGCGCGCTGGTCAGCCTGCGTGGCGAGCTCGTCGGCATCAACTCGGCGATCATCTCGCCCGCGGGCGGCAACGTCGGCATCGGCTTTGCCATTCCGGTCAACATGGCGCGCAAGGTGATGGAGCAGATCATCGTGAGCGGCCGGGTCGAGCGCGGCCGCATCGGCATTTCGCTGAAGGACCTGCATCCGTCGGTCAACAAGGGATTGAATCAGGGCGCCGTCATCGCCGAGATCGCGGCGGATTCGCCCGCAGAGAAGGCCGGCCTGCGCAAGGGCGATGTCGTGACCGGCGCCGACGACCGCCCGATCCGCACTGCCGCCCAGCTCCGCAACACGATCGGCCTGGCGCGGATCGGCGAGGACGTGAAGCTCACGCTGCTACGCAACGGTGCGCCGTTCACCGCCACGGTGAGAGTGGCGCCCGCAGCCGGCACGAGCAGCGCACTCGCAGGCCCCAATCGCCTCGTCCGCTGAAACGAATGCGCAGGGACGAACCGCGGAAGCGGTTCGTCCCTGCGACGGCAGGGCTATGGCATATGACTTGTGATGGCGGTCGTTGCGCACGCCTCGTCCTTCGAGACGGCGCTTACGCGCCTCCTCAGGATGAGGCTCATCAGCGTCAGTGCCTCTTGAAACTGCAGCCACACACTCCGTCCTCATCCTGAGGAGCCCGCCTCAAGCGAGCGTCTCGAAGGATGGCCGCAGGGGAGAGCTCTCAAATGCGATAGCCCTCCCTGCGACGGTGCCGGGGAGGCGTGATCTCCCAGCTCAGGCCGCGCGGTGATCCCATTCGCCTTGCAGGTCCCGGATCAGCCGCCGCTCGCGTTCGATGCGCTGGCGATAAAGCTGGCGCTCATGCTCGCTCTTGGCGCTGGCAAGAAGCAGCTCGTAATGGCCGATGACCTTCTCGCTGCCGCGGATGAGCAGGTCGCGTTGGCTGTTCATTGCGCCATCCCCAACGCGTTCGCCGGCGCTTCGGCGGCGCGGAAGCCGACGGGAAAGGTGGTGGCGGTCAGGCCATCGAGCGCCGATCGCTCTTCGGCAAGTCGCCTCTCGATGAATTGGCGCTCGAGCTGCGACAGCCTGGTCTTCAGCAGGCGCCGGTAGCGGTGGATGTTGTTGCGGTGCGCACGAATGCGGGCCAAATTCTCATCGAGCATCGTCGTCTCTCCAGACGGTCGCGTTAGATCCTTTGGTTTGCGAGGATGAGAAGATCTCTTCTCGGCAAAAAAATATTCAGCGGGTGAGCGGTGTCAAGATGTTGGCGCGCCTGTCCTTGTCGCTGGCTCCTGGAGATCGATGGTCGGCCAATCGAGCTGTCCGGACGCCCGGGTTCCGGGCGCGATTGCCTTTTGTTGGCCGGCAAGCGAACCTCGTGTGGCCATATTTGAGCAGGAGTGATCTGTCGCGAGGGAGGCGCTCCGATGAACAAGGCACTGATCACTGCTGTCGCAATGCTGGCCTGCGTGCCCGCGGGCGCGCTCGCGCAGGAGCGCGCAGGCGACGCGGCGCTCGGCGCGGTCTCGGGTGCGGTCGTGCTTGGGCCGGTGGGTGCGGTCGCCGGCGCCTTGATCGGCTACACGGCCGGACCTTCGATCGCCCGGTCCTGGGGCCTGAGAGGCTCGCAGTCGGCCAGGCACCGGCAGCCGCCGCCGCGTCGCGCCGCCGCGACCGGTAGCCCGTCGCGCACGCGCGAGGCAATGGCCGCCAACGGCCAGATGAGAGCTGCCGGCAATCCGGCCCCGCCGGTCCAGGCTCCGCCGGTTCAAGCCGCGCCTGCCGCGCCGACGCATTCCTCGGCACCGCCCGTTCAGGGGTTCGACTGAGGCCGGCAGCCGGCCCGGCTTGCGTCCCGCTCTAGGACTGGCCGAGAATCTTCATCGCCGCGCGAAGGTGCGGCTTGTCGATCATCTGACCGTCGAGCCGCAACGTGCCGGAATTGGGATTGCTCGCGAACGCCGCGATCACCTTCTCCGCCCAGGCGCGCTCGGCCTCCGTCGGCGCGAAGGCCGCGTTGACGATGTCGACATGCTTGGGGTGGATCAGCGCCTTGGCCGAAAAACCGTCGCGCCGCGCGGCACGCGTCTCCTGCTCGAGGCCGGCGAGATTGTCGATGTCGGTGTAAACAGTGTCGATCGGCGCGACCTCGGCGGCTGCCGCCGCGATCAGGCAGAGATCCCGCGCCAGGCGATAGGGGCTGTGGAACACGCCGCCGCTCGCCTTCTCGGTAGCGCCGAGCGAGGCGGAGAGATCTTCCGCGCCCCACATCAGTCCGGCGAGGCGAGGGGAGCTGCCCTTGTAGCTGCCGAGCCCGAAGATCGAGCCGGCGGTCTCCGTCGCGACGCAGACGATGCGGGTCGCGCCGATCGCGATGCCGGAGGCGGCTTCCAAAGCTTCGAGCCAGGTCGCGACCTGACGCACGTCGTCGCCGCCTTGCGATTTCGGCAGCACGATGCCATCAGGCCTGCCCGGCATGATCGCGGCGAGATCGGCCAGCGTCATGCCGGTGTCGAGCGCGTTGACGCGGACATAGAGCTGATGCGGGCCGGGGCGGCTCTTCAGCATCGAGAGCGTGAGCTCACGCGCCTCCGCCTTCTTCTCGGTGACGACGGAATCCTCGAGATCGATGATCAGCGCGTCGGCCTTGCCTTCGCTCGCCTTCTCGAATTTGCGCGGGGAATCGCCCGGCACGAACAGCATCGAACGCATCAGACCGGCCTCTTGTGCATCATCGCCATGCGGCGGCATTTGCCGACAATCTCGTCGCTCTGGTTCAGGGCATGGTGCTCGAACTCGACGATGCCGGCCTTGGGCCGCGATCTGGATTCGCGCACAGAGAGCACCTTTGTCGTGGCCCGCAACGTGTCGCCATGGAAGACCGGCTTCGGAAAGGTGACGTCGGTCATGCCGAGATTGGCGACGGTAGTCCCTAAGGTCGTATCATACACCGTCATGCCGATCATGATGCCGAGGGTGTATAGGCTGTTGAAAATGCGCTGGCCGAACTCGGTCTTCTCGGCGAAATGCGCGTCGATGTGCAGCGGCTGCGGGTTGAGCGTCAGCAGGCTGAACATGGTGTTGTCCATCTCCGTGACGGTCCGGGTCAGCGGATGCCTGAACTCCTGGCCCACGGAAAAGTCCTCGAAATATAGTCCGGCCATCGCGGTTTCCTCCCTGCGAAATAACGGCGCGCGCGTCACGTCGCGCCGCATGACCCCATGCATGGTAGACACACTTCGCGGGCAAATTCACGTATCTGCCTGCAGTTTTTCGAGCTAAAGAACGCTTGGCGAAGGGAGATCAAGACCATGGATTTCGCGCTCACCGATCAGCAGGAAGCCATTCGCGACGCCATCGCCAAGATCTGCGAAGGTTTTCCCGACGCCTATTGGCTGAAGAAGGACCACGATGGCGGCTTCCCGCACGACTTCCACAAGGCGCTGGCGGACGCCGGCTGGCTCGGCATCTGCGTGCCGGAAGAGTATGGCGGCTCCGGGCTCGGCATCACGGAAGCTGCGATCATGATGCGCACCATTGCCGAGTCGGGTGCCGGCATGTCCGGTGCCTCGGCGGTGCACATCAACGTGTTCGGGCTCAACCCCGTCGTCGTGTTCGGCACCGAGGAGCAGCGCAGGCGCATGCTGCCGCCGATGGTCGAGGGCCGCGAGAAGGCGTGCTTCGCCGTCACCGAGCCCAACACCGGCCTCAACACCACCCAGCTCAAGACCCGCGCGGTCGCCAAGAACGACCGCTACATCGTCAATGGTCAGAAGGTGTGGATCTCGACGGCGCAGGTCGCGCACAAGATTTTGCTGCTGGCGCGCACCACGCCCCTGGAAGAGGTGCGCTCGCCCACCCACGGGCTCAGCCTGTTCTACACCGATTTCGACCGCAACAGGATCAAGGTCCACGAGATCGAAAAGATGGGCCGCAAGATCGTCGATTCCAACGAGCTGTTCTTCGAGGACTTCGAGATCCCGATGGAGGATCGCATCGGCGAGGAGGGCAAAGGCTTCGAGTACATCCTCGAAGGCATGAATCCGGAGCGCATTCTCATCGCGGCCGAGGCTGTCGGTTTGGGAAAACTCGCGCTGTCGCGCGCGACCGAATACGCCAAGACGCGCGTGGTGTTCAACCGGCCGATCGGCAAGAACCAGGGCATCCAGCATCCGCTTGCGGTGAACTGGGTCGAGCTCGAGGCGGCCTGGCTGATGGTGATGTCGGCGGCCTGGCAATACGACAAGGGCATGCCCTGCGGCGCCGCGGCCAATGCCGCAAAGTATCTGGCGGGCGAAGCGGGCTTCTCGGCCTGCGAACAGGCGGTGATGACCCATGGCGGCTT
Organism: Bradyrhizobium sp. BRP23; assembly: GCF_020194135.1. NCBI lineage: Bacteria > Pseudomonadati > Pseudomonadota > Alphaproteobacteria > Hyphomicrobiales > Nitrobacteraceae > Bradyrhizobium > Bradyrhizobium sp. BRP23. Next base: position 404,045 of record NZ_JADYVW010000006.1, on the reverse strand, counting down.
CGGCTACGCCAAGGAATTCCACGTCGAGCGCTATTTGCGCGAGGTGCTGATCCCGCGCATCGCGCCGGTCAGCCCGCAGCTCGCCCTCAGCTTCATCGCGGAAAAGGTGCTGGGGCTCGCCAAATCGTACTGAACAAGTCGTACTGAGCGAATCTATTCGGCGGCGATCCGCTCCATCGCCATGGCGCGAAGCCTGGCGCGCTGGATCTTCACGCCATTGGCACTGTCGGTCACCGGGAAGGCGTCCACGACATAGATCCGCGCCGGCACCTTGTAGCCGGCGAGCCGCTCGCGCAGACGCGCGATCAGCGTCTCCTGGATGGGCGGCTCCGTTGTCGGGATCACGAAGGCGACGCAGCGCGCCTGCCCCTTGAGATCGATGGCGACGACCTGGGCGTCGGCGACACCGGTGCAGGATTTGAGCTCGTCCTCGATCTCACCGGGCGCGACCAGGAAGCCACCGAGGCGCATCGCATCGCCGGCGCGAGTCTCGTAGACGAACGACCCGTCGCCGCGCAGCCGGCCGATGTCGCCGGTGCGGAAGAATCCGTCGACGGTGATCGCCTCGCGCGTTGCCTCCGGGTTGTTGAAATAGCCAAGGAAGCGCGAGGGTGCGCTGATCTCGATCTCGCCGGAGACGCCGCTGGCCGCAAGTTCTCCGGTCTCGACATCGCGCACGCGGACTTTCGCCTCCGGCGACATCGGCCAGCCGCCGCCCTCGATCCGATCGGCAAAGGCATCACTGGGGCCGCCGATCGAGAACAGCGCCTGCACCTCGCTCGATCCGTAGAGGCCATACAGCTTCATGCCGCGCGCTTCGGCTTCCACAGCCAGCTCGCGCCAGCCGGGCTGGAACGCGGCGAAGCCGCAGACTTCGAGATGCGGAAACGGGTGTGGCGCATCGGTGAGGGCGAGGATGCGCCGGAACATCTCGTCCGAACCGAAGGAATGCGTGATGCGCTCCGTGCTGAGGATCTCCAGCGCCGGCGCTGCTTCGAAGGCATCGAGCACATGAATGGTCGCGCCGGCCGCGAGGAAGCCGAGCAGGCTCGTCATGCCGAAGGTGCCGCAGAACGGCAGCATCGCCAGGAGCGAATGACGGTGGTGATCGAGCTGGAGCGCGTGGGCGACGGAGGCGGCGTGCGTCGCCAGCGTCGCTTGCGAATGCGCGACGAGCTTCGGCCCCTTGGTCGTGCCCGACGTGGTGTAGAGCAGCACGGGCAGGTCGACATCATCCTGGCGCGGCGGAGGGGAAGGGTAAGGCGTCTCGAACGCATCGAACCGCACGCAGGGCCAGCGTGCGGGGATCGCATCCGCGCCGACCACCGCCAGCCGTTCCAGCGCGGGCACCTCGGCCTCGGCGACATCGGCGAGGATGGCGGCAAAGTCGATCGCGCGGAATGCCGCCTCGACCACCATGAGCTTCGCGCCTGACAGCTTGAGCAGGTGCGCGACTTCCGCGCTGCGGTAGCGCGTGTTGACGGCGGCGGCGACCGCACCGAGCCGTGCGGCGGCGAACAGCAGTGTCAGCCATTCGACCCGGTTGACCAGCCAGACCGCAACGACGTCGCCCTTGCCGATGCCTTGCGCGGCTAGCCAGGCGGCGCTCTGCTCGACCTTCGCCGAGAATTCCGCGCGAGAGACGGCCTTGCCGTCGAATACCAGGGCAGGGTCGGCGGCGGTCTTGATCCGGAGCAGCGATTGCAGCGAAAAATCGTTGGCACTCATGGCCATCGGACTAACCCGGTCGTGCAAACCTGTCTACTTGGTGCCGAACATCCGGTCGCCGGCGTCGCCCAGGCCCGGCACGATATAGCCGTGGTCGTTGAGCCGCTCGTCGATCGCGGCGGTCCAGATCGGCACGTCGGGATGCTCGCTCTGGAACTTGGCGATGCCTTCAGGGGCGGCCAGGAGGCAGACGAAGCGGATATCGCGGGCGCCGCGCGCCTTGAGCAGGGAGGCGCCGGCGCAGGCCGAGTTGCCGGTCGCCAGCATCGGATCCATCAGGATCACGGTGCGGTCGGACAGGTCCTGCGGCGCCTTGAAGTAATATTCCACGGCCTGCAACGTCTCGGGGTCGCGGTAGAGCCCGATATGGGCGATGCGCGCCGACGGCATCAGGGCGAGCATGCCGTCGAGAAAGCCGACGCCGGCGCGCAGGATCGGCGCCAGCGTGAGCTTCTTGCCGGCGATCTTGGGTGCCTGCATCGGCGCGATCGGCGTCTCGATGTCCACCAGCTCCAGCGGCAGGTCGCGCGTCACCTCGTAGGCCAGCAGCATCCCGATCTCGTTCAGGATCTCGCGAAAGCTCTTGGTCGAGCGGTCCTTCTCCCGCATCAGGGAGAGCTTGTGCTGGACCAGGGGGTGGGCGACGACGTTGACATTGCCTGTGCTCATGAAACCGCTCTACACGGTTCCGTGAAACTGCGCCAGATCGGCCAGGGAGTTTTAGGCAACGCCTTTTCCGCGGGATAGCCGACCTCAACCGGGCAGCGCGACTGCGCTGCGCGCGCGGTTGCTTGCCTCATAGGCAGCCATGGTCAGCTCGCGACCGATCGCCGCGCGCATGGCGTCCATGGCTCCCCGGCGCAGGCGCCGCTTTGCCGTGGCATGCGACGGCTTGTGGATGGCGCGCAGGCCGGTGATGATCGTCTCGATCGTGGCGTCGACCATCTCAGGTGTAACCACGCGATCGAGAAAGCCGGCCGTCTGCGCCTCCCCGGGTTCGTACATCTCGCCAAGCGTGACGGTACGGCTGAGCCAGGCCGGATGCAGCCGGCTGCGCGCGAGCTCGATGGCAAAGCTGGGAGGCGCGATGCCGATCGCCACCTCGTTCAGCCCCATGCGGTGCGGTCCGCGCGCGCCCAGCCTGACGTCGCAGGCGAGCAGCAGGAACGTTCCCATCGGGTAAGCATGGCCCTCCATCACGCCGATGGTCGGATGTGGAAACGACATCAGCCGCAGCGCAAGCTCGGCGCCGGCCCGGACCATCTCCAGGCTCTTGGCAGCATCGCCCGAGGCGAACACTTTCAGATCGAAGCCCGCGGAAAAGATGCCTGGCCGGCCCGAGCGCAGCACCACGATCTCCGCCTCCGTCTCGGCGCGGTCGAAGGCGGCGCCGATCTCGCCCAGCATCGCGGCTGACATCACGTTGACCTTGCCGTCGTCGAGCCCGATCCGCGCCACGCCGTCGTTCAGTTCATAGGTCACTCTCTCAGGCATCTGCCTCTCTCCGTCATTGTCATGCCTTGACTGTCGGAGGCTGATGTAGACCAATCAATATAATTTCCGAGCGGAGGAGAGTGCCATGCCGGCCGTGCCGAAGCACCGTCAGCCCATCATCAATGCCGCGGTGACGCTATTCCGCCGCCAGGGATTTGCCCGCACCGGCCTCAACGACATCGTCGACGTCAGCGGCGCGCCGAAGGGGTCGCTCTATCATTACTTTCCGGACGGAAAATCCTCGATCGCGGTGGCAGCGGTGGAGGAGGCGGGCCGCCGCGTCGCGGCGACGGTCGCCGAGCTCGCGGCAGAGTGCGGCTCGACCGGCGAGCTCTTGCGCGCGCACGCCAGACTGCTGGCAGGCTGGATGCAGGGCTCCGGCTTCCGCAATGGCTGCCCGATCACGACCGTGCTGCTCGAGCTGGCGCCGCGCGAGCGCGCCGTGTCGGAGGCCGGTCGCAAGGCCTATGCGGCACGGCTATCGATCCTGCGTGACAAGCTCGTCGCCGACGGGTTTGCCAGGCCGCGGGCGGAGGCGCTGGCGGTGCTCTGCACGTCGGCGCTCCAGGGCGCGCTGATCCAGGCCCGCGTCGAGCGCAGCGGCCGGCCGATCGAGGTCACCGCGTCGGAGCTGGCGCGACTGATCGAGGCGGAGGTGAGGAGCTAGCCGCCGAGGCCGGGCACCACCAGGCCTCCGCCCCGTCCGGAGCGACCGCGGGACGCATTGCGGGTGCGCATAGCCGCTGGCTCCCGCCGGCCTTTATGAGATTCCTATAACGTTACCATAGCCCTCACCTCGAAAAGCTATGCGCGCAGTGGCACGTCAGCGGTGAAGTTTCCGGCTGGCGATGCGCTTGCATTGAACTCGGCCGGCGATCGTGTCGTACCAAGGAGTATCGCCATGATGGACCTTTTGATGCTGGCGCTGGGCTTCTTCTTCTTTGCCCTCGCGATCGGCTACACCTACGCCTGCGAACGGCTGTGAGGGAGCGGACCATGATCTTCGATTATGCGCTCGCCGGCGCCGTCTCGTTCGGCCTCCTGATCTATCTCACCTATGCACTGCTGCGGCCCGAGCGGTTCTGACGCCGTGCTGCTGCTCGCAAAATTGCTGCTGGCCGACGCTGCTCGTCGCGGGCCTGCTCGCGCTGCTCCTGCCGCTTTTGCGCCGGACCAAAAGCCTGAAGGGTTAATGCCATGACTATGATCGGCTGGTTCCAGATCATTCTCTATTGTGCGACTATCGTCGCGCTGACCAAGCCGCTGGGCTGGTACATGACGCGCGTGTTCAACGGCGAGCGCACCTTCCTGTCGCCTGTCCTGCGGCCGATCGAGGCCGGCATCTACTGGATCTCCGGCGTCGACGAGAAGCGCGAGCAGCACTGGCTGACCTACACGGTCGCGATGCTGCTGTTCCATGTCGCTGGCTTCCTCATCATCTACGGCCTGATGCGGCTGCAGGCCGTGCTGCCGTTCAATCCAGCCGGCCAATCCGCGGTCGCCGAGGATCTGTCCTTCAACACCGCGATCTCCTTCATCACCAATACCAACTGGCAGAACTACGGCGGCGAGAGCACGCTGTCCTATCTGACCCAGATGGTCGGCCTGACGCACCAGAATTTCCTGTCGGCGGCGACCGGCATCGTGCTCGCGGTTGCCCTGATCCGCGGCTTTGCCCGCGCGTCCATGCGCACAATCGGCAACTTCTGGGTCGATGTGACCCGCTGCACGCTCTACATCCTGCTGCCGATCTGTGTCGTGTTCACGCTGTTCCTGGTTTGGCAGGGCATCCCGCAAACGCTTGGCGACTACGTCGAAGCGACCACGCTCGAGGGCGCCAAGCAGACCATCGCGGTCGGCCCGGTCGCCTCGCAGGTCGCAATCAAGATGCTAGGGACCAATGGCGGCGGCTTCTTCAATGCCAATGCCGCTCACCCCTTCGAGAACCCGACCGCGCTGTCGAATTTCGTGCAGATGCTGTCGATCTTCGTGCTCGGCGCGGCGCTCACCAACGTGTTCGGCCGCATGGTCGGCAACCAGCGCCAGGGCTGGGCGATCCTCGCCGTGATGGGCGTGCTGTTCGTCGCAGGCGTCGCCGTTTGCTATTGGGCTGAAGCCAGCGGCACCACGACCCTGCATGCACTCGGCCTGACCGGCGGCAACATGGAGGGCAAGGAAGTCCGCTTCGGCATCGTCGCGTCCTCGCTGTTCGCGGTGATCACCACCGCCGCGTCCTGCGGTGCCGTGAACGCCATGCACGACAGCTTCACCGCGCTTGGCGGCATGGTCCCGCTGATCAACATGGAGTTAGGGGAGATCATCGTCGGCGGCGTCGGCGCCGGCCTATACGGCATGCTGCTGTTCGTCGTTCTCGCGATCTTCGTCGCAGGCCTGATGGTCGGCCGTACGCCGGAATATGTCGGCAAGAAGATCGAGGCCCGCGAGGTCAAGATGGCGATGCTCGCGATCCTGATCCTGCCGCTGATGATCCTGGGCTGGTCGGCCGTCGCGGTCGTGCTGCCCACCGGCGTTGCCTCGATGGCGAATGCGGGCCCGCACGGCTTCTCGGAAGTGCTCTACGCCTATACGTCGCAGACCGCCAACAACGGCTCCGCCTTCGCCGGCCTGACCGGCAACACCCCGTTCTACAACCTGACGGGCGCATCCGCGATGTTCGTCGGCCGCTTCTTCATGATCGTGCCGGCGATGGCGATCGCAGGCTCGCTCGCGGCCAAGAAGTCGATCCCGCCGTCGATGGGCACTTTCCCGACCACCGGAGGCCTGTTCGTCGGCCTCGTCGTCGGCGTCATCCTGATCATGGGCGGCCTGACCTTCTTCCCGGCGCTCGCACTCGGCCCCATCGTCGAGCATCTCGCAATGAACGCCGGCAACGTCTTCTGATCTCGCTTTTCGGAGTGACCTCCATGGAACCTGTCCACAAATCCAACAAGCGCATGCCGGTCTCGGCGATGCTGGATCCGAAGATCGTGATGCCAGCGATCGGCGCTGCCTTCACCAAGCTCGATCCGCGCGCCATGATCAAGAACCCTGTGATGTTCGTGGTCGAGATCGTGGCCGCGCTCACGACCGTGATCTTCCTGCGCGACCTCGTCACCGGCGGGGAGAATCTCGGCTTCACCTTCCAGATCATCCTCTGGCTGTGGTTCACCGTGCTGTTCGCCAATCTCGCCGAAGCCGTGGCCGAGGGCCGTGGCAAGGCGCAGGCCGAGACACTGCGCAAGACCCGCACCGAGAGCCAGGCCAAGCTCCTGAGCGGCGCGGGCCGGGACTACAAGCTCGTGCCGGGCACGAGCCTGAAGGTCGGCGATCTCGTGTTGGTCGAGGCCGGCGACACCATCCCCTCGGACGGCGAGGTGGTCGAGGGCGTCGCCTCCGTCAACGAGGCCGCCATCACCGGCGAGTCCGCGCCCGTGATCCGCGAATCCGGCGGCGACCGTTCGGCGGTGACGGGCGGCACGCAGGTGCTGTCGGACTGGATCCGGGTGCGCATCACCGCCGCGCAGGGCTCGACCTTCATCGACCGCATGATCAAGCTGGTCGAGGGCGCCGAGCGGCAGAAGACGCCGAACGAGATCGCGCTCAACATCCTGCTCGCCGGCCTCACCATCATCTTCGTGTTCGCCACGGTGACGATCCCGAGCTACGCCGCTTATGCCGGCGGCTCGATCTCGGTGGTCGTGCTGGTCGCTCTGTTCGTGACGCTGATCCCGACCACGATCGGTGCGCTGTTGTCGGCGATCGGCATCGCCGGCATGGACCGCCTGGTGCGCTTCAATGTGCTGGCGATGTCGGGCCGCGCGGTCGAGGCCGCCGGCGACGTCGACACGCTGCTGCTCGACAAGACCGGCACCATCACCCTCGGCAACCGGCAGGCGACGGCCTTCCGTCCCGTGCGCGGCGTCACCGAGCAGGAGCTGGCGGATGCCGCTCAGCTTGCCTCGCTGGCGGACGAGACCCCGGAAGGCCGCTCCATCGTCGTGCTGGCCAAGGAGAAGTACGGCATCCGCGGCCGCGACATGGCCGAACTGGGCGCGACCTTCGTGCCGTTCACGGCGCAGACCCGAATGAGCGGTGTCGATGCGGGCGGCTCGTCGGTGCGCAAGGGCGCGGTCGATGCGATGCTCAATTATATCGCCGGCAGGGCGCCGACCGCGATCTCCTCCGGTAATGCGGCACGGGCGATGCAGCCCGCGGCCCTATCCGAGGCGGGCCGCGAGATCAGCGCCATTGCCGACGAGGTCGCCAAATCGGGCGGCACGCCGCTGGCGGTAGCCAAGGACGGAAAGCTGCTCGGCATCGTCCAGCTCAAGGACATCGTCAAGGGCGGCATCCGCGAACGCTTCGCCGAGCTCCGCCGCATGGGCATCCGCACCATCATGATCACCGGCGACAACCCGATGACGGCGGCCGCGATCGCCGCGGAAGCCGGCGTCGACGATTTCCTGGCGCAGGCAACGCCCGAGGACAAGCTCAAGCTGATCCGCGACGAGCAGGCCAAGGGCAAGCTGGTGGCGATGTGCGGCGACGGCACCAACGACGCGCCGGCGCTCGCCCAGGCCGATGTCGGCGTCGCCATGAACACCGGCACGCAGGCAGCCCGCGAGGCCGGCAACATGGTCGACCTCGACTCCAACCCGACCAAGCTGATCGAGGTGGTCGAGATCGGCAAGCAGCTCCTGATGACGCGCGGTGCGCTGACCACGTTCTCGATCGCCAACGACGTGGCCAAGTATTTTGCGATCATCCCTGCGATGTTCCTGGCGTTCTATCCGCAGCTTGGCGTGCTCAACGTCATGAACCTGTCGAGCCCGCAGAGCGCCATCCTGTCGGCGATCATCTTCAATGCGCTGATCATCATCGGCTTGATCCCGCTGGCGCTGAAGGGCGTCGCCTATCGCGCCGTCGGTGCCGGCGCGCTGCTCCGCCGCAACCTCCTGATCTACGGGCTCGGCGGCATCGTCATTCCTTTCATCGGCATCAAGGCGATCGACCTCGTCGTGACCGCCTTGCACTTGGCCTAACCCGTCATTGCGAGGAGCGAAGCGACGAAGCAATCCAGACTGCCTCCGCGGAAAGACCCTGGATTGCTTCGCTTCGCTCGCAATGACGGAAGAAACAGGAGAAAGCACATGCTCAGAGAAATCCGCCCCGCCATCGTTCTCTTGCTGGTACTCACCGCCATCACGGGCCTTGCCTATCCGCTCGCCATGACCGGCATTGCCGGCGCGTTGTTTCCCGTGCAGGCGCAAGGCAGCCTGATCGAGAAGGACGGCAAGGTGATCGGCTCCGCCCTGATCGGGCAAGAATTCAAGGACGACAAATATTTCCACGGCCGCCCCTCGGCGACGCTGGCGCCTGACCCGAACGATTCGACCAAGACGGTGTCCGCGCCCTACAACGCCGCCAATTCGGGCGGCTCCAATCTCGGTCCGACCAGCAAGGCGCTGGCCGACCGGTTGAAGGAAGATGTGGACAAGCTCAGGAGCGAAAACCCGAGCGCCCCGGTGCCGGTCGACCTGGTGACGACCTCGGCCAGCGGCCTCGACCCGAACATCTCGCCGGAAGCGGCGCAATTCCAGGTGCCGCGCGTGGCGAAGGCGCGGAAGCTGCCTGAGGATCAGGTCAAGCAGCTCGTGACCGCCAGCACCGAAGGCCGCCTGCTCGGCCTGCTCGGCGAGCCCAGGGTTAACGTTCTGGCATTGAATCTCGCGCTCGATCGCATGGCCGCGAGGTAGCCGTCTAGGCTCGCAGTGGAGGGGTGACTATACTGGCAAGATGGTCCGAGAGCGCCGCGATCCCGAACAACGTCCGTCACCGGAGGCCCTGCTGGAAGCGGCGCGCCGGGAGGAGGGTGCGAGCGGCAGGCTGAAGATCTTCGTCGGCGCCGCTCCCGGCGTCGGCAAGACCTACGAGATGCTGCAAAGCGCCCAGGCCAAGCGCAAGGCCGGCATCGATGTCGTGGTCGGTTTCGTCGAGACCCATGGCCGTGCCGAGACCGAGGCGCTGGTGCGCGGCCTCGAAGTGGTCCCGCGCAAGAGGCTGGACTACCGCGGCCAGATCGTCGAGGAGATGGACCTCGACGCGGTGATCGCGCGGCGGCCGCAGATTGCGCTCGTCGACGAACTCGCCCACACCAATGCGTCCGGAAGCCGCCATCCCAAGCGCTATCTCGACGTCGAGGAGCTGCTCTCGCACGGCATCGACGTCTATACCGCCGTCAACATCCAGCACATCGAGAGCCTGAACGACGTCGTTGCCCAGATCACCCATGTCCGGGTGCGCGAGACCGTGCCGGATTCGGTGTTCGACCGCGCCGACGCGATCGAGCTGATCGACCTCACGCCCGACGACCTGATCCAGCGCCTGAAGGAGGGCAAGGTCTATGTGCCCAAGCAGGCCGAGCGGGCGCTGGAGCATTATTTCTCGCCAGGCAATCTCACGGCGCTGCGCGAGCTCGCACTGCGGCGCACCGCCGAGCGGGTCGACGAGCAGCTGCTCAACCACATGCAGGCGAATGCGATTCCGGGGCCCTGGGCGGCGGGTGAGCGCATCCTGGTCTGCGTCAGCGAAGACCCGCGCGCGGCCGGCCTCGTGCGCTACACCAAGCGATTGGCCGACCGGCTGCATGCGCCGTTCACCGCGATTTCGATCGAGACGCGGCGATCGCTGCAATTGTCCGACGAGGAGCGCGATCGGCTGGCCGATACGCTGCGGCTCGCGGAATCGCTCGGCGGCGAAGCCTTGACCATTCCCGCCGCCGGCCGCCGCATCGCTGACGATCTCATCGGTTTCGCGCACGGCAACAACGTCACCCAGATCGTGATCGGCAAGTCGACGCGCTCGCGCTGGTTCGAGATGACGCGCGGCTCGGTCGTGCACGACCTGGTACGGCGTGCGGGCAATATCAGCGTTCACGTCATTCCCGGCAACGAGCTTTCCGGAGAGGCCGCGCCCAAGATGGCGGTGCAGACCGCCGCACGATCCGAGCCGTTCGATCCTTTGCCTTTTCTCAAGGCGCTTGGGATCGTGCTTGTGGGTCTCGGCGCTGCCAAGCTGATCCAGCCCTATTTCGGCATCGAGAACGTCGATCTCGTGCTGCTGACCTCGGTCGTCGCGGTTGCCGTGCGCTACGGCCTGTGGCCCTCGCTGCTGGCCACGGTGGCGGCTTCGCTCTGCTACAATTTCTTCTTCATCCCGCCGATCTACACCTTCACGATCACCGACCCGACCAATGTCGCCGCTTTCGTGCTGTTCATGGTGGTGGCGATGATCGTCTCCAATGTCGCGGCGCGCGTGCGCATCCAGGCCGACACCGCGATCGGCCGGATCAGGATGACCGAGCAGCTCTATGCCTTCAGCCGCAAGCTCGCCGGCACCGCCACGCTCGACGACGTCTTGTGGGCGAGTGCCTACCAGATCGCATTGATGCTCAAGGTCCGCGTGGTGCTGCTGTTGCCGGATGACGGCCTGCTTACGGTGAAATCAGGCTATCCGCCCGAAGACGAGCTCGACCAGGCCGACCTTGCCGCCGCCAACTGGGCCTGGAGCAACGATCGCCCCGCCGGCCGCGGCTCGGACACCTTGCCCGGCGCAAAACGGCTGTTCCTGCCGATGCGCACCGGGCGGGGCCCAATCGGTGTGATCGGCATCGACAACGATCGCACCGGCCCGCTGCTGACGCCGGACCAGCGGCGGCTACTCGATGCGCTGGTCGACCAGGGCGCGCTCGCGATCGAGCGTGTGCTGCTGGTCGAGGACATGGACCGCGTCAAGCGCACCGTCGAATCCGAGCGGCTGCGCTCGGCGCTGTTGACCTCGATCTCGCACGATCTGAAGACGCCGCTCGCCTCGGTGTTAGGGGCGGCCTCCACCATGCGCGATCTCGCCGGCGCGCTCTCGGACACCGAGAAGCGCGATTTGCTCGCCACCGTGATCGACGAATCCGAGCGGCTCAACCGCTTCATCGCCAATCTGCTCGACATGACCAAGCTCGAATCCGGCGCCATCGTGCCCAACACAGCGCTGCACGATCTCAGCGAGATCGTCGGCAGCGCGCTCCGGCGCGCCAGCAAGATCCTCAGCCGCCACAAGGTCGAGCTGGTGCTGGCCGCCGATCTGCCGATGCTCCAGCTCGACGCCGTGCTGTTCGAGCAGGTGCTGTTCAACCTGCTTGACAATGCCGCGAAATACGCGCCCCCCGAAACCACGATCTCGATCCGCGGCCGGCGCGACAGCGCTCATGTCGTGCTCGAGGTCGCCGACGAGGGCGCCGGCATTCCACCGGACGAGCTCGAGAGCGTGTTCGACAAGTTCTATCGCGTGCAGAAGGGCGATCACGTCCGTCCCGGCACCGGGCTCGGGCTTGCCATCTCGCGCGGCTTCGTCGAGGCGATGCGCGGCACGATCTCCGCCGCCAATCGCAGCGAGCGGAGCGGCGCGGTCCTCACCATTCGCCTGCCGGTTCCGGCAGAGAGCCACGCATTGGATACCGCCGCATGAGCGCTGCTCCGATCAAGGTCCTGGTCATCGACGACGAGCCGCCGATCCGCAAATTGCTGCGAATGGGGCTGACGACCCAGGGCTACGAAATCCTGGAAGCGCCGAACGGCAAGACGGCGCTGGAGAAACTTGGCGAGGAGCCGGCGCTGATCATCCTGGATCTCGGCCTGCCCGACGTTCAGGGCCATGAGCTGCTCCGCACCATCCGCGCCCGCAACGACGGCGTGCCGATCGTGGTGCTGTCGAGCCGCGGCGACGAAGCCGGCAAGGTCCAGGCGCTCGATCTCGGCGCCGACGATTATCTCACCAAGCCGTTCGGCATGGAGGAGCTGCTGGCGCGCCTGCGCGCCGCGCTGCGCCACCAGCTTCAGGTCAAGGGCGAGCGTCCGGTGTTCCGCACCGGCGATCTCTCGGTCGATCTCGTTCGTCGCATCGTCAAGGTCGGGGATCGCGAGGTGAAGCTCTCGCCGAAGGAATACGATCTGTTGCGGGTGCTGGTGCAGCACGCCGGCAAGGTGCTCACCCACCGCTTCCTGCTGAAGGAGCTGTGGGACGAATTGACCGACGCGCAATATCTGCGCGTCTATGTCCGCCAGCTTCGCCAGAAGATCGAAGCCGATCCGGAGCAGCCGCAATACGTGCTGACGGAGACGGGGATCGGGTATCGGCTGAAGGCGGGGGAATAGACCCCGGCTGTCATTCCGGGACGCGCCCGTTGGCGCGGGCCCGGAATCCATTTCTCTGCCCGTCGCGCTTGGCACGATGGATTCCGGGCTCGATGCTTCGCATCGCCCCGGAATGACGAACTAACCCGCCTTCCTGTGCCTTGCCGTCGACCGGTGCGCCTTCTTCGCGCTGCGGTGCCGTCCGGTCGCGCGCCGCGCGTGCGACTTCGCCGCCGACTTCTTCCCGCCGCGTCCCTTCAGGCTCTGCTTCAGAGCGTCCATCAGGCCGACGACGTTGCTCGGCCGTTCCTCGGGCTCGGGCAGCTCGATCTTCTTGCCGCTGGCCTTGCGCTTCACCAGGGCCTTCAACGCGTCCTCGTATTCGTCCTTGAACTTGCTGGGATCGAAATGCGCCGCCTTGGTCTGCAGGATGTGGCCGGCGAGCTCGACCATGTCCTTGGTGATCTTCGGGCTCTTGATGTCGTCGAAGAACTGGTCCTCCTCGCGCAGCTCGTAAGGGAAGCGCAGCGTGGTGCCGAGCAGGCCCTTGCCGCGCGGCTCGATCGCCATGACGTGCTCGCGATTCGTCAGAACGATCTTGGCGAGCGCCACGCGCTCCTGGTCCTTCATGGCGTCGCGGATCACCGCGAAGGCGTCGACCGCGGCCTTGCCGTCGGGGGCGATGTAGTAGGGGTGGTTGAGGAAGCGCTGGTCGATCTCCTCGCGCGGCACGAAGCTCTCGATGTCGATGGTGTGATTGCTCTCGATCTGGACCGCCTCGAGCTCCTCCGGCTCGATCTCGACGTACTTGCCCTTGCGCACTTCGTAGCCGCGGCCCTTCTGGTCGCTCTCGACGACGTCGCCGGTCTCGGAATCGATCATCTGCTGCTTGAGCCGGTTCCCGGTCTCGCGGTTGATCAGGTGAAACCGCGTCTTCTCGGCCGCGGTGGTCGCCGGATAGAGCACGACCGGGCAACTGACCAGCGACAGCTTCAACGTTCCCTTCCAGTAGGCGCGCGGGGCCATTCCATTCTCCAGCGTTTTCAAGGCGTTTTGGAACCCCAACCGTCCCATCGGGTTTTGGTTCCGGGCGGGACTTTCGCCGTGATAGGCTTCAAGTGCCGAACGAGAAGCGGGACGGGACGTGCTGCAGAAACTCTCCACCTACCGACAGAAGCGGGACTTCGAGAAAACGCCGGAGCCATCGGGCAAGACCGCCGTGGCGCCATCGAAACAGCGGCGCTTCGTCATCCAGAAGCATGATGCGACCCGGCTGCACTACGACCTCCGGCTCGAATTCGACGGCGTGTTCAAGTCCTGGGCGGTGACGAAGGGGCCTTCGCTTGATCCCCACGACAAGCGGCTGGCCGTCGAAGTCGAGGACCATCCGCTCGATTACGGCGATTTCGAAGGCACGATTCCGGAAGGCCAGTACGGCGGCGGCACCGTGATGTTGTGGGACCGCGGCACCTGGGAATCGGACGATCCGGAAGCCGGCTTCAAGAAAGGCGACCTGAAGTTCACGCTCCATGGCGACAAGCTGCAGGGAAGCTGGGTCTTGGTGCGGATGCGCAACCGCGGCGGCGAGAAGCGGACCAACTGGCTCTTGATCAAGCATCGTGACGAGTATGTCCGCGAAGGCGCGGACAACGATATTCTCGAGCAGGACAAGTCCGTCGCCTCGGGCCGGGCGATGGAACAGATCGCGGAGGGAAAGGGCCGCGCGCCGAAGCCGTTCATGCTGGCGAAGGGGACCAAGGGCAAGGCCGACGCGGTCTGGCAGTCCAACCGCGCGGAAGAGACGAAAGGGCGGACGGTGAAGCCGTCGCCGCGCACCGCGTTGAAGGGCGGCAAAGCGGCGAAGAAAACTGCCGCGACCGCGACGAGGGCTAAGACGGTGTCTGAGATGCCGGATTTCGTTGCGCCGCAGCTCTGCACGCTGGTCGAGCGGCCGCCCGGAGACGAGGGCTGGTGCCACGAAATCAAATTCGACGGCTATCGCGTTCAGCTCCGGGTCGAGGACGGCGAGGCAACGCTGAAGACGCGCAAGGGTCTCGACTGGACCAGCAAGTTCGCCTCCATCGCCGAGGAAGCCGCCGCGCTGCCGGACGTGATGATCGACGGCGAGATCGTCGCGCTCGACCATAACGGCGCGCCGAACTTCTCCTCGCTGCAAGCTGCGCTGTCCGATGGCAAGACCGACGACCTGATCTTCTTCGCCTTCGATCTGCTTTTCGCGGAAGGGCAGGACTACCGTCGGCTGCCGCTTGGGGAGCGCAAGGCGCAGCTCAAGAAGCTGCTGGAATCGCGCAAGCGGAAATCGACTCAGATCCGCTATGTCGAGCATTTCGAGAGCGGCGGCGATGCGGTGCTGCAATCGGCCTGCAAGCTCGAGCTCGAAGGGGTGGTGTCGAAGAAGCTGAACGCGCCGTATCGTTCGGGGCGCACCGAGAGCTGGGTCAAGTCGAAATGCCGCGCCGGACACGAGGTGGTGATCGGCGGCTACAAGACCACCAACGGCAAATTCCGTTCGCTGATGGCAGGCGTGCAGCGCGGCGATCATCTCGCCTTCGTCGGCATGGTCGGCACCGGCTTTGGCGCTGATAAAGTCAAGCGCATCATGCCGGCGCTGAAGGCGATTGAGAGCAAGGAAAGCCCGTTCGGCGGCAAGAACGCGCCGAAGAAGACGCGGGACGTGCATTGGCTGAAGCCGGAGCTCGTCGCCGAAATCGAGTTCGCGGGCTTCACGGCCGACGGCAATATTCGCCAGGCGGCCTTCAAGGGCTTGCGGCAGGACAAGGCGGCCGAGGAGGTCGAGGCCGAGACGCCCGTCGACACCGAGCTCGCCGAGCCCAAAACCAGGAAGTCGGCGCGCGCGAAGGCGGGCGGGCGAGCGAAGCAGACCGCTCAAAATGCCGAGGTCATGGGCGTCGTCATCTCCAAGCCGGACAAGCCGCTCTGGCCGGATGACGGCGATGGTGGTGCCGTCACCAAGCTGGATCTTGCCCGCTACCTCGAAGCCGTCGGCGAATGGATGATCGTGCATCTCAAGGGCCGGCCCTGTTCGCTGATCCGCGCGCCCGACGGCATCAAGGGCGAGTGCTTCTTCCAGCGCCATGCGATGCAGGGAACGTCGAACCTTCTTGAGCTCGCGCGGGTCTCCGGCGACCGCAAGCCGTATCTTCAGATCGACCGGATCGAAGGGCTCGCCGCGGTGGCGCAGATCGGCGGCGTCGAGCTGCATCCCTGGAACTGCGCGCCCTATGCCTATGACACCCCGGGCCGCCTGGTGTTCGATCTCGACCCCGCCCCCGACGTGGACTTTCCCGACGTGGTCGAGGCGGCCAAGGAGATGCGGCAGCGGCTCGCCGATATCGGCATGGACAGCTTCTGCAAGACCACCGGCGGCAAGGGCCTTCACGTCGTGGTGCCGCTGCTCCATGGCGCGCGCGACAAGGTGAGCTGGAAGGAGGCCAAGGCGTTTGCGCAAGGCGTCTGCCAGTGGATGGCCGACGACGATCCCGAGCGCTATCTGCTCAACATGTCGAAGAAGCTGCGCAGGGGAAAGATCTTCCTGGATTATCTGCGCAACGACCGCATGTCGACGGCGGTGGCCCCGTTGTCGCCCCGAGCGCGCGCCGGGGCCACGGTCTCGATGCCGGTGACCTGGGCGCAGGTGAAGAGCGACCTCGATCCCAAGCGCTATACGCTGCGCACCGTGCCGGCCCTGCTGGCGCGATCGAAGGCATGGGAGGGGTATGAGGATGCAGCCGTGTCGATCAAGGCCGCGATGAAGAAGCTGGCGGGGAAGGTGAAGTAGGTCTGCCGCTGTTGCGGGGAAGGCGGGTGTCGTAGGGTGGGCAAAGCGGAGCGTGCCCACCACCTTGTTTCGTTCGAGCGAAGTGGTGGGCACGGCGCGTTGCGCCTTTGCCCATCCTACGAAGTCTGCATCTAGATCCTTCCCATCAGGATCAGGATCAGCAGAATGACGATGACGAGCCCGAGGCCGCCGCCGCCGTAATAACCGGTGCCGTAGAACGGCCCGCCGCCGATGCCGCTGAAGCCGCCGAGCAGGGCGATGATCAAGATGATCAGAATGATCGTGCCGATTGACATGCGAATCTCCTCCAGCCCTTCGTAAGAAGGGTCATTGCAACCTGTCCCGTTGTGCGGGAGCAACTTGCCGCAGGTTGTAAAGTTCCGGCTTTGAAACACGGCCGGGGGATCAACTTGCATGGAACCTTTGTTGGTCGACCCGGCATGATTATGTGACGTCAGTCAGAAGAGGCAGGACCATGTCAGCACCGCTCGTCGTCTCGATTCCGCATCGTCTCGGCCGTGAGGAGGCGGTGCGCCGGCTCAAGACGGGGCTCGGCCGCGCCGCGGCGAGCATTCCGGTGATGCAGGTCGAGGAGGAACGCTGGAGCGGCGACACTATGGCCTTCCGCATCCGCGCGCTCGGCCAGGTCGCGACGGGGCAGGTCGATGTCGGCGACGATCAGGTTCGGGTCGAGGTGGTGCTGCCCTGGCTGTTGCAGCGCTTTGCCGAGATGGCGCAGGCGACGATCAGGAAGCGCGGCCAATTGCTGCTGACCAAGGACGGGGAGAAGTAACTTCAGGCGCGCACGCGTTGCCGCGGCGCCCTGACGGCGTTCGCCGTTCGGGCCGCGATGACCAAGGCAGGACAGTCACGGAAGGCCTGCGCGAGCGGCAAGTCGTTGCCGGCAAGGCCGGGCACGGCATAGCCCGTGATGTCGATGGTGGCGTCGATAGCTTCGGGTGCGGGCCATTCCCGGCCGGCTTGGGTGAACGGCGTGAAATGACGGCCGACGACGACGATCGCGGCGGCGCGGCCATGACGACGCGCGAAGGCGATGACATGGTCGGCATGGGCGCCCCGTACCTCAAGCGGCTGGTAGTCGCCCTGCGCGAAGACGTCGGCCAGCTCGTTGCGCAGCTTGAGCAGATGCCGCGTCCAGGCCAGCTTGAGCTTGCCGTCCGGCCAGCTCTTGATCAGGCCGCTCCAGTCCGGCGCTTCCAGTGATGTCAGCGCCGCGTGGCGTGCGGCGAAGTCGACCGGGCGGCGGTTGTCGGGATCGACCAGCGACAGGTCCCAGAATTCGGTGCCTTGATAGAAGTCCGGCACGCCCGGCAGCGTCGCCTTGAGCGTGAGCTGGCTTAGCGAGTTCAGCGTGCCGAGCAGCGCGACGCGGCGCGCCAGCGTCTGCAAGGCCTGAAGGAATTCCGCGGACTGGTCGGGGTCGAGGATCTTCGCGATGAAATCGCGGATCCCGTTCTCATACGCTTCATGAGGGTTGAGCCAGCTCGTCTCCTCCTTGCCTTCGCGCGCGGCCTTGAGGGCATAGGCCTGGATGCGCTCGATGAAGCCAGCATCGGCCGGCGCTTGAACCGGCCAGACACCGAGCAGGGTCTGGTAGAGCATGTATTCGAACGTCGCCGACGGCGCGCGGAAATTGCCGTGCAGCGTGAGGTGCGGCGCGTTCAGCACCTTCCAGCGCGCCACTGCGCTGGTCCATTCACCGGGAATCTCGCTGAGCGATGCGATGCGCGTGCGCGCATCCTCACCACGCTTGGTGTCGTGGGTGGCGGTTGCGGTCATGCCTTGCGGCCATTCCCTGGCGCGGGCCAGCATGGCCTGGTGGAAGGCGGGAATGCTGAGGCCGGTGCTGGCGGGGTCGCCGCCGACCTCGTTCAGCGCCAGCAGCCGGTGGAATTGATAGAACGCGGTGTCCTCCAGCGACTTTGCCATCATCGGGCCGGTGAATTGCTGCACCTTCAGCGCGAAGCGGCGCACGCGCGGGGCGCTGTGCGGCGGGCGGCCCGGCTTGAGCAGGTCCATGGTCAAGGCATCGCGCAGGAAGTCGAAGATGCCTTCGTCGGCGGCGAACCAGTCGCGGCGGGCGCGCGCGATGGTGTCGTCGATCAGCTTGCGGTCCGCTGCGGTCGGGCCACTATGCGTCAGGTAGGTACGATAGACCGGGAAATGCAGCACATAGAGCTCGAGCGCCTGCCGCAGGCTGTCGGCCGAGAAGTCGCGCGTCGAATAATGGCCGTTGGCGATGCGCGCGAGCAGGCGCGTCAGCACGGTGAACTCGCTGGTGAGCAGCGTCTCCAGCACCCGCCGCTTGGCGTCCTTGACGTAAGGCACAAGCCGCGGCGGCCGGTTGCTGATCTGCCGCCAGGTCTCGTCCAGCGCCTCCAGTCCCCTGGGATCGACCAGCACGTGGGTGATGACATTCATCCACTCGTAGCCGGTGGTGCCCTGGACGCCGGCGAAATGCGGCAGGCGTTCGTGCTCGCAGAGGATCTTCTCGATCACGGTGTAGAAGGGCTTTGCGTTGCCCTGCGCGTCGCGCACCAGGCGGCGCAATCGCTGGCAATACTGGGCCGGGTCACGCAGGCCGTCGATGTGATCGAGCCGGATTCCCTGCAATTTGCCGTCGGCGATGAGCTGCTTCACCAGCCGGTGCGTAGCGGCAAACGTGCTCGCGTCCTCGACGCGCAGGCCGGCGAGGCCGTTGACGTCGAAGAAGCGGCGATAATTGATGTCGCTGGAAGCAAGCCGCCAGTGCCCGAGCTTGTAGTGCTGGCGCTCGAGGAGATGATGCAGCGTCAACGTCTGTGCCGGGCGGTCCTTGCCGGCGCGATAGGCGGCAAGGCCGCGCTTGATGATGTCGGCGGCGCCTGCGATCTCCTTGAGCTCGGACTTGAAGCCGGGAGCTTCCTTGCGATTGGGGCGCCGCAGCCCTGTGGTGCGGGTCGCGAGCGACAGCAGGCGCTTGCCGGGCTCCGTTTCCGCCGCGTCCGCCTCCTTGACGACAATCCGCAGCATCTCGCCATAGCGCTCCGGCGCGATCGGTAAGCGGTGCTCGAAATACCAGGCGGAAAAAGTTCCTTCGTCGGGGTCGTAGCGCAGCTCGATATCGCCGCGCTCCAGCGCCTCGCCGTAGGACGCGCCGAGGATCGGCAGCAGCACGCCGCCGCGGGCGCGGTAGGCCAGCTGGTCCCAGTCGATGTCGAAGGACGCCGCGTGCGGCGAGGCCTGGCCCCATTCCAGCACGTCGAGCCACCACGGATTGTCGGCAAAATGCACGCCGACATGGTTGGGGACGAAATCGATGATGAGCCCGAGATCGTGCTGCTGAAGCGCCTGGCTCAGCCGCGCAAAGCCGGTCTCACCGCCGAGCTCGGGATTGAACTGGCCGTGATCGACCGTGTCATAGCCATGGGTCGAGCCTTTGCGGGCCTTCATCACTGGCGAGGCGTAGAGATGGGTGATGCCCAGCGCCTTGAGATAAGGAACGACCGCGGCGGCCTTGTCGAAATCGAAATCCGCGGTGAGCTGGAGCCGGTAGGTCGCGAGCGGAATGGCGGGAGGCATTCTAACCTCCGAGGCGCCAAACCACCGACCAGGGCGTGAGCCGCTCGCCGGCTCCGCCGCCCCAGATCGGCGTGCCCGCGCTGACGCTGGAGGTGATCTCATGATCCGACAGGTTGGCGACAAGACGCAACGTGGTGCCGTCGCCCATGCGCCAATGTGCGGTGACGAGGCCGTTGTCGGCCGCCTCGGCATCACCGAAGCTTGCGCCCTTCAGCCGCGGCACGATCTGCTTGCGACGGACGCCGAGCAACTCACGCACCAGCGCGAGCCGCGCATCCTGTTGCGGCGTGCGGCCGGTCCAGTCGAGCACGGCCGATTGCAGCGTTGCCGGATCGAGCGGGTCGGGCACCTCGTCGCCGTATTTCTCGTAAGCCCAGGCATATTCGCGCTTGCGGCCCTTGCGCACGGCATCGGCGAGTTCGCCCTGGAAATCGCAGAAGAACGGGAAGGGGACCGTCGAGCCCCATTCCTCGCCCTGAAACAGCATCGGCACCATCGGCGCGAGCAGGGTGAGCGCGAGCGCGGCCTCGATCTGCTGTGGCGATGCCAGGCTTTCCAGCCGCTCGCCCAGCGGGCGATTGCCGATCTGGTCGTGGTTCTGCAGGAAATTGACGAAGGTCGCCGGCGGCAGCTGGCCGCTCGGCTCGCCGCGCGGCTTCTTGCCCCAGAATTCCGAGATCTCGCCCTGATAGACGAAGCCGGAGGCGAGAGCGCGTGCCAGATCCAGGCGCGGCGTCTGGTAATCGCCATAGTAGCCGGCATGCTCGCCGGTCAGCATCACGTGCCAGACGTGATGATAATCGTCGTTCCACTGCCCGCGATATTTGCCGTTCGGCGGCTCCTGCGCGGCATCGA
Organism: Bradyrhizobium sp. BRP23; assembly: GCF_020194135.1. Taxonomy (NCBI): domain Bacteria; kingdom Pseudomonadati; phylum Pseudomonadota; class Alphaproteobacteria; order Hyphomicrobiales; family Nitrobacteraceae; genus Bradyrhizobium; species Bradyrhizobium sp. BRP23. The sequence goes on along the minus strand of NZ_JADYVW010000006.1, from coordinate 383,381 downwards.
GCAGGCTGGCGCGGTTGTCGCCGTTCTCCAGCACGAGATGGATGTGGCGTCCCGTGGCCTTGGCGAGCTCGCCGGTGGCAACGCTGAGGTCCTGCAGCATGGACTGCTCGCCCGGGACAGCCATGATGTGGTTGGCGGCGTCGAGTCTGAGGCCATCGAAGCGGTAGTCGCCGAGCCAGGACAGCGCATTCTCGACGGCGAAGGCTCGCACCTGCGGCACGCGATAATCGATCGCGCTGCCCCACGGCGTGTGCGCATCGGTGAAGAAGGTCGGCGCGTAACGGCCGAGATAGTTTCCTTCCGGGCCGAAATGATTGTAGACGACGTCGAGGAACACCATCAGCCCGCGCAGATGCGCCTCGTCGATCAGCGTCTTCAGGTCTTCGGGCCGGCCATAGGCGCTGTCCGGCGCATACCACAGCACGCCGTCATAGCCCCAGCCGCGGCGGCCTGCGAAATCGGCGAGCGGCATCAATTCCACCGCATTGATGCCGGTCGCGGCGAGGTGATCGAGCTTGTCGATCATGGCGCGATAGCTGCCTTCGGACGTGAAGGTGCCGACATGGGTCTCGACCAGCACCGTCTCTTCCCAGGGACGGCCGCGCCAATCGCGTGCGCGCCAGACGAAGGCATCGTGATCGATCACCTCGCTCGGGCCGAACACGTCGTCGGGCTGGAAGGCCGAAGCGGGATCCGGCACGTCGATGTCGTCGTCGATCCTGAACTTGTACTTGCTGCCAGATGACAAGCCGGCGATCTCGGCGACGAACCAGCCATCCTGCCGGCGCTGCATCGCGTGCCTGCGGTCGAGCAGGAGATCGACGCGGCGCGCGGCCGGCGCCCACAGCCGGAACGACACGCCGTCCTTGGTCGGCCTCGCCCCGAAGGATGGCCTCATAGTGCGCCTGCGAAGGCGAGCATGGAGCGCGGCGGCGCCTTGCTGTCGCTCCCGGGCAGGAAGTCGATCGTATTCAGCTTGGCATCGGTCGTGTTCAGGATCTGCTGCCAGCGCTTGTATTCGGTCATTTTGGGCAATTTGAATGCGATCTCTTCGGGAGCGGCGTTCAGTACGATAAAGATCGCAGCGCCGCCCGGTTCCATCGGGCCCATCACATAGGAGAGAAACCGCCCATCCGGGAATGTCCAGTCACTCTCCGTCATCTCGTTGCCGGCGGGCGTCAGCCACAATGCGCCGTAGGAGACGCCGTCCTTGGGGCGGCCGTCGAGCCAGCGATGGCTGCGCAACTGTGAGAAACGGCGGCGGATGTCGGCGAGATGGGCAACGAAGTCGATCATGTCGTCGCCGTCCTTGCCGAGATTGTCCCAGCCGACCCAGCCGACCTCGTTGTCCTGGCAATAGGCGTTGTTGTTGCCAGATTGCGAGTTGCCGACCTCGTCGCCGGCGAGGATCAGCGGAACGCCCTGGGCCAGCATCAGGCAGGCCAGCACGTTCTTGCGCAGCTGGCGGCGCAGGTTGATGATGCCAGGATCATCGGTCGGGCCCTCGACGCCGCAATTGTTGCTGTGATTGTCGTTGGAGCCGTCGCGATTGTCCTCGCCGTTGGCCTCGTTGTGCTTCTCGTTGTAGCTGAAGAGGTCGGCGAGCGTGAAGCCGTCGTGGACGGTGATGTGGTTGATGCTGGCGCGCGGCCGCCGTCCGTCGTGGTTGAACAAGTCGGAGGATGCGGTCATTCGGCTGGAGATGTCGCCGATCAGGCTGCCTTCACCGCTCCAGTAGCGGCGCATGGCGCTGCGATAGCGGTCGTTCCATTCCGACCATTGCGAGGGAAAGGCTCCGACCTGGTAGCCGCCGAGGCCGAGGTCCCACGGCTCGGCGACGAGCTTGACGGCAGCCAGCACCGGATCCTGCCGGATCGCGGTGAGGAACGAGCTGCCGCGGTCAAAACCGTTCGGCCCGCGCGCCAGCGTGGTGGCGAGGTCGAAGCGGAAGCCGTCGACATGACAGACCTCGACCCAGTAGCGCAGGGAATCCATCACCATCTGCAGCACGCGCGGATGGGCGAGGTTCACCGACGAGCCGCATCCGGTGAAGTCGTCGTAATAGCGCGGGTTCTCGCGGTTCAACCAATAATAGGAGGCGTTGTCGATGCCGCGATAGCACAGCGTCGGACCGAGATGATTTCCCTCGGCGGTGTGGTTGTAGACGACGTCGAGCATCACCTCGATGCCGGCATCGTGCAGCCGCGCCACCGTAGTGCGGAAGGAATCGAGTGCGTTGTCCTGGGCGTAGCGTGGCTCAGGCGCAAAGAACGACAGCGTGTTGTAGCCCCAGTAATTGGCGAGCTTCTTTTCCACCAGGATGCGGTCGTCGACGAAGCTGTGCACCGGCAGCAGCTCGACCGTGGTGACGCCGAGCTTCTTGAGGTGCTCGATCATCGCGGGCGATGACAGGCCGCCATAGGTGCCGCGCAGATTCGGCGGAACGTCCTCGCGCTTCTGCGTCAGGCCCTTGACGTGGGCCTCGTAGATGATCGTGTCTTCCCAGGGAATATTCGGCCGGATCTCGCGGCGGCCCCAGTTGAAGGTCTCGTCGACCACGACGGCCTTGGGCATGCCGCGCGCATTGTCGCGCCGGTCGAAGGACAGGTCCTCGCGCGGGCTTCCCGTGCGGTAGGCGAAATGCGCATCGCTCCAGACCAAGCGCCCGGCAAGCCGCTTGGCGTAGGGGTCGAGCAGCAGCTTGTTGGCGTTGAAGCGATGGCCGTGCTCGGGCTCGTAGGGGCCGTGCACGCGAAAGCCGTAGAGCTGGCCCGGCGCGACGTCGTTGAGATAGCCGTGCCAGACATCCTCCGTCTTCTCGGGCAGCTCGATGCGCTCGAGCTCGCGGCGGCCTTGGGTGTCGAACAGGCAGAGCTCGACCTTCTGCGCGTTGGCGGAGAACAGCGCGAAATTGGTACCGCGTCCGTCCCAGCTTGCGCCGAGCCGTGCGGGCGATCCGGCAGTCAGGCGCATCGATCAGCTTTCCGGAACGAGAAAGATCGCAGCCAGCGGCGGAATGGTGAGGCGCAGCTCGCCGCCCTCGGCATGGACCTCGCCGACATTGCCGACATTGCTGCCGCCGTAATGGGCGGAATCGGAGTTGAGAACTTCCTTCCACTTGCCGCCGAAGGGCACGCGAACGCGATAGTTCTGGTAGACGTTAGGCGAGAAGTTGACGATGACGAGACACCGCGCGTGCTCGTCGAATCCCTTGCGCAGCCAGGCGAAGACGTTGCGGTTGGCATCATCGGTGATCAGCCATTCGAAGCCGGCCTGCTCGCAATCCATCTGGTGCAGCGCCGGAACCGCGCGATAGAGCCGGTTGAGGTCGCGGATCAAGGCCTGGACGCCGGAATGGACCTTGTATTCGAGCAGGTGCCAGTCGAGCGACTGATCGTGATTCCATTCGCGGCTCTGCGCGATCTCGGCGCCCATGAACAAGAGCTTCTTGCCGGGGTGGCCGAACATGAAGCTGTAATAGGCGCGCAAATTGGCAAAGCGCTGCCACTCGTCGCCGGGCATGCGGCCGAGGATCGAGCGCTTGCCGTGCACGACCTCATCATGCGACAGCGGCAGGATGAAGTTCTCCGAGAACGCATAGTGCAGGCCGAACAGGATCTCGCCGTGGTGATGCTTGCGGTGGATCGGATCCTTGCTGATGTAGTTCAGCGTGTCGTGCATCCAGCCCATGTTCCACTTGTAGCCGAAGCCGAGCCCGCCGAACTCGACCGGGCGCGAGACTTGGGGCCAGGCGGTGGACTCCTCGGCGGCGGTGGTTGCCTGCGGGAAGCGGGCGAAGACTTCCGTGTTGAAGCGGCGCAGGAAGTTGATTGCCTCGATGTTCTCCCGCCCGCCATATTGGTTCGGGATCCAGGCATCGGGCGGCCGGCTGTAGTCGAGATAGAGCATGGACGCGACCGCATCGACGCGCAGACCGTCGATGGCGTAACGCTCCATCCAGAACAGCGCATTCGACACCAGGAAGTTCGTCACTTCGGTGCGGCCGTAATTGTAGATCAGCGTGCCCCAGTCGAGGTGGCGGCCCTGCAGCGGGTTGGCGTGCTCGTAGAGCGCGGTGCCGTCGAAATGGCCGAGCCCGTGCGGATCGTCGGGGAAGTGGCCCGGCACCCAGTCGAGCAGCACCCCGATGCCTTCGCGGTGGCAGGCATCGATCAGGGCGGCAAAATCCTCGGGGCCGCCGAAACGGCTGGTCGGCGCATAGAGGCCGGTCGGCTGATAGCCCCAGGAGCCATCGAACGGATGCTCGTTCACGGGCAGGAATTCGAGATGGGTGAAGCCCATGTCGCGGGCATAGGCCGGCAGCTGCTCGGCCAGCTCGCGATAGGTCAGCCATTCATTGTTGTCCTTGCGCCGCCACGAGCCGAGATGCACCTCGTAGATCGACATCGGCGCCGACAATGCGTTGACGCCTTCAGGCGCCGGGCGCGGTCGCGGCAGGCGCGCTTCGTCGAACACGATCGAGGCCGTCTTCGGCCGCAGCTCGCTGGCAAATGCCATCGGATCGGATTTCAGCGGCAGCAGATGACCATGCGGTCCGACGATTTCGAACTTGTAGTGATCGCCGGCCTTCGCATGCGGGATGAACAATTCCCAATAGCCGTTGCCGCGCACCCGCATCGGATGGCGCCGCCCGTCCCAGTAGTTGAAGTCGCCGACCACGGAGACGCGCCGCGCGTTCGGCGCGAGCACCACGAAGCCGATGCCGTCGACGCCCTCGAGCCGCATCGGATGCGCGCCGAGCTTGTCGTAGAGGCGCTGATGGGTGCCTTCGCCGAGCAAATAGAGGTCGAAATCGGTCAGGATCGGCGGAAAACGGTAGGCATCCTCGAACTCGACCACGTCGTTGCCGAACTTCGCGCGCAGCTGGTAGTGCTTCGAGCCGTTGGGCAGGGCGCCGATGAACAGGCCGGAATCGTGGACGCGATCGAGCGGCGCGACCTCGCCATGGTCGCCGACTGCCTCGACATTGGTGGCCTCGGGCAGAAACGCGCGGACAACGCTCTTTCCGCCCTCGGGATGCAGCCCGAGATAGTGGAAGGGGTCGGAGTGGCGGCCTTCGATGATCGCATAGGCTTCTGCAGGCAGTTTAGGCATGGGCTTCGCTCTCGGCACTTGACAGAATGCGAAGCAGTCCGGTCAGCGGCGCATGGAGTCCCTCAGGCCGGCGGGACAGCTCGTACTCTACGTCGTGGAACGCTCGATCCAGCAGGAAAAATCTCAACAGGCCTTCCGCGCAGGACCGATCGTCCGGCCACAGCCTCCGATCGGTCATGGCTTCGCGGTAGGCGGACAGGAAGGTCGCGGTGGCGCGCTCGCGCCATTCGTCGAGGGCGGCCGCGAGCCGGTCCTGCTCGTCGGAAGCACCCGTGAGCGCGCGGCTCAGCGCCACGTTCACAGAAAGGTCGATGGAATGGATCAGGCCGGCGACGTCGCGCGCGGCCGGCGCCTTGCGGCGCTTGTTGGCCAGCGGCACACGCGGATCGCCGTCGAAGTCGATGATGAAGATATCGTCCTTCACGATCAGAGTTTGCCCGAGCCGGAAGTCGCCATGATGACGGATGTTCAACCCGCCGATCTCGGATGGCAAGAGCGCATTGAGGCGGTCGAACAGGTCCGCGCGTGCAGCGATGAGCCGGTCGATCAGGGGCCGGTCCATCTCCCGCAGCCCGTCGCGGCTGTCGGCAAGCAGCTCGAGAATCCGCTCGGCACGCGCCTTGAGGTCGGAGAGCGCAGCCTTGATCTGGGCGGAGTCGATCGGCTCCGGGGCGAGATCGGCGGGCTCTGCCGCGGTGAGAGCGACATGCAGCTCGGCGAGCCGCCGGCCGATCTGCGCGATGAAATGCAGATAGGGCGCCTGCTCCTGGGTTTCGCGCGGCATCTCATCGGCGGGCGCCACGCGCTGCTCGTCGATATAGCGGTCGAGATATCCGGTCGTCACGGTCCAGCCGTCGCCCTGGTTCTCGACATAGGCATGCAGCACGCCGAGCGCGCTGCGCTGGTTGCCGTCGACCAGCTCGACGCTGCCGAGCAGCGCCGGCGTATTGGCAAAGCGGGCGACCTCGGTGAGATAGTAGCCGATCTCGATCTCAGGGCTGATGCCGCTTTCCAGCCGCCGATAGATCTTGGCAACGTACTTGTTGTCGACCAGCGCGGTACTGTTCGACTGTTCGATGGTGCGGATGCGTTCGGGCTCCTTGATGGTGTAGTCGGCGAAACGGCTGGTCGCCTTGAACTCGAGCCGCAGATTGTTCTCGTCCACGACCAGGTTTTGCGACAGCCCTCGTAAGAACAGACCGATGAAGATCTGCTCGGTCGCGACGTCGAGGAGCGTGCCTTCGCGTGCGCCCTGGCGGACGGCGGCGAGCGCCTTCGGGTTGAAGCGTTCGCGGTCGAAACGCACCCATTCGATCTGCATGGGCATCACGTACCGCGTCGTCACCTCGTCCCGCGTCGTCTCGAAGAACGCGATCCAGGGTCTGTTGTCGCCGATGTCGCTGAACGGCACCGCCGAGGTCAGCGTGGTCCGGATGTGCTTGGGATTGTTCTCGGGATACCAGCGCGTCCGTGACAGGAAGCCCGGCAGCACGTCGCGCTCGAACACGCCGCGCTCGCGGGCGAGCGAGACCCAGTTCGAGTTCACCGGCACGACCAGCGTCTCGAATTCCGGCACCGCGCGCGGCACCACCGGCTCGGACTTGTCGCGCTCCTGCAGCTGGAACCAGTAGAAGCCGTACGGCCCCAGCGTGATCATGTAGGGCAATTCGCCGATGGCGGGAAAGCGCGTGCGGCCGAGCATCTCCTGCGGGATGCGGTCCTTCCACGGCGACAGGTCGAGCTCGGTGGCCTGCGCGGCGCGCGACAGATTGGCGACGCAGAGGATCACCTCGTCGCGGTATTGGCGGACATAGGCGAGCACGGCGCGGTTGGCCGGGCGGATGAAGGTCATGGTGCCGCGGCCGAAGGCGAGCGTCGACTTCCGCACCGAGATCAGCCGCTTGGTGGCGCTGAGCAGCGAGGACAGGCTGCGCGACTGCGCCTCCACGTTGACGGATTCATAGCCGTAAACGGGATCCATGATCAGCGGCGCGTAGAGGCGGGCGGGGTCGCAGCGCGAGAAGCCGCCGTTGCGGTCCGGGCTCCACTGCATCGGCGTGCGGACGCCGTTGCGGTCGCCGAGATAGATGTTGTCGCCCATCCCGATCTCGTCGCCGTAATAGATGATCGGCGTGCCCGGGAACGACAGCAGCAGCGAGTTCATCAACTCGATCTTGCGCCGGTCGTTGTCCATCAGCGGCGCAAGGCGCCGGCGGATGCCGACATTGATGCGCGCGCGGGGATCGTTGGCGTAGGTGGTCCAGAGATAGTCGCGCTCGACGTCGGTGACCATCTCCAGCGTCAGCTCGTCATGATTGCGCAGGAATAGCGCCCATTGGCAGCTCGCCGGGATATCCGGCGTCTGGCGCAGGATGTCGGTGATCGGGAAGCGGTCTTCCTGGGCGATCGCCATGTAGATGCGCGGCATCAAGGGGAAATGGTAGGCCATGTGGCACTCGTCGCCACGGCCGAAATATTCCTGCACGTCCTCCGGCCATTGATTGGCCTCGGCCAGCAGCAGCTTGCCCTTGGAATACGCGTCCAGCTCCTGGCGCAGGCGCTTGATGATCGCATGCGTCTCGGGCAGGTTCTCGTTCGAGGTGCCCTCGCGCTCGCACAGATAGGGAATGGCATCGAGCCGGAAGCCGTCGACGCCGGCATCGAGCCAGCGCTTCATCACCTGGATGATGGCGCTGACAACGCGCGGATTGTCGAAATTGAGATCGGGCTGGTGCGAGAAGAAGCGGTGCCAGTAGAACGCGCCGGCCTCCGGATCCCAGGTCCAGTTCGACTTCTCGGTGTCGGTGAAGATGATCCGCGTGCCCTGGTACTTCTGGTCCGTGTCGCTCCAGACATACCAGTTGCGCGCGCTCGAGCCCGGATGGCTGCGCCGCGCGCGCTTGAACCATTTGTGCTGGTCCGAGGTGTGGTTGACGACGAGCTCGGTGATGACGCGCAAGCCCCGCTTCTGCGCTTCCTGGATGAACCGCTTGAAGTCCTTCATCGTCCCGAAATCGGGATTGACCGCGCCGTAATCGGCGATGTCGTAGCCGTCGTCGCGGCCGGGCGAAGGGTAGAACGGCAGCAGCCACAGCGCAGTGACGCCGAGCTCCTGCAGATAGGGCAGCCGCTCGGTCAGGCCGGCGAAGTCGCCGATGCCGTCATTGTTGCTGTCGGCGAAGGCCTTGACGTGGAGCTGGTAGATGATGGCGTCCTTGTACCAGAGCTCATCCACGATCTCGGCAGCCTCAGCCTTCTTGGTATCGACGGAAGACAGAACATTCATGGCGTGACCCCTTACGCCAGGCAGCGGAACAGAAGTGCCGGATCGCGGTCGGGATCGATACGCAACTTGATGCCGCCCCATTCGATGCGAGACTGTTCGCCGGTGAGGAGGTTTTCGAGTGTCGTCACATGGTGACGCCGTCCTCCGGCGTCAACTGTGAGATCGCCGAGCGGCAGCCAGCATTCCCGCACGTGGCGCGACAGCGCGATCACGACGACGACAATGTTGGCCGGATCGGCCGTCTCCTTGGCGAAGGCGATCGTCTCACCGTTCTCGATGGCCAGGAAGCGCAAGTTCGCGGTCTGCTGGAGCGCCGCGTTCTCGTTGCGGATGCGGTTGAGCCCTGCGATGTAGGATTTGATGTTGCCCGGTCTGTCCCAGTCGCGCTGCCTGATCTGATACTTCTCGGAATCCAGATATTCTTCGCGGCCGGGAATGGCGTCATGTTCCAGCAGCTCGAATCCGCTGTAGATGCCGTAATTGCCCGAGAGCGTTGCAGCCAGTGCGATCCGCGACTTGAAGGCCCAGGCCTCTCCGCTCTGCAGGTGAAAGGGCAAAAGGTCAGGCGTGTTGACGAACATGTTCGGACGGTAGAAATCGCGTTCGGGATAGCGCGTCAGCTCGCCGAGATATTGCTCCAGCTCCCACTTTTCCGTGCGCCAGGGAAAGTATGTGAAGGACTGCGAAAAGCCGAGCTTGGCGAGGCCCTTCATCAGCTTTGGCCGTGCATAGGTCTTGGAGAACAGGATCACGTCGGGATGACGGCGGCTTATATCGCGGATCAGCCACTCCCAGAACGCGAGCGGCGCGGTGTCGTGATTGTCGATGGCGAAGATGGTTACACCCTTGTCGATCCAGAACAGCATGGCGTCGCGAAACGCATTCCACAGCCCGACGCGATCGACCGAATTGAAGTCGGGGATAACGATGTCGGAATAGGGGCCGTCCGCCGTCTTCACCGAGCGGTCGGGCCGCCATTTGAACCATTCCGGATGCTGCGTCAGCCAGGGATGATCCGGCGAGCACTGCACCGCGAAGTCCAGCGCAAGCTCGAGCCCATATTCAAGACATGTGGCGACCAACGCGCGGAAGTCCTCGATCGTGCCGAGCTCCGGATGCAGCGCATCGTGGCCGCCCTCGGCCGAGCCGATCGCATAGGGCGAGCCGGGATCACCTTCACGGGCCACCGGCGCATTGTTGCGGCCCTTGCGGCTGGTCTTGCCGATCGGGTGGATCGGCGTGAAGTAGAGCACGTCAAAGCCCATCGCGGCGATGTCAGGCACGCGCGCGATGCAGTCGCGCAGGGTGCCATGCCGGCCCGGCAATGCGCTCTGGCTGCGCGGCATCATCTGATACCAGGTGCTGAAGCGCGCCTTGTCGCGGTCGGCGGCTAGCGGGAAGAATGGCGAACGCGTCAGGTCCGGCCGCGACTGGCTCTCGGCCATGGCTTCGCCGAGCTCGGTTGCGAGCAGCGAGGTGATGTCGCCGTTCCTCAAATAGTCCTCGCACTGCCTGATGATGATTGCTGCGGCGTCCTGCCGCGCGCCATGCGCCTTGGTCAAAAGCCCGGCGCCCTCGATCGCATCGAGGCTGACATCGGCCCCGGTGCGCCGCTTTCGCGCGGCGGCGTGCGACCAGGTGGCGAACTCGTCGGTCCAGGCTTCGATCGCGTAGACATATTGGCCGGGCTCGGGGGGCGTGAACGCGCCGGACCAGCGGTCATTGCCGTGATGGGTCATCGGCTCGCTCCGCCATTCGCGCTCCTGCTCTCCTCGCCAGATCAGCGCGGCTGATATCACGGCTTCGCCATCGCGGTAGATGTCGGCCCAGACCTCGAACGGCTCGCCCGCGATCCGCTTCACGGCGAAACGGCCGCCGTCGATCGCGGGATAGACGTCCTCGATCAGGAAAGCGCTGCCGGCCGCGGCACTCTCGACAGTTTGAATTGTCTTGTTCACGGTGATGCCATTGACAAGAAAGCAGGAGCCCGTTTCCCTTGTCGGGAACCCACGCTTGGTACCATGATAGAAAGCCGCTTGTGTGTCATTGGTTCCCTCGGGAACGGCAAGCGCAGTTTGCGAGTTACCCCTGACTAACCTCTTCCGCGATCTCGCTAATATCGAAGCCCCTGGCCAAACAATGGCCTGCAAGCTGCGTGCCGAATGGATCTTTTAGCTCAAGCCCGCATCAAGGGCGTTCAATCCGAATTCATCGATGCCCTCGGCAAGCTGCGGGTCACCGCGCCCGAGGCCCTCAAATCCATCCTCGACGCCCTGCCGGAGAAGCGGGTCTATCGCTTCGTCAGCGGGCCGGTCGTGGTGCGTGCGCTCGGACGCCCGCGCACGGAATTGGCGTCGGTTGGCACACCACCGCTGCAATGGAAAATCGTCGGCAACGGCAAGGTGATCGCGGCAGGCGAGACGCGCGAGCCCGTGATCGCCTGGCCCGCGGGCCTGGCGCTCGGGTATCACCGCCTGACGCTGACCGATGCCGAAGGCGCGAGCGAAGACGTGCCGATGATCGTGGCGCCCGAGCGCTGCTTCGGCGGCGATTTCGACCGCGGCTGGCTGCTCGCCGTGCAGCTCTACAGCGTCCGTTCGAATCGCAATTGGGGCATCGGCGATTTCACCGATCTCGCTGGCCTCGTCCGGCTCGCCAAGCAACTCGGGGCCGACGGCGTCGGGCTCAATCCGCTGCATGTCCTGTTCGACGATCACCCGGCCGATTGCAGCCCCTATTCGCCGAACAGCCGGCTTTTCCTCAACCCGCTCTACATCGACGTCGAGGCGATCCCTGAATTCTCCGCCGACCTCGTGCCCGACGCCGCCGCGACCGCCGCCCGTCTGCGCGAGGGCGACCGCGTCCCTTATACCGACATGGCGGCGCTGAAATGGCTGGGCCTGCGCGCCGCCTTTAACAGCTTCGTGACAAGCGCGAGCGCGGCGCGTCGCAAGGCGTTTGACGCCTTCCGGGCGGAGCGCGCGCCGCTGTTGTCCTGCTTTGCCTGTTTCGAGGTGCTGCGGCATCGCTTCGCAGGACCCTGGTGGGAATGGCCGGCGGAATGGCAGCAGCCGGACGAGGCGAAATTCGCCGAGCTGCGCAATGGCGCGGACAGGCGCGAGGTCGAGTTCGTCGAATTCGTGCAATGGACGGCCGACAGCCAGCTGCATGCGGCCAAGGAGCTGGCCGGCCAGCTCGGCATGCGGGTCGGGCTCTATCTCGACGTCGCCGTCGGCGTTCAGTCCAACGGCTTCGATGCCTGGAACGAGCAGACGGCGATCTCGCGTCATCTCGCGGTCGGTGCGCCGCCCGACGTGCTCAACACCATCGGCCAGGACTGGGGTCTTGCCGGCTTCAACGCCGGTGGGCTGGAAGCGCAATCCTTCGTCCCGTTCGCCGACATGCTGGCGGCGTCGATGCGCCATGCCGGAGCCATCCGGCTCGATCACGTGCTCGGCCTGAAACGGCTTTATCTGGTGCCGCGCGGCTTCAAGCCCGACAACGGCGCCTATGTGCAGATGCCGTTCGAGGCGCTGCTGGCCGCCGTGGCGCGCGAGAGCGCAGCCCACAAATGCATCGTGATCGGCGAGGACCTCGGCACCGTGCCGGAAGGTTTCCGCGAGATGATGCAGGATTTCGGCATCTGGTCCTATCTCGTCATGATGTTCGAGCGCGACGATGCCGGCCATTTCCGCAATGTCGACCATTACCGGCCCAATGCGCTGGTGACGCTGAATACGCATGACCTGTCGACCTATGCCGGCTGGCGCTCTTTCAGCGATCTCAAGATGAAGCGCTCGCTCGGGCTCGATCCCGGCGAGAACGACCAGGCGCGCTGGGATGCGCTCGGCGGGCTCGACGAGATCCTGCGCCAGAACGGCATCAGCGCCAATGATCTCTACTCTGTGCTGGCCTTCCTGTCGCGCACGCCGTCACGGCTGCTCGCGGTGTCGATGGAGGATCTGCTCGGCGTGATCGACCAGCCCAACATTCCCGGCACGATCGACGAGCATCCGAACTGGCGCCAGCGCCTGCCGGTCGCGCTCGACAAGATCGCGTCCAAGATCGATCTCGCAGCTTTGAAGGCTGCGACACGGGAACGTTCATTGCCCGGCGGGAATTGAGCCGCCGGGACTTGCCAGGCTCGCACGACATTGGCTCAGAGGATCGAGGACTATGCGCTGATCGGCGATTGCGAGACCGCGGCGCTGGTCGGGCGCAACGGCTCGATCGACTGGCTGTGCTGGCCGGCCTTCGATTCCGACGCCTGCTTCGCCGCCATCCTCGGTACCCACAAAAACGGCCGCTGGCTGGTCGCGCCGAGCGAGGCCGCAACCTCCATCTCGCGGCGCTATCTCGGCAACACCCTCATCCTCGAAACGCGGTTCGAGACGAAGAACGGCACCGTCGCGCTGATCGATTTCATGCCGCTACGCGGCAAGGCGTCCGACATCGTGCGGCTGGTCCGCGGCATCCGTGGCACCGTGAAGATGCGGATGGAGCTCGTCATCCGCTTCGGCTTCGGCGCGGATATTCCCTGGGTGCGGCGGATCGACCATTCCTTGATGGCCATCGCCGGCCAGGACATGACGGTGCTGCGCACTCCGGTCGAGACCCGCGGCGAGGATCTGACCACCGTCTCGGATTTCGAGGTGAAGGAAGGCGAGACCGTGCCATTCGTGCTGACTTACGGTCCCTCGCATCTCGCCCCGCCTGCGCCGATCGATGCGGAGCTGGCGCTTCAGGAGACCGAAAAATTCTGGGAGGACTGGTGCGGCCATTGCACCCGTGACGGCGACTATCAGGAGCTGGTCCTGCGTTCGCTGATCACGCTGAAGGCGCTGACCTTCGCGCCGACCGGCGGCATCGTCGCGGCACCCACCACCTCCTTGCCGGAGAAGCTCGGAGGCAGCAGGAACTGGGACTATCGCTTCTGCTGGCTGCGCGATGCCACCTTCACGCTGCTGGCGCTGATGAACTCGGGCTACACCGAGGAAGCCCTGGCCTGGCACAATTGGCTGCTGCGCGCGGCCGCCGGCTCCCCGGCGAACATGCAGATCATGTACGGCATCTGGGGCCAGAGGCGCCTCCTGGAATGGGAGGCGGGCTGGCTCGACGGTTATGAGGGTGCGCAGCCGGTGCGCGTCGGCAATGCCGCCCACGCGCAGCTCCAGCTCGATGTTTACGGCGAATTGATCGACGCCTTCCACCAGTCGCGCATGGCGAGGCTCAAGCTCGACGACGAGACGACCTGGGCGCTGGAATGCGCCGTGCTCAATCATCTGGCCGAAGTCTGGGACCGGCCCGACCACGGCATCTGGGAGCGGCGCGGCCAGCCCAAGCACTACGTCTTCTCCAAGGTGATGACCTGGGTCGCCTTCGACCGCGGCATCAAGAGCGCCGAGACCTTCGGCTTCAAGGCGCCGCTGCTGCACTGGCGTGCGCTACGCGAAGCCATCCATCGCGATGTCTGCAACAGGGGATTCGATGCGGAGGAGAATTCGTTCGTCGAGTCCTACGGCTCGAAGATGCTCGACGCCAGCGTGCTGCTGCTGCCCGCCGTCGGGTTCCTGCCGGCGGACGACCCGCGCATCCGCGGCACCATCGCCGCGGCCGAAAAATGCCTGATGCGCGACGGTTTCGTGCTGCGGCACGACCCGCGCGAGCTGCCCCCGGACCAGCCGCCGCTCGAAGGCGCCTTCCTGGCGTGCACGCTATGGCTCGCCGATGCCTACGTGCTGTCGGGCGATCTCGACAAGGCGCAAGTTCTGCTTGACCGCGTGGTCGGCATCGCCAACGACGTCGGGCTACTGGCCGAAGAATACGATTCCGTGGCCCGCCGCCAGACCGGCAATTTCCCGCAGGCGCTGACCCACATCGCGCTGATCAACACGGCGCACAATTTATCGGCGGCAAGGCAGGGCAGCGAGAAGCCGGCAGTGCAGCGGTCGAAGTAGTAGGAAGCGCCGTCAGGCGCTTTTGCCGCCACGAGCACGGTGCACTCCCTCTCCCGCTTGCGGGAGAGGGTTGGGGAGAGGGTGTCTCCGCAATGGGATAGCCCCCTAGAGGAGAAAGCCCTCACCCGCGCCTTCGGCGCGACCTCTCCCGCAAGCGGGAGAGGTTGCACCGAGCCCGTGGCAATCGAGTCAATCTAAGCCATTCCGCTTTAGCCCACCCCATTCCGCGTCAAGATCATCTCCATCGCCTCGGCAAAGCCGTCCTGCTCGTTGGTCGCAGTGACGTGCGTCGCCTCGTCCTTGACGTTGTCGGCGGCGTTGCCCATGGCGATCGAGGTGCCGCTGACGCGGAACATGGCGAGGTCGTTCTGCATGTCGCCGATGGTGGCGACCGCGTCGGTGGAGATGCCGAGGCGCCTGGCCATCGCTTGCACGAATGTGCCCTTGTTGAAGCCCGGCGGGGTGATGTCGAGATAATAGGTCTGCGAGCGCACCGCGGTCGCCGCGCTGCCGAGGGCTTCCTGCATCACCTTCTCGCACGCCTCGAGCCGGGCCGCGTCGGCGCTGGCGCCGACGATCTTGCAGGCGCTGGCAAGGTAGGGCGTGAAGTCAGTCACGATCGTCGGATCGGAGCGGATCGTGTGCCGCTCGTGCGCGACGTAGCTGCCGCTGGGATTGTCGATCAGCCATTTGTCGGTGGTGAACAGCCAGACGTCGGCGCCGTAGTCGCGGAGGATCTGCAAGGTGCGCTCGGCCGCGCGCGCTGGAATCAGGTGCTGCTCGACCGGCCGCATCTCGGGATCGACGATCGAGGAGCCGTTGAACGGCCCAACCGGCAGCCACAGCGCCAGCGGCTCGATCAAGAAGCGCATGCCGATCGCCGGACGGCTGGAGGTGATGGTGAAACCGATGCCAGCCTGGTGCAGCCGCTGCACGGCGTTCTTCGCGCGCTCCGTCAGCGTCTTGTCCTTGGT
Source organism: Bradyrhizobium sp. BRP23 (assembly GCF_020194135.1). Taxonomy (NCBI): domain Bacteria; kingdom Pseudomonadati; phylum Pseudomonadota; class Alphaproteobacteria; order Hyphomicrobiales; family Nitrobacteraceae; genus Bradyrhizobium; species Bradyrhizobium sp. BRP23. The sequence goes on along the minus strand of NZ_JADYVW010000006.1, from coordinate 368,049 downwards.
CAGCAGCGTGCCGTCGACGTCGGAGACCACGAGTGAGATTTGGGTCATGGCAGAACCTTGGGTGTTGCGCCGCCCAGTTTGAGCTGCCGCACGATGCCGTCTACGATCGCCTCGACGGTCTCGTCGATCGAGACGGTGATGACGTGCTCGCCCGGCTCCGGAGGCTCCAGCGTCTCGAACTGGCTGGCGAGCAGTCCGGGCGGCATGAAGTGCCCCTTGCGCTGCGCGAGCCGCTCGGCGATCAGCTCCTTGGTGCCCTTCAGGAACACGAAGCGGACGTCATCGCGTCCGCGCAGCAGCACGTCGCGATAGGTGTGCTTCAGCGCCGAGCAGGCGATGATGACGTGCTCGCCGCGGCCGCAGACCCGCGCGATTTCGTCGGCGATGGCATTCAGCCAGGGCCAGCGGTCTTCGTCGGTGAGGGGATGTCCGGCCCGCATCTTCTCGACATTGCTGGCGGGATGGAAGCTGTCGCCGTCCTCGAACCGCCAGCCGAGGCGCTCGCCGAGCGCCTTCGCGACCGTGCTCTTGCCCGAGCCCGACACGCCCATCACGATCAATGCACAGGGTGCTTCAGCGCGGCCCACGAATGTCCTCCGGAAGCGCGGCCTTGTCGACCAGCCAGACGGTCTCGCCGTTCGAGCGCGCGCGCAAGGCCGGCAGATTCTCGCCATTGCAGAGGCGCGTCAAGATCGGCCGCTTGTCGTGCCCGGCAATCTCGAACAGCATCTCGCGGCAGGAGGCCAAAGCGGGCAGGGTGAGCGAGACCCGCGGCACGAACGGCGCAACGTTCGCCTTGGGAACGCCGACGACCCAGCGTCGGGTCTCCTCGATCTCGGGGTAACCGGGAAACAGCGAGGCGGTGTGGCCGTCCGGTCCTGCGCCCATCAGGACGAGATCGAACAGCGGACGTGCGGGATCGAGCTGGTCTCCGCCATAGAAGGCCTGCAGCTCACGCGCGTAGGCTTCCGCAGCGGCATCGGGATTGTCGGCTGTGGTCGGGATCGGGTGAATATGGCCGGCGGGCGCGTGGCGATCGAGAAAGGTCGCGCGGGCGACCGCCATGTTGTTGAGGGGATCGCTTTCGGGCACGAAGCGCTCGTCGCCGATGAACCAGTGCACGCGCTCCCACGGAATCCTGCCGCGCCAGGCCTCGCTGCCGAGCAACTGATACAGCTTCCTCGGGCTGGAGCCGCCGGTGAGGCAGATCGCGATGCGGCCGGCATTGGCCGCGATCCGCGCCATCACGCGTTCGGCCGCGGCGCGGGCGAGAGCTTCGGCATCGGCCTCGACGATCAGCTTCGGCTGCTCGGCCGGAGCCATCACGAGTACTTCCGCCAGCTTCGGCCGTCGCGCCGGAGCAGCTCGTCGGCGCAGGCAGGGCCGTCGCTGCCGGCTTCATAGGTTTCGATGCCGTTGCTGCCCGCGCTCTTCCAGGCGTCCAGGAACGGCTGCACGGCCTGCCAGCCGGCCTCGATGCCGTCGGCGCGCTGGAACAGGATGTTGTCGCCGATCATGCAGTCGTAGATCAGCGTCTCATAGCCGGTCGAGGGATCCGCGCGGAAATAGTCGCCATAGCGGAACTTCATCTCGACGCCGTCGATGGTGATGCTCGGCCCCGGGATCTTGGCGTTGAACTGCAGCTCGATGCTCTCGGTCGGGGCGATGCCGATGGTGAGGAAGTTCTGCGACAGGCGGTCGACGTCCGTCCCTGAGAACATCGACAGCGGCGCCTGCTTGAACTTGATCGCGACTTCGGTGCGCTTGTGGCCGAGCGCCTTGCCGGTGCGCAAGTAGAACGGCACGCCGGCCCAGCGCCAATTGTCGATCATCAGCTTGAGCGCGACAAAGGTCTCGGTGGTGCTGTCGGGCTTGACGTCCGCGGTCTTGCGATAGTCCGTGATCTCGTCGTCGCCGCTGCGGCCCGCGAGATATTGCGCGCGCACCGAATTCTTCAGTGCGTCCTCCCGGCTGGGCAGCTGGATCGATGTCAGCACGTCCGCCTTCTCGGAGCGTACGGAATGTGCGTCGAAGCGGGCGGGAGGCTCCATCGCGACCAGCGACATCAGCTGGAACAGGTGGTTCGGCACCATGTCGCGCAGCGCGCCGGTAGCATCATAGAAGCCGCCGCGGTGGCCGACCCCGAGCTTCTCTTCGACGGTGATCTGGATGTGGTCGATGTGGTTGCGATTCCAGATCGGCTCGAACATGCCGTTGGCAAAGCGCAGCACCAGGATGTTCTGCACCGTTTCCTTGCCGAGATAATGATCGATCCGGTAGATCTGGTGCTCGTCCATGATCTTCAAGAGTTCGGCATTCAGCGCGCGGGCCGAGGCGAGGTCGGTGCCGAACGGCTTTTCGATCACGAGCCGCCGCCAGGCGCCGTTCTCCTTCATCATGCCGGTGCGGCCGAGCTCCCGCGCGGTCGGCGCGAACGCGGCCGGCGGGGTTGCCAGATAGAACAGCCGGTTGCCGCCGGTGTCCTGCGCGCATTCCAGCGAATCCAGATGCTCGCGCAGGCGATCGAAGGAGGGCGGATCCTTTGCGTCGGCCTCGACGAAGGTCACGCATTCCAAAAGCCTCGTCGCGATGTCGTCGTCCACCGGGCGCGTCGCGAATTGCCGCAAGCCCTTCAGCAGGCTGTCGCGCAGCTCCTCATCCGACTGGCCCCTGCGGGCGACGCCGACGACGCAGAATTTCTCCGGCAACAGATGCTCGGCCGCCAGGTTGTAGAGCGAGGGCATCACTAGGCGATGGGTAAGATCGCCGGTGACGCCGAAGATGACGAAGGCGCAATTTTCCGGCTTGCGCTTTGGCTGCGGGTCTTTTGTCACGAATGGTCGGCCTTCGCTTGGTTTACGCGTTCTTCGGCTTCGCCGCGCCCGGCTGCGTCGGCTCCTTGTGCCCGCCGAACCCTGCACGCATCGCCGAGAGAATTTTTTCGGCGAAGGTGTGTTCCTTGCGGGAACGGAAACGTGTGTAGAGCGCCGCGGTCAAAACCTCGGCCGGCACGGCCTCGTCGACCGCCGCATTCACGGTCCAGCGGCCTTCGCCGGAATCCTCCACGAAGCCGGAATATTCCGACAGTTGCGGACTGTCGGCGAGTGCCGTCGAGGTGAGGTCGAGCAGCCAGGATGGGATCACGCTGCCGCGCCGCCACACTTCGGCGATGTCGGCGAGATCGAAATCGTAGCGATGATCTGCCGGCAAGGCGTCGATATTGGCGTTCCTGAGGATGTCGAAACCTTCGGCATAGGCCTGCATCAGGCCGTATTCGATGCCGTTGTGGATCATCTTGACGAAATGGCCGGCGCCGACGGGCCCGGCGTGGATGTAGCCTTGCTCGACGCGGGGATCGCGGCCCTCGCGCCCCGGCGTGCGCGGAATGTCGCCGGCGCCCGGCGCGAGCGCCGCGAAGATCGGATCGAGCCGGTCGACCACCTGCTTCTCGCCGCCGATCATCATGCAGTAACCGCGGTCGAGCCCCCAAACCCCGCCTGAGGTGCCGACATCGACATAATGGATGCCGCGCGCCTTCAGCGCCTTGCCGCGGCGGACGTCGTCCTGCCAGAAGGTGTTGCCGCCGTCGATGATGACGTCGCCTTCCTGCATCACGCCGGCGATCGTCTCGATCGTGGTCTCGGTGATGCGTCCTGCCGGCAGCATCACCCAGGCCGTGCGCGGCCGCTCCAGCTTGGCGACGAACTCTTCCAGCGTCGCCGAGCCGACCGCGCCGTCGGCGGCAAGGCCCGCGACGGCCTTGGCGTCCTTGTCGTAGACCACCGTCGAATGCCCGTGGCGCATCAGGCGGCGAACGATGTTGCCGCCCATTCGGCCGAGGCCGATCATGCCGAGTTGCATCTGCATTATTCCTTTAGTTCAGCGCGTCGTTGAGCGCTGCATTGAGCGCGGCAAGGCCTTTCTTGAGCCCGCCCTTCAGGTGCACCCGCAGCGCACGCCGGCCGCGTTCCGTCAGCACGTCGAAATCGCCGCGGGCCTGCGCCGCCTTGATCACGCCGAAGCTCGCCTTCTGGCCCGGCACAGGCAGGTCCTTGGCGTCATCGGCGGTGATCTGGAGGAAGACGCCGCTGTCGGGCCCGCCCTTGTAGGCCTGTCCCGTCGAGTGCAAGAAGCGCGGGCCGAACTCGGCGCAGGTCGCGACATGCCGCTTCTCGCGCACCTCGAGGCGCATGGCCTGAAGCGCGTCGATCGTGGCCTTGTCGCGCGCGATGTAGCCGAGCAGGGCGACGTAGTCTCCGTCGCTGGATCGCGACAGATGCGCCTTCAGCCAGGAGCCGAGATCGCCATTGGCGCCGGCGGCGCGTAGCGCCGTGGCATTGGCCTCGTCGGTGTAGAGATCGGCTTCCTTGGTGCTGACCACCGGCTCTTCCGCCGGCAGCTTGCCGGTCTTCTCGAACGCGGCGGTGAGCTCGCGGGTCTTGATCTTGGCCGCTTCGACGTCCGGCTGGTCGAACGGGTTGATGCCGAGAATGCTGCCGGCCACGGCGGTTGCCATCTCGAAGCGGAAGAATTCCTGGCCGAGATGCTCGATCGACTTCATGACGATGCGCACCACGGGGTGACCCGCCGCCTCGATCGCGGCAAGCTGGGAATCGTGTGCGGCGTCCGCTTCGCCTTCGACGCGGATGTCGATGAAGAAGCGGTCGTTGCCGTAGACGGAGGGATCGCCCAGCGGCTCGCCCTCGATCGGGATCAGGCCCTTGCCCTCCTTGCCGGTCGATTCCGCGATCAGCTGCTCGGCCCAGGCGCCGAAATCGGCGATCTTCTTCGACGCCAGGATCGTCACCTTGTCGCGGCCTTCGAGTCCCGCGAGACCTATGGCAAGGCCGAGCTGCACGCCCGGGTTTTCGGACGGCGGCACATCGGGGCCACAGGAGCGGGCCATCGCCAGCGCATGCTTGACGAAGCTCTTGACGTCGATGCCCGCGGTTGCCGCCGGCACCAAGCCGAAGGGCGAGAGCACCGAATAGCGTCCGCCGATCGAGGGCTCGCCATGGAAGATGCGGGCGTAGTTCAGCTGCTTCGCCGCCTTCTCCAGCGACGAGCCGGGGTCGGTCACCGCGATGAAGCGATGGCCGGTCTTCACCTTTGCACCCACCGCCTTGGCAACCTGCTCGTGGAAATAGTCCTTCATCGCGTTCGGCTCGGTGGTGCCGCCGGACTTGCTGGAGACGATGAACACGGTGTTGGCGATGTCGATCTTCGCCTCCATCGCCCGCACCTGCGCCGGGTCGGTGGAGTCGAGCACGTGCAGCTTGGGGAAGCCGGGCTTCTTGCCGAAGGTCTCCGCCAGCACCTCGGGTCCGAGGCTGGAGCCGCCCATGCCGAGCACGACGGCGTCGGAGAATTTCTGGCTCTTCACGCGGCCCGCATAGTCCTCGTAATCGGCAATGTCGGCCTTCGCCGGGCTGTCGAGCCAGCCCAGCCATTTGTCCTCGTCCGCGCCGGTCCAGACCGACTTGTCGCGCTGCCACAGCCTGCGGATCTTGGCCGACGCCCGCCATTCCTCCGTGGTCTTGGCCAGCGCCTTGCCGAGCCCGTCGCCCAGCGAGAGCTGCTGGCGGTCGAGTGCGGGCCCGAGCACGACGGCGCGCTTGTGGGCGACGGCGCCGTAGAGCTTGTCGGCGGCATCCGCAAACAGCTTGACGCCGTCCTTGACCAGCTCCTCGGCAATCGCATCGAGCGAGATGCCGGAGCGCTCCAGCTCCTCCAGCACGCGCTTCGCGTCCTCGACGTTCTCCTCCAGGCTGTCGCGCGGCTTGCCGTGATCGCGGAACGCATCCAGCGTTGCCGGCGGCACGGTGTTGATGGTGTCGGGGCCGATCAGCTCCTCGACATAGAGGACGTCGCTGTAGTCCTTGTTCTTGGTGCCGGTGGAGGCCCACAGCATGCGCTGCGGCTTGGCGCCCTTGGCGGCGAGCTTCTCCCAGCGCGGGCCTGCGAACAGGCGCTTGTAGTCCTGATAGGCGAGCTTGGCGTTGGCGATCGCCACCTTGCCCTTGAGCGCGGCGAGACGTTCCTTCTCGGACGGATCGTTGGCGCGGGCGATCTTCTCGTCCAGCTGCTTGTCGACGACCGAGTCGATCCGGCTGACGAAGAAGCTGGCGACGCTGGCGACATGCGACGGATCGCCGCCGCCGGCGACGTAGGTCTCGAGACCGGCGATGTAGGCCTCGGCCACCTCGAGATAGACGGCCTTGGAGAACAGTAGCGTGATGTTGATGCTGATGCCCTCGCTGATCAGCTGCTCGATCGCCGGCAGGCCCTCCGGCGTCGCCGGCACCTTCACCATCAGGTTCTTGCGACCGACGTCCTTCCAGAGCCGCCGCGCCTCCGCGATCGTGCCCGATGTGTCCATTGCGAGATAGGGGGAGACCTCCAGGCTGACATAGCCGTCGCCGCCCTTGAGGCGGTCATAGACCGGGCGCAGCACGTCGGCGGCGTTCTGGATGTCCTCGATCGCGACGGCCTCGAACAGGTCGGCCACGGTGCGGTCGCCGCGCTTCAGCGCCTTGCCGATCGGGGCGTCATATTCGTCCGAGCTGCCGATTGCCTTCTCGAAGATCGACGGGTTGGAGGTGACGCCCTTGACGCCGTCGGTGTCGATCAGCCGCTTCAGGTCGCCCTTGGCGATGAAGCCGCGGGCCAGGAAGTCGAGCCAGACCGCCTGTCCGTGCTTTTCCAGTTCTTTGACGGGATTCATGATGCTTATTATCTCCAAGCCTGCGGACGAGGGGTTTTCGCGAACGTCTGACGCGCTATCCTCTAGCCTACATGCACCCGGGAGGGAACCAATCAAGGGTGCGGGAGTCATACCCTCCAGTGTAACTCCGTCGCGATCATGGCGATCCAGACGGGCAGCTTGCTGTTGCGTAAAGGTCGTTCACCATCCGGCCGATCTTAGCGCCTCGCTGTCCAGCGGGCATGTCGTCGTCATCCACTCCTTCGCATCCGCGCTCTCCGTACCGACAATGAATTTCTGCCACGGGGTTCGATAGCGGAGATCTTGCTCGAAGATTGCCGCGGTCACGAAATGATCGTGCTGAGGCCGACGCCGGACATGCGAGAGCTCCGCGGCATCCCAAGCTGGCCGTTGCGCACAGAACGATCGCGTTGTCATCCGTCGGGGTGGGCCTGGCCTGGCAGCGACTGTGACACGGTGCTGCGCGTTGCCGCGACGTACAGGCCGCCAGCACACCGCATTGCAGCAGGAAGATGAACGGGGACCGCAAGGCTTCGCCGTACAAGCGTCATAAGATCGCCGCTCCCCAATCGCTATGCTGCACCGCCGGATGGGGCCATCCCCGGGAACGCCCGGATGTGGCGACCGAGTGACATTTTCTGGAAATGAGCCAGAATAGACGGAGATTCGCACAAATTACAGGCAGGTGCCTGTTCGTAACTCATGGAGTGCCTACGTTGTGCGTTGCGTCGAGTCGGCACCAGGGTGTCCAATGATTGTCATGTGCTCACGCTGATTCGAAACGGCCTGAGGAACGGTCCGGTAACTGCTTTCGTTTCAGCTTGTAGCGGAACTCACGCGGAGAGGGATCATGTACAACGATTCTCTATTCAACGCTTTCGCTCGGTCGTTCGAGGCGAGAAGCCAGCACGACATGTCGATGGCGGAATATCTGGAATCGTGTCGAAGCGATCCCATGAAATACGCGAACGCGGCCGAACGACTGCTAGCGGCGATCGGTGAGCCCCAGACGATTGACACGGCCAAGGACCCACGCCTTGGCCGTATTTTTTTGAACCGCACCATCCGCACCTATCCAGCCTTCGCCGGCTTCTACGGCATGGAAGAAACCATCGAGCGCATCGTCGGTTTCTTCCGCCATGCGGCGCAAGGTCTCGAAGAGCGCAAGCAGATCCTCTATTTGCTCGGCCCGGTCGGCGGCGGCAAGTCCTCGCTCGCCGAGCGGCTCAAGTCGCTGATGGAAGTGCAGCCGATCTACGTGCTCAAGGCCGGTGACGAGCTCTCGCCCGTGTTCGAGAGCCCGCTCAGCCTGTTCGATCCCGATCAGCTCGGTCCGATGCTGGAGGAGAAGTACGGCATTCCGCGCCGTCGCCTCACCGGCCTGATGAGCCCGTGGTGCTACAAGCGGCTGGAAGCCTTCGGCGGCGACATCTCGCAATTCCGGGTCGCCAAGATCCAGCCGTCGCGGCTGCGCCAGATCGCGATCGCCAAGACCGAGCCCGGTGACGAGAACAACCAGGACATCTCCTCGCTGGTCGGCAAGGTCGACATCCGCAAGCTCGAGACCTACGCCCAGAACGATCCCGACGCCTACAGCTATTCCGGCGGCCTCAACCGCGCCAATCAGGGCGTGCTCGAGTTCGTCGAGATGTTCAAGGCGCCGATCAAGATGCTGCACCCGTTGCTGACCGCAACCCAGGAAGGCAACTATATCGGCACCGAGAATATCGGCGCGATCCCGTTCACCGGCATCATCCTGGCGCACTCGAACGAAGCCGAGTGGGCCAGCTTCAAGGCCAACAAGAACAACGAAGCCTTCATCGACCGCATCTGCGTCATCAAGGTGCCCTACTGCCTCAGGGTCACCGAGGAGCAGAAGATCTACGAGAAGCTGATCCAGGGCTCCGAGCTCGCCTCGGCTCCTTGCGCGCCGTCGACGCTGGAGACGCTGGCGCGGTTCTCGGTGATGTCGCGCCTGCGCAAGCACGAGAACTCCACCCTGTTCGCCAAGATGCGGGTCTACGACGGCGAGAGCCTGAAGGAATCCGATCCGAAGGCGCGCAGCGTCCAGGAATATCGCGACGCCGCCGGCGTCGACGAAGGCATGGATGGCGCCTCGACCCGCTTCGCCTTCAAGATCCTGGCTGCGACGTTCAACCACGATCCGCAGGAGGTGGCCGCCGACGCCGTGCATCTGATGTACGCGCTGGAGCAGGCGATCCGCCGCGAGCAGCTGCCTGAGGAGACCGAGAAACGCTATCTCGAGTTCATCAAGGCCGAGCTCGCACCGCGCTACGCCGAGTTCATCGGCAACGAGATCCAGAAGGCTTATCTCGAATCCTACTCGGATTACGGCCAGAACCTGTTCGATCGCTACGTCGACTATGCCGACGCCTGGATCGAGGACCAGGACTTCAAGGATCCCGATACCGGCCAGCTGCTCGATCGCGAGCTTTTGAACCAGGAGCTGACGAAAATCGAGAAGCCGGCGGGCATCGCCAACCCCAAGGATTTCCGCAACGAGGTCGTCAAATTCTCGTTACGCTCCCGGGCCCAGAACGGCGGCAAAAATCCGACCTGGACCTCCTACGAGAAGATTCGCGATGTGATCGAAAAGCGGATATTCTCCCAAGTCGAGGACCTGCTTCCGGTCATCTCCTTCGGGTCGAAGAAGGACGGCGAGACGGAGAAGAAGCACGGCGAGTTCGTCGCACGCATGGTGGAGCGCGGCTATACCGAACGTCAGGTTCGCCGGCTCGTCGAATGGTACATGCGCGTGAAGCAGGCCGGTTGAGGCGGATGGGAGGCGAATGGTAAAGTGCCCATTCACATTATTGACAGGCGCCTGAATCCAGGCGGCAAGAGTCTTGAGAACCGCCAGCGGTTCTTGCGTCGGGCCAAATCCCTGGTGCAGGGCGCCGTCAAGAAGACCTCGCAGGAACGCGACATCAAGGACGTCCTGGAGGGTGGTGAGGTCACGATTCCACTCGACGGCATGCACGAGCCGCGTTTCCGCCGTGAAGGCGGGACGCGCGACATGGTCCTGCCCGGCAACAAGAAGTTCATTGAAGGCGACTATCTCCAGCGCTCCGGCCAGGGCAGCGCCAAGGATTCCGGTCCCGGCGAAGGCGACAGCGAGGACGCCTTCCGCTTCGTGCTGAGCCGCGACGAGTTCGTCGATCTATTCCTCGACGACCTCGAGCTTCCGGATCTCGCCAAGCGCAAGATCGCACAGACCGAGAGCGAAGGCATCCAGCGCGCCGGCTACACCATGACCGGCTCGCCCGCCAACATCTCGGTGAGCCGGACGGTGAAGCTCGCGCTCGCCCGCCGCATCGCGCTCAAGCGTCCGCGCAAGGACGAGATCGAAGAGCTGGAAGCCTCGATCGAAGCATGCACGGACGAGGACGAGCGTGCGGCTCTCGTGGCCCGGCTCGAAACGTTGAAGGCGAAGTCCAAGCGCATCCCCTTCATCGATCCGCTCGACATCCGCTACCGGCGCTTCGAGACGGTGCCCAAGCCCGTCGCGCAGGCCGTGATGTTCTGCCTGATGGACGTCTCCGGCTCGATGTCCGAGCACATGAAGGACCTGGCGAAACGCTTCTACATGCTGCTCTACGTGTTCCTGAAGCGGCGCTACAAGCACGTCGAGATCGTCTTCATCCGCCACACCGACCGCGCCGAGGAGGTCGATGAGCAGACCTTCTTCTACGGTCCGGCCTCGGGCGGCACGCTGGTCTCCAGTGCGCTGCAGGCGATGCACGAGAACGTGCGCGAGCGCTTCAACCCGTCGGATTGGAACATCTACGCCGCGCAGGCTTCCGACGGCGACAATTCCTATTCCGACGGCGAGCTCACGGGGCTCCTATTGACCGAGAAGATCCTGCCGGTCTGCCAGTTCTTCGCCTATCTCGAGGTCGGCGAGGCCGGCGGCAGCGCCTTCGATCTCTCCGACTCCTCGCTCTGGAGCCTCTACGAACGCCTGCGCAACAGCGGCGCCCCGCTCTCGATGCGCAAGGTCTCGGAGCGCAGCGAGATCTTCCCGGTATTCCACGATCTGTTCCAGCGCCGCGACACTGCCCAGGAGAAGGCCGCTCCATGAAGGAACGTTTGTTCGAAGGCGCCGATTGGGATTTCCACACCTTGCAGCGCATCACCGATGCCTGCGAGGAGGTGGCGCTGAAGGATCTCGGCCTCGACGTCTATCCGAACCAGATCGAGGTCATCACCGCCGAGCAGATGCTGGACGCCTATTCGTCGGTCGGCATGCCCCTGTTCTACAAGCACTGGTCGTTCGGCAAGCACTTCGCGTTCCATGAGGCGTCCTACCGCAAGGGCCTGATGGGGCTGGCCTACGAGATCGTCATCAACTCCTCGCCCTGCATATCCTATCTGATGGAGGAGAACACGGCGACGATGCAGACGCTGGTGATCGCGCACGCCGCCTTCGGCCACAACCATTTCTTCAAGAACAATTATCTGTTCAAGCAATGGACCGATGCCGACGGCATCCTGGACTATCTCGACTTCGCCAAGAACTACGTCATGCAGTGCGAGGATCGCTACGGCCGCATCGAGGTCGAGCGCACGCTCGACGCCGCGCACGCGCTGATGTCGCACGGCATCGACCGTTATCCCGGCAAGAAGAAGCTCGATCTGCGCGCCGAGGAGAAGCGGGCAGGGCGTCGCCGTCAGCACGAGGAGGAGGTCTTCAACGATCTCTGGCGCACCGTGCCGAAGGGCGCCGCCAAGAGCCGCTCCACGCTCAGCATCGAGCGCCGCCGCAAGCTGCTCGGCCTGCCGCAGGAGAATTTGCTCTATTTCCTGGAGAAGAGCGCGCCGCGGCTGGCGCCCTGGCAGCGCGAGCTGCTCCGCATCGTCCGCCACATCGCGCAATATTTCTATCCGCAGAGCCAGACCAAGGTCATGAACGAGGGAACGGCGACCTACGTCCATTATCGCATCATGACCAAGCTGCACGAGCAGGGTCGCATCAGCGACGGCAACTTCCTCGAATTTCTGGGGTCGCACACCAATGTGGTGTTCCAGCCCGAATTCGACGACCCGCGCTTCTCGGGCTTCAATCCTTACGCACTCGGTTTTGCCGTGATGCAGGACATCGAGCGCATCGTCGCCAATCCCGAAGACGAGGACCGCGAGTGGTTTCCCGACATCGCCGGCAAGGGCGACGTCATGGGCGTGCTGCGCGACGTCTGGGCCAATTACCGCGACGAAAGCTTCATCGGGCAGTTCCTGAGCCCGAAATTGATGCGGCACTTCCGCATGTTCCACCTGCACGACGATCCCGAGGAGCGCGCCGGCATCCGGGTCGACGCCATCCACGACGAGCGCGGCTTCCGCCGCGTCCGCCGCGAGCTGGCGCGGCAGCACGATGTCGGCTTCATCGATGCCAATATCGAGGTGGTCGACGTCGATCTCTCCGGCGACCGCCGCCTGATCCTGCATCACCACGTCATCAAGGGCTCGCAGCTCAACGAGACCGACGCCAAGCGCGTGCTCCAGCACCTGGCCGATCTCTGGACCTACGACGTCGCACTGATCGAGGTCGACGCCAACGACAAGGTCCTGCGCGAATACGTCGTCAGCCCGCGCCCGATCGCGGCGGCGGTGGCGTGACGGGGGCTGCCTACATGGGGCACCACGCGAGATGCGCATTGATGTGCCCTCGCCCCTTGCGGGAGAGGGCAGCGATGCCGGCAGACATAAGCTCACTGGGGTGAGGGGTATCTCTCCGCACTCTCCCGTGCCGATGGAGACCCCTCATCCGGCGCTTCGCGCCACCTTCTCCCGCAAGGGGAGAAGGAAGGCACTTGTGGCGGCCCATCGCGTCTACGAGGCTGATCGCTTCCCCGGCTTCTTCTTGCTCGCATTCAGCTCGACCGCCGCGCGGATCAGCGCCTTCAACGCCTTCTCGTTGATCGTTTCGCCCTCGCGAATATCGATCGCGCGGCGCACATTGCCGTCGAGGCTGGAATTGAAGAGACCTGCGGGATCCGCCAGCGCGGCGCCCTTGGCGAAGGTCAGCTTCACGACCTCCTTGTAGGTCTCGCCGGTGCAGATGATGCCGTCGTGCTCCCAGACGGGAACACCGCGCCATTTCCACTCTTCGACGACATCAGGGTCGGCCTCCTTGATCAGCGCGCGAACCCGCCCCAGCATCTCGCCGCGCCAGTCGCCGAGCTCCTTGATCCGGCCGTCGATCAGCTTGGATGGCGAGGCGGTACCTGCTTGCTTCGCGCTGCTCGTCTTCGCCGTCACGGGCTTCTTCATCACCGCCTCGTTCACGTGTTGCTGCGGCCGCGATAAGGCAGCGCGAACAGATAGAGCCCGGTCGCGAGCAGCGGAATCAGCGGCACCAGCGCCAGGAAGCCGATCCACACGGCCTCGACTTGCATCGTCATCGCCACGATGTTGGCGATGACGGCAAGCGTGAAAGCCATCGACAGCCAGCGATGAATCTGCCGAATCCACATAGGCGTGCTCATTGGGACCTCCTTTGAGAATGATCGGAATGGGTGGTGGAGCTAGCTCGCCCGCGCCAGCAAATCGTCCAGCTTGGCCAAAAACTGCTTCCAGCCGGCATGCGCGCCGCCGAACGCCTGTTTCTGCGTCGGGCGGAAGCCCGCCTGCTCGACGCGCAGATGCGTGCCCGCGCTCGTCGGCGTCAGCGTGAAGGTGACGATGCTCTTGAGGTCGAAGGCGGCGTCCTCATGCGAGAAATTCCAGGTGTAGGCCAGCGTCCTCTGCGGTTCGATGGTGAGCACCTCGCAATCCAGCACGCCGCCCCATTCGCCGCGCAGATTGAAGCGATGGCCGACGACCGGCTTGAAGTCGTTCTTCATCAGCCATTCCTCGATCAGATGCGGCTGCGTCAGCGCGCGCCAGAGCCGCTCGGCGGGATAGGCAAATTCGCGCTCGATCACGACGGAGCGCGTCTCGGCGGGGTCGTTCATTGGTCCATCCTCTTCAGGAGATCGTCGAGGGCGTCTAACCTTTTCTGCCAGAACCCGGCCATCTGGCCGGTCCAGTCGATCAGCGGATTGAGCGCACCGGGCTGCGCGCTGTAATGGGTCTGCCGTCCTTCGTGCCGGTCGCGCACCAGGCCCGCCTGTTTCAGGGCGCCAAGATGTTTCGACACCGCCGGCTGCGACACGCCTGATCGCGCCGTCAGCGCCCCGACCGTCTGCTCCCCCTCACGGCACAGCCGCTCGAAGATCGCGCGCCGGGTGGGGTCGGCGAGCGTTCTGAACAGAAGGTCGGGGGTGGGAGTCATGAAAAATCCATAACCGGGAGGTTATGGATAGACACATAACTGTGGAGTTATGGGTAAGTCAAGTGACGAGGGCTGCGGCGCCGCCATACTCCCCGTCATTGCGAGCGCAGCGAAGCAATCCAGAATCTGTCCGCAGAGGCTGTCTGGGTTGCTTCGTCGCAAGGGCTCCTCGCAAGAACGCGGAAAGGGCTGCGCCAGCCATCGCCGTGCCCACCTACGGCCGCAAATACAGATACCCCTGCGACTGCAGCTCGGCGAGCCGCACCACCCCGCCGTTCTCGGCGTTGACGAAGCCTGGCAGCAGCTCGCTCAGCGTCACGTTCTGCGCTTTCATCGTGTTGCCGCAGGCGGCGAGCTCGATGCCGCCCTTTGAGAAGTCACCGACGCGCTTGCTGACGTCGGGGTTGGCCTGCGCCGAGTGAAACGCCTTCAGCGCCGGGCCGTGGATCACCAGCGCGATCGTCACGTGCTCGGGGCCGCCGACGCCGTCGATGTGGTTCTGGATATTGCCGAGCACGAAATGGACCTTCTCGGCGTCGCTGAGGTGATAGGCCACCTTGAGCTTGTTCGACGGCGCGGTGGCGGTGGTGGCTTTCGCGCTGGAGACGCCAAGCGCCGCACCGAGTGCCGAGACGGCGCTCCACAGGATGTTCCGACGGTTCATGGCGATCTCCTCGACGAAGTCCGAATTTACGCAGGCATATCACTTGTGGCGCAGCGCCGCGAGTTCCTTGCGGTCGGTCACCAGCGAGGCGCACTCGCGATTGTCGGCCCGGTCGAGCCGGAAAATCTTGTCGTCGGCGCCGGCGGTCAGCGAATGCTCGGCGTCATCGTCCGGCTTGTTGTTCTGCCAGACCCTGACACGTTCGAGCCGCACGATCGCGGACCTGTCGTCCTTGGAGAGCGCAACGCCGATGCCGCCGCCATCGCAGTCGACGCCGCAGCCGAGGCGGACCTCGTCGCCGCTCCTGGTGAATACGGCGTGGTTGCACGAGCCGCTGGAGTCGAAATCGCCGCTGCGGTGACGGTACCTGAAGCCAAGGCGGAAGGAATGGTGAAGCTCCTTGTCCTCCTTGTCGAATTCCGCGGAGATCAGCAGCTTCATCGCGGCGACCTTCTGCTTCGGATGCCGCGCCAGATGGTCGGCATCGTAGCGGCGGACGAAGCAGGCATAGGCCTTGTCGCCGGGAGGCTTCGCATACATCCGCGTATTGAAGGTCTCGGCCTCGGCCTTACCGGCCTCGCGGATATCGTCGACTTCCTCGGCGCGGCCGACGCTGGTCAGCGCAGCAAAAGTGAGGGCAGCAAGGATGACGAGCTTCATAAGGGTCTCGTGCACACGACAATTTCGTCGCAGCAGGACAGAGCTGCTGTCTGTTAGACGCAGAATTGGTGACCCGCGTTCAACCGTCGCAAGCCGCTCGAGCGGTGGTCGCGGTGCGGATTCGCGCAACTCGCTTCACGCTCCGCCTTAGTCACTGATAGGCTCGAGAAGGTTCAAGCGGTGAAGCGGGCGGCTCTTCGGAACTTGAAGCCTGCAATCGCTGCGACATTGTCTCGGTTCGTCAATGTGATAGCCTTCACAGACGATCGCCTTTAGCGGTCGTAGGCTGGGGCTGCCTTGTAAGTTTGTGGAGTCCCCCGCATGGGCGAAATTCGCAACTTCAGACCCGGAAATCCCGACGAGCCGCCGCCGCACAGCGGAATGCCTCGCCGTCTCGCCGCGATCATCGTCGGCGATATCGTCTCCTACAGCCGGTTGATGCAGGCCGACGAGGAAGGCACGCATGCCCGCGTCAAGCGGATCGAGCGCGACATCATCCAGCCCAGCATCATCGAGCACCATGGAAGTCTGGTGAAGACGACCGGCGACGGCTTCATCGCCATATTCGACAGTCCCGTGGAAGCCGTTCGATGCAGCATCGTCATCCAGCAGAATCTCGTCGGCCGCAACGCCTCCACTCCCAAGCATTCCCGGCTCGAATATCGGATCGGCGTCAATCTCGGTGACGTCATCGTGGAGCCGGACGACATCTATGGTGACGGCGTCAACATCGCCACGCGTATCGAGGGCATCGCGGAGCCGGGGCAGGTCTTCATATCCGGCGCGATCTACGAGCAGATCAAACACAAGATCGTATGCGGCTATGAGTCGCTCGGCGACCGCAAGGTCAAGAACATCACCGATCCGGTGCGCGTGTATCGTGTGCTGCCGGACGCTGATGCGGTCGGCAAGACAAGAAGCCGGCGTGAGAACGTCCTGCTCTTTCTTCTGATCACGGCATTGCTGGTGATTGCCGGCTACGTGCTTTGGTACGTGCTGGTGCAGCACCGCAGCCAGGTGGGGCAACAGGCTGCCGCTCCCCCGATCGCGGCGCCGTTGGCTTCGCCGGCGCCGCAGTCCGTTCCGTCGTTACCGAGCCCGGCAGCACCGGCGCCACAAGCCGCACCCGCGGCTTCTCCGTTGCCCACAACGGTGCCACCGCCCGCAGCATCGCCTTCACCGTCTCCGGCATCCAGTCCATCGATGACGCCGGTCCGGGAACCCGAAATGATCGCCATTCGTGGCGGCAGCTTCGCGATGGGAAGCAATGACGATCCGACCGAACGACCCGTCCATCAGGTCACGATCAAGCCGTTCTCGATCGGAAAATATCCGGTAACGGTGCAGGAGTGGAACGAATGCGCTGCCGCCAAGGCGTGCGGATTCACGGCCACTGGCAAGGACGATGCCCCGGTCAGCAATGTGAGCTGGACCGATGCGCAGCAATATGTCGCCTGGCTCGCGCAAGCGACGAAGAAGCCCTACCGGCTTCCCAGCGAAGCCGAATGGGAATATGCGGCACGCGGCGGGACACAGACCAAATATTGGTGGGGCGACAAGCTCCAGCCGGGCATGGCGGGCTGCAAGGATTGCGGTGAACTTGCGGCCGAGCAGCCGGCCAAGGTCGGCAGTTTCAAGCCCAATCCATTCGGGCTTTACGACATGGGCGGCGGCATCGATCAGTGGGTCGCAGACTGCTGGCACCGGACGTATCAGGGCGCGCCCAGCGACGGCTCGGCGTGGACTAGCCCTGACTGCGGCTCTCATGTCCTGCGCTCAGGCTCCTGGAAGAACGATTCGAGATATGTGCGGCCGTCAAACCGCGGTGGATACGACACCGGCGTCCGTTACCCCACGCATGGATTCCGGATCGCGCTCAGTCCGTAGGTACTGGAGTCAATTTGATGAAGATCGTTTCCTGTATCGCGCTCGCGGCCGCCATCGCATTGCTCCCCGGCGCGGCCTATCCGCAAGGCAAAACTGCGCCAAAGGACGCCAAGCTTTATTTCATCTCGCCGTATGACGGCCAGAAGATCCGTGGTGGGTTTTGGGTCCGGTTCGGCCTGCGCAACATGGGCGTGACGCATGCCGGTGACGACTACCACAATGCCGGCCACCATCATCTGTTGATCGATGTGAAAGACCCCATTGATGCCAAGGAGCCGATTCCGCAGGACAAGTCCCATCTGCATTTCGGAGCCGGACAAACCGAAACGTTTCTCGAGCTTCCGCCGGGCACGCACACGCTGCAACTGGTGCTTGGCGACGCCAAGCACTATCCGTTCGAACCACCCGTCGTGTCGGAGAAGATCACGATACGCGTTAGGCCGGCGGCATCAGCGCGAAGATGATCACCGCAGGCTGGCGTTGATCTTGTCCAGCACCGCCGAGCCCGGGCAGAGCGTGTCCGCCTCCAGCGCGTTGAGCGGCGTCTCGACCGTGTTGAGATGCTCGTGCAGGTCTTCGGCCTCAGGGTCGACGTACAGAAGACCGGTGACGATCTGGCCCTTGGCGGCGTGCCTTGCTAGGAAGGTCTGGGCGCCCAGGCGGTCGTGCGGATCGTAATCCGCATCGATCTTGCGCAGCGCGATCTTGCTGCCGTCGTGCTGCTCGACCACCTGCACCGTGCCGGGCGCGTAGTCCACCGCAATCGGGTCGCGGCCGACCAGCACGTCGAGCCGGTTCACGGCGTCATTGTGCTCGCGGACATAGTCGAAGCTCTTGGTCGAGCCGGCATGGTTGTTGAAGGCGATGCAGGGGCTGATCACGTCGATGAAGGACGCGCCCTTGTGGCCGATCGCGGCGGCGATCAGCGGCACCAGCTGGCTCTTGTCGCCGGAGAACGAGCGCGCCACGAAGGTGGCCCCTAACTGCAGCGCGATGGCGACGAGGTCGATGGCGTTGTCGGTGTTGGTGACGCCCTTCTTGCTCTTCGAGCCGCGATCGGCGGTCGCCGAGAACTGGCCCTTGGTCAGGCCGTAAACGCCGTTGTTCTCGACGATATAGGTCATGTTAACGCCGCGCCGGATCGAATGCGCGAACTGCCCGAAACCGATCGAGGCGGAATCGCCATCGCCGGAGACGCCGAGATAGATCAGCTCGCGGTTGGCGAGGTTGGCGCCTGTCAGCACGGATGGCATGCGGCCGTGCACGGAATTGAAGCCGTGCGAATTGCCGAGGAAATAGTCCGGCGTCTTCGACGAGCAGCCGATGCCGGAGATCTTCGCCACCCGATGCGGCTCGATCGAGAGCTCGTAGCAGGCTTCGATGATCGAGGCCGTGATCGAATCGTGGCCGCAGCCCGCGCACAGCGTCGAGATCTTGCCCTCGTAGTCCCGATGCGTGTAGCCGAGCGCGTTCTTCTTCAGGCCTGGATGATGGAATTTGGGCTTTGCGATGTAGGTCATGACACGGCCTTGCGGAGCGGGGTCACCTTGAGGTGGTCCTGGTGGTCGCCAATGGCTTTGGCGATGAAGCGGGCGGTGATCGGCGTGCCGTCGTAATGCACGATCGGCACCAGCCGGACGGGATCGATGCCGTTCTCGTTGACGATGAGCTGGCGCAGCTGGCTGTCGCGGTTCTGCTCGACGACGTATACGAAATCGTGCTCGGCGAGGAAGCTGGCCACGCTGGAATGGAACGGGAAGGCGCGGATGCGCAGACGGTCGAGCTGATGCCCGCGCGCTTCCAGCAGGCCGATCGCCTCGTCCATCGCCGGCGAGGTCGAGCCGAAATATATCACGCCATATTTGGTCGGCCGTTCCGCATTGGCCTGCAGCGGACGCGGCACCAGGTCCTGCGCGGTCTCGAACTTGCGCATCAGGCGCTGCATGTTGTCGGCGTAGACCGTGCCTTCCTCGGAGTAGCGCGCATAGCGGTCCCGCGACGTGCCGCGGGTGAAGTAGGAGCCCTTGGTCGGATGCGTGCCGGGATAGGTGCGGTAGGGGATGCCGTCGCCGTCGACGTCGAGATAGCGGCCGAAGTCGCGGCCTTCCTCCAGCATCGCCGCCGTCATCACCTTGCCGCGGTCATACTGCCTGGCATCGTCCCACTTCAGCGGGCGGCAGAGCCGGTGGTTCATGCCGATGTCGAGATCGAGCATCAGGAAGATCGTCGTCTGCAGCCGCTCGGCGAGATCGAAGGCGGCGGCCGCGAACTCGAAGGCCTCGGCCGGGTCCTCGGGGAACAGCAGCACATGCTTGGTGTCGCCATGCGAGGCATAGGCGCAGGCGATGATGTCGCATTGCTGGGTGCGGGTCGGCATGCCCGTGGAGGGGCCGGCGCGCTGGATGTTCATGATCACGGCCGGAATCTCGGCAAAGTACGAGAGGCCGATGAACTCCGTCATCAGTGAGATGCCGGGGCCGGAGGTCGCCGTGAAGGCGCGGGCGCCGTTCCAGGACGCGCCGATCACGATGCCGATCGACGCGAGCTCGTCCTCGCCCTGCACGATCGCGTATTTCGCCTTGCCCGTTTCAGGATCGTGCCGGTACTTCTTGCAATGGGCGGTGAAAGCCTCGGCCACCGACGAGGACGGCGTGATCGGATACCAGGCACACACGGTGGCGCCACCATAGACCGCGCCGAGCGCGGCGGCGCTGTTGCCCTCGATGAAGATGCGGTCGCCGACCTTGTCGGACTTCTTCACGCGCAGCCCAATCGGACATTTCAGATTCTGCAGCGCCCAGTCGCGGCCGAGATGCAGCGCATGGACGTTGGAGGAGAGCAGCTTCTCCTTGCCTTTGTACTGCTCGCCGATCAGCTGCTCGATCAGCTTGGGGTCCATGTCGAGCAACGCGCTGAGCGCGCCCAAATAGATGATGTTCTTGAACAGCTGTCGCTGACGCGGATCGGTATAGGTCGAGTTGGTGATCGCAGTCAGCGGCACGCCGATCACTGTGATGTCGTCGCGGAATTTGGTCGACGGCATCGGCTTGGTGGAATCGTAGAACAGGTAGCCGCCGGGCTCGATGCCGGCGACGTCCTTGTCCCAGGTCTGCGGATTCATCGCCACCATCATGTCGACGCCGCCGCGTGCGCCGAGATGGCCGGCTTCCGTCACGCGCACCTCGTACCAGGTCGGCAGGCCCTGGATGTTGGAGGGGAAGATGTTGCGTGGGCTGACAGGCACGCCGTGGCGCAGGATCGCGCGCGCGAACATCTCGTTGGCGCTGGCCGAGCCCGAGCCGTTGACGTTGGCGAAGCGGACGACGAAGTCGTTTACGCTGCTGATCGGCTTTTTGTCGGACATGTCGAACCTGCGTGGGTCATCTCGATGAAATATTTCTGCATGTCCCAGGCGCCGGTGGGACAGCGCTCGGCGCACAGCCCGCAATGCAGGCAGACATCCTCGTCCTTCACCATCACCCGCCCGGTCTTCAGGTCCGAGGAGACGTAGAGGTCCTGGTCCGGATGCGCGGAGGGCGCCTTCAGGCGCTGGCGCAGATCGCTTTCCTCGCCGTTGGCGGTGAAGGTGATGCAATCCATCGGGCAGATGTCGGCGCAGGCGTCGCACTCGATGCAGAGCGAGGTCGAGAACACGGTCTGCACGTCGCAGTTCAGGCAGCGATGCGCTTCGCCGAGCGCCAGCTTGACATCATAGCCGAGCTCGACCTCGGCGCGGATGTCCTTCAGCGCAACGACCTTGTCGCGATGCGGCACCTTGTAGCGCTTGTCGGGCGAGATGTCGTTGTCATAGCTCCATTCGTGGATGCCCATCTTCTGCGAGGAGATCTGCACCTCCGGCAGCGGCCGCTCGTCGACCGCTTCGCCCGAGAGCATCTTGTGGATCGACAGCGCGGCGTCATGGCCGTGCGCGACCGCCCAGATGATGTTCTTCGGGCCGAACGCGGCATCGCCGCCGAAGAACACTTTCGGGTTGGTCGAGGCGAAGGTCTTCGGATCGACCTTCGGCATGTGCCATTTGTCGAACTCGATGCCGCAATCCTGCTCGATCCAGGGGAAGGCGTTCTCCTGACCGACCGCGACCAGCACGTCGTCGCAGGGAATGGTCTGATCGGGATCGCCCGAAGGCACGAGGTTGCGGCGGCCTTTGGCGTCGTATTCGGCTTTGACGTGCTGGAAGGTGACGCCGATCAGCTTGCCGGCGACATGCTTGAAGGCCACCGGGACCATGTAGTTGAGGATCGGGATATCCTCGTGGATCGCGTCCTCCTTCTCCCAGGGCGAGGCCTTCATCTCGTCGAAGCCGGAACGCACGACCACCGTGACTTTCTCGCCGCCGAGCCGGCGTGCGGTGCGGCAGCAATCCATCGCGGTGTTGCCGCCGCCGAGCACGATGACGCGCTTGCCGATTTTGTCGACATGGCCGAACGACACGTTGGCCAGCCATTCGATGCCGATATGGATGTTGGCGGCTGCCTCTTTCCGGCCGGGAAGCTCGAGCTCGCGGCCGCGCGGCGCGCCGGAGCCGACGAAGATGGCGTCGTATTTCTCGGCGAGCAGCGCCTTCATGCTGTCGATGCGGTGACCGCCTTTGAACTCGACGCCGAGATTGAGGATGTAGCCGGTCTCCTCGTCGATCACGGAATTGGGCAGGCGGAATTTCGGGATCTGCGTGCGCATCATGCCGCCGGCTTCCGGGTCGGCATCGAACACGGTGCAGTGATAGCCGAGCGGCGCGAGATCGCGTGCCACCGTCAGCGAAGCGGGACCGCCGCCGACCAGCGCAACGCGCTTGCCGTTCTTCGGCCCGGGCTTCGGCAGCCGCTGCCTGATGTCGTCCTTGAAATCCGCTGCAACACGCTTGAGGCGGCAGATCGCGACAGGATTTTCCTCCACGCGTCCGCGCCGGCACGCCGGCTCGCAGGGACGATCGCAGGTGCGTCCCAGAATGCCGGGAAATACGTTCGATTTCCAATTGATCATGTAGGCATCGCTGTAGCGGCCTTGGGCGATCAATCGGATGTATTCGGGAACCGGGGTGTGCGCAGGACAGGCCCATTGGCAATCGACCACTTTGTGAAAGTAGTCGGGGGCCGCGATGTCGGTCGGTTTCATTCCTACCCTGTCCGCGCAGGCCCGAAGACCCCGCGGCCTTTTTTGTTTGAGCTTGGCGAGCGCTTAACGCGCTTCGATCTGGTTTCTGAATGACGTCATTGGGTTAGCTTATTAGAACCGTTCCGAAGTACAACGGCAAATTTGCGCGCGTCACCGCTTTCATGGGAGCTACGCGTGCACGGCATTAACGCGCGGCGCACGAGATGCGTGCGGTGCAATATGCTGCGATGCGGATGCCGTTCAGCCGCGCGCGACATCGCTCTTGGCGAGGTCCCACATCAGGCAGTAGGTGCCGACGGAGATGGGGAGCGGGAAGGGCGCCGCAGCCGGGCCGGTGAAGCGCTCTGCGATGACGGCGGAGACCGCATTGACATGCGTGCCGTCGATCAGCACGAACCAGTCGCGCGCGCCCTCGTTGCGCACCGCCGGAATTCCCGCCGTTGCGCCCGACAATTCCGGCTCGCTTTCGAGCAGGTGCATCGAGATGATGCCGTCGCGGTCCTGCGGCGCCAGCTTTTCTTGCAGCGCATCACGCCACGCACCGGCGTTGTCGGGCGTCGGCCGCAGCCGCACCAGGCCGAGCGACGCGCCGCGGCCAGTACCCTTGCTGATTGTGATGCGCGCGACCACGCGCAGCATGTCCCTGAAGCGCGCCATGGATCGCCGCGACCATTCGGTCTGGTCGGCGAGGCGCGCCCGGTAGGCGGGGCTGTCGAGCACGCCGAGCGTTTCGGTCGAGTACAGCGAGAGATATTTGGGGTTGGCGGCATGCGCGACATAGCGCCGCGCTTCGAGAAATCCGTCGATTGCGACACGCTCTTCCAGATGCTCGCGATCGTACCAGCGGTTGAAATCGGCCTCGTCCGCAGCGTCGATGTTCATCGACGTCAGCAGCATGCCCTTTCCGGCGAGCGGCATTCTTCTTGTCCTCTCATCGCCCGATCTTCGACGCAAGGTCCGCGATCGACTTCATGACCGCGTCCCTCACGCCGCCATCATAGAGCGAATGCCCGGCTTCTTCCACGATGCGAAGCTCGGAACCGGGCCATACTTTCGCAAGGGCCTGCGCTGTCGCGGGAGCACACAACAGATCATAGCGACCCTGCACGATCATGCCGGGAATGCCGTCGAGCCGGCCCGCGTTCCGCAGCAGCTGGTCCTCGTTCATGAAGCTGTCGTTGATGAAATAATGCGCTTCCATGAACGGCGTCGCCGGCAATGTGCGCCAGACGTTCAGCCCGGCGAGGTCGAGCCGCGTCCGTGCCGGCTTGTGCTCGGATAGAGCGCGTTCGGTGTCGTGCCAGGCCTTCGCCGCCGGGCCATGCACGGCAGGGTCGGCATCGAGGATGCGGCGCCAATAGGCGTCCACCGGCCGCTCGCGCTCCTCTGGCGGCAGCACGCTGAGGAAATCCTCGTACAGCGCCGGATGGAATTGCGACAGGCGCGAGGTGAAGGCCGTCTCGACCTCGGCCCGCGTGCCGAGAAACGTCGCGCGCAGCGCTATGCCGGAGACGTGCTCGGGATGCGCCTCTGCATAAGCCAGCGCCAGCGTCGCGCCCCAGGAGCCGCCGACCACCATCCAGCGTTCGAAGCCAAACTTTTCGCGGATCGTTTCCATGTCCGCGATCAGATGCTGTGTGGTGTTGTGCTCGCGTGATCCCTTGGGCCGGCTGCGGCCGCAGCCGCGCTGGTCGAACAGCACGGCGCAGAAGCGGTCGGGATCGAACAGCCGGCGATGGTCGGGCTGGCAGCCGCTGCCGGGCCCGCCATGCAGATAGACCGCGGGGATGCCGTCGCTGCGGCCGACGCTCTCGACATAGAGCTCATGGCCGTCGCCGACGTCGAGCATATCGGAGGTCAGCGGCGCAAAGGGATCAGTGCGTTTGGCCGCTGAGCCCGCGTCGGCGTCAGGCGTCATTCTCGGATTCCAGGGTGCCGCCGGCAAAGTTGCGATAGAGGAAGCGGCTGGTGTCGCCCTCGGCTTCGGCTTCCGCCTGCTTGAAGATGGTCTCGTGCAGCGGCGACAGCGCGCAGGCCGGGTCGGTATTGGCGGCGTCTCCGGTCAGTGCAAAGGCCTGGCAGCGGCAGCCGCCGAAATCGATCTCGCGGAACTCGCAAGACTTGCACGGCTCCTTCATCCAGCCGGTGCCGCGATAGCGGTTGAAGGCCTCCGAGTTCTGCCAGATCCAGGCGATCGAATGGTTGGAGCGCACCGATTCGAAATCGAGCCCGGTGATGCTCTCGGCGGCATGGCAGGGCAGCACCTTGCCGGCGGGCGAGATGTTGAAGAACTGCCGGCCCCAGCCGCCCATGCACTTCTTCGGCCGCAGCGCGTAATAATCCGGCACCACGTAGTCGATCGTCAGTCGGCCCTTCAGCCGCTCGCGCGCCTCCTCAACGAGGCGGGTACACTCATCGAGCTGCGCCACGGTCGGCATTAGCGCGGCGCGATTCTTCAGCGCCCAGCCGTAATATTGCACATTGGCGACCTCGAGCCGGTCGGCATCGAGATCGAGCGCCATCTGGATGATGTCGGGCAGCTGGTGCAGGTTCTGCCGGTGCATCACCGCGTTCACGGTGAGCGGCAAGTCGAGCTCGCGCGTCCATTTCGCGACTTCGAGCTTCTTGCGGTGGCCGCCTTTGTAGCCGGCAACGCGATCTGCGAGGCCGTCCTCGATGCCCTGGAACGAGATCTGCACATGGCAGAGCCCGGCATCTGCGAGATCGCTGAGCCTCTCGCGCGTCAGCAGCACGGCCGAGGTGATGAGATTGGTGTAGAGCCCGGCGTCGCTGGCATGCTTGACCAGCTCGACGAGATCTTTCCGCGCCGTCGGCTCGCCACCGGAGAAATGCACCTGGAGCACGCCGATCTCGGCGAGCTCGCTCAGCACTTTTTTCCACTCGTCCGTCGTCAGCTCCTTGCCGGAGCGGTCGAGCTCGACCGGGTTGGAGCAATAGGGACATTGCAGCGGGCAGCGATGGGTGATCTCGAGCAGCACCGCGAGCGGAATGCCGAACGTCTCCGCCGTCGAGCGCTGCTTCTCCAGCACCGCGAGGCTGTCGCTGGGCGGGATGGTCACGTCGCTCATGACGTCTTCTCCCTGATCTCGGTGAGAAAGCCCTTGTCGGCGAGATCCTGTAGCATGGCGATGACGTCGGCCAGGATCGCCTCGCGCGGCGCTGCGTACTTTGCGACGAGCTGATCGGCGACGTCGCCGACATTGCGCTCGCCGTTGCAGAGTTGCAAGACCTCGACCGCGATCTCGTCCGGCGCTAGCACCCGCTCCGGCGCCAGGATCACCCAGACCTTGCGGGTCTCGTCATATTTCAGCTTGGCATGCCGCGGCAGCACGGGGCGGCTTGCCTCGCTGACGCTGATGTTTCGCGGCCCGGCCATTGCTTTAATCCTCAGCTCGCTTTGGGCACGAACGCGCCCGGCGGAATGTGGCCCTCGACATAGGCATGCTGGAGCGCATCCAGCTGCACCCACAGCACGTTGGTCTTGAAGATCAGCGCGTTGCAGACCTGCGCGCGCTGCTCCGGCGTCGTGGCGTGCCTCTTGACATAATCGAGCGCGAAATTGGCGTCGCGCGGCGCCTGGGTCAGGCGGCGCTTGAAGTAGCTCATGATATCCGGGTTGACGAAGTCGTAGTGCTCCAACATGCCGGCGATGCGCTCCTCATGCAGGTTGGGCGCGAACAGCTCGGTCAGTGAGGAGGCGATCGCCTCCAGCGGGCTTTTTTCGCGGCAGAAGTGCACATAAGCTTCCACCGCGAAGCGCGTCGCCGGCAAGATGCCTTCGGTGGATTCGACGTAAGCGGTGTCGAGCCCGAGCCCTTCGGTCAGCTTGATCCAGCGCTCGATGCCGCCTTCGCTGCCGACGTCGCCGTCATGGTCTTCGATGCGATGGCGCCATTCCAGCCGCGTGGCGCGGTCGCGGAAGCGGGAGATCACCACCGCGTCCTTGATCGGAATGGTGCTCTGGTAATAGTAGCGGTTGAGCGCCCACGCCTGCACCTGGCCCTTGTTCAGCTTGCCGCCATGCAGCAGCTTATGGAACGGGTGCAGGCTGTGATAACGCGTGGCGCCGATGTGGCGCAGCGTTGCCTCCAGCTCCTCGGCGGAGTTGAGCTTCAAGTCCTTGCCGATCGAGAGTGCGGTCATTCCAGTCAGTGATGCGGCGTTCACAGCACGATCTCCGTTCCATCCGCGGGTATCTGCCAGCCCGCCTCCTCAGTGAGCTTGCGCTCGGGCGAGCCGGGCAGCAGCGCCGGATTCGAGTTATTGATATGCAGAAACAGCTTCCTGTCGATATTGAGATCGGCCAGCCGGGCGATGGCGCCGTCCTCGCCGGACATGGCGACATGGCCCATGCTCTTGCCGGTCTTGTGGCCGAGGCCAGCCCTGATCATCTCGTCGTCGCGCCAGACGGTGCCGTCGAAGAACACCAGTGAAGCGCCGTCGATCTCGGCCTTGAGCGCGTCGGTCACCTCGGCGCAGGCCGCGATGAAGTAGAAGAACTTGCCCGTGGCCTTGTCGGTGATCTTCAGGCCCAGCGTGTCGCCGTCGCCGCTCTCGCCGCCCGGATGCGCCTTGCCTTCGAGATACCACGCCGACTTGCCCGGCACGGCAAAGGGCAGCACCTCGAGCCCTGAGCGCGCACCGTCGGGCAGCCGCGGCTCGAACGGCTCGCGGAGAGCAATCGGCTGGCGTCGCACGTTCTTCTCGTTCAGCACGTTGAAGATGCTGTTGGAGCTGAGGATCGCCAGCACCTTCTCGTGCGCATAGATCGTGAAGGGCGAGCCTTCGCGCATCGACAGCAGGCCGGCCACCGCATCGACTTCGCTGTTGGTCAAGATCACGCCCGCGATCGGCGTGTGGCGCAGCGCGCCCACCTTTGGGTGCAGCTGCGGCGTGGCGTTCAATTGCTGGCGAAGATCGGGGGAGGCGTTGATCAGGAACCAGTGCTCGCCGTCGCCACTGAAGGCGACCGAAGCCTGGGTTCGAAACAGCTCTTGTCCCTTCGCACGAGCCGCGCGGCAGCCTTCGCAGCCGCAATTCCACTGCGGAACTCCGCCGCCGGCCCCGGCGCCCAGGACGACGACGCGAAGCATGATCCGTCTCCTGGAGGCGAATTGGCGAGGTGGATCTCAGGCCGAGACAGTTTCGGACAAGGTTTCTCTCTGCCGGAAACGTATCGTGACCGAAAGAACCACCTGCGCAGAACGCGTTTCCACCAGCCGCTTACTTGCGGGTGGCGCTCACATACATATTGATTTCCATGCCGCAGGGCACTTCGACGATCTTAGGGGCTTTCCAGGCCATTTGGCTCTCCATTTTCGCGAATTCGGACGTATCCGCCCATTGGACAAATTAGTGCGGACGGCAAAGTTCGCCAGTGAAATTTTCCCGACCTAGGTAGTAGGCTGCGGGAATTGTTGCACTGCAAAGATGGCGTATTGCGGCCGCAAAGATGAGCGGATCAGATACGCAAAATTGCCGATAGGTCGTGATCCCTGTCGGGATAAACCAGTTGTGAGTATGGACCGGCTTCTCATCGGCGACAGACGACCCCATTGGATCAGGCATGCCCAGATATTTCTTCAACACCCGCATCGGAGACGAACTGATCGTGGATCCTGACGGCGAGGACCTGCGCAACCCCGATCGCGCCTGGGAGGTCGCGCGCCAGATGATCCTCGAGGTCGTGAAGTCGGAAGGAACCCAGCCGGCGCTGCTGGAGGCCGTCATCGAGGTCACCGACGCCGACGGCGAGATCGTGCTGGAGTTTCCCTTCACCGAAGCGCTGCTCGACATGCCGGACCAGTCCGCGACGAGGCATTAGCCGGACGCGGTAGGGTAACGGGCTCACCGCTCTCTCCACGTCATTGCGAGCGTAGCGAAGCAATCCAGAATCCCTCCCCCGGAGGCAGCCTGGATTGCTTCGTCGCAAGGGCTCCTCGCAATGACGGAGAATGAGGCAACGCCCGGCGCAAAACCCGCCTTTCACCCCCGCGAAATCCGCATGGCTTTGCCGCGTTCCCGGCGCTAAAAGACGCCTGTCATACGGAGCAAGCCATGCAAGATCTCTGGCGCCTGTCGGCCGCCGACCTCGCCACCCTCGTCAGGTCCAAAAAAGTCTCCGCCAGGGAGGCCGCCAAGGCCGGTCTCGCGCGGCTCGATGCCGTCAATCCCCAGCTCAACGCGGTGATCGACCACCGGCCGGATGACGTGCTCAAGCAGGCCGATGCCGTCGATGCCGCAATTAGCCGGGGCGAGGACCCCGGCGTCCTCGCGGGCGTGCCCGTCACCATCAAGGCCAATGTCGACCAGGAAGGCTTTGCCACCACCAACGGCCTCAAGCTGCAGCGCGACCTGATCGCGCGCGAGGACAATCCGGTGGTCGCCAATTTCCGGAAATCGGGCGCCATCCTGCTCGGCCGCACCAATTGCCCGGCCTTCTCCTACCGCTGGTTCACCACCAATCTCATCCACGGCGACACCAAGAACCCCCGCGACGCTTCGCTGACGCCGGGCGGCTCGTCCGGCGGCGCCGGCTCGGCGGTCGCGGCCGGCATCGGCCACATCGCGCACGGCACCGACATCGCCGGCTCGATCCGTTATCCCGCCTATGCCTGCGGCGTGCACGGTCTGCGCCCGACGCTCGGACGCATTCCCGCCTTCAACCCGGCGCTGCCGGAGCGCCCGATCGGTGCGCAGATCATGGCGGTCTCGGGCCCGCTGGCGCGCACGGTCAACGATTTGCGCATCTCGCTTGAAGCGATGTCGGCCCGCGACATCCGCGATCCCTGGTTCGCGCCGGTGCCGCTGCAAGGACCGGCACGGGACAAGCGCGCTGCGCTGTGCCTCAATCCGGGTGGGCTTGCCACCGCACCGGAGGTGAAGGCCGCGGTGAGCGATGCCGGCAAGCGGCTGGAGCGCGCCGGCTGGACCGTCGATGTGATCGAGGACACGCCGCCGATGCGCGAAGCGGTGGAATGGCAGATCAAGCTCTGGCTCGGTGACGGCTATGAGGCGCAGCTGGAGATGGCCGAGCGCGAGGGCGATCCCGGCGCACTGGCCTGCCTGCGCGGCAACCGCGCCAGGGTCACGCCGATGGATCAGGCCAATTACGCCAAGGCGCTGACCCGGCGAGCCACGCTGACCCGCGACTGGATGCTGTTCTTCGAAAAATACGCCGTGCTGCTGACGCCGGTCTCCGGCGAATTGCCGTTCCCCGACCATCTCGATCGCAAGGACGAGGATTCCTTCAAGCGGGTCTGGGAAGCGCAGCTGCCGCAGATCGCGATTCCCTTCATGGGATTGCCGGGCCTCGTGGTCTCCACAGGTCTCGTCGGCAGGGCGCCGGTCGGCGTGCACATCGTCTCTGGCCGCTATCGCGAGGATCTGTGCCTGCTCGCGGGCGAAGCGATCGAGGCCGGCGGCGTGCCGCCATCGCCGATCGATCCCGTGGGCTAGCGATGACCGCCATCTACGACTTCAAGGCCAACTCGCTGGCCGGCGAGGAGGTCGCCCTGCGGCGTTTCGAGGGGCAGGTGCTCTTGATCGTCAACACCGCGAGCAAATGCGGTTTCACGCCGCAATATCGCGGCCTCGAGGATCTCCATCGCGACCTCTCTCCGCGCGGCTTCTCGGTGCTCGGCTTTCCCTGCAACCAGTTCGGCACGCAGGAACCGGGGCAGGCGAGCGAGATCCAGGAATTCTGCTCGACCCATTACGACGTCACCTTTCCCCTGTTCGAGAAGATCGACGTCAACGGGCCGAAGGCGCATCCTCTGTACGAGTACCTGAAACGCCAGCAATCCGGGCTTCTCGGCGCCGCCATCAAATGGAATTTCACCAAATTCCTGGTGAACCGTGAGGGCCGCGTGGTCGCGCGCTACGCGCCGACCGCCCGGCCCGAAGGATTGCGCAATCAAATCGAAACACTGTTGTGAGCGAGACAATCATGAGCGACGAATTTCCGGACCGCCTGTCGGTCGACCCGAACAGCCCCTATTACAACGCGGAGATCCTGTCGCGCGACGTCGGCATCCGCTTCAAGGGCATCGAGAAGACCAATGTCGAGGAGTACTGCATCAGCGAAGGCTGGGTCCGCGTCACCGCAGGGAACGCCAAGGACCGCCACGGCAACCCGCTGACCATCAAGGTGCACGGTCCGGTGGAGCCGTATTTCAGGGATAAGAAATAGGCTTGACCTGAGCGCGCGCCGTTCGCTCCTCGTCATTGCGAGGAGCGCGCACTCTCTCCTCGTCATTGCGAGCGCAGCGAAGCAATCCAGGATCTTTCCGCCGAGGCAGTCTGGATTGCTTCGTCGCTTCGCTCCTCGCAATGACGATAATAACCACTGAAGGCCCACCCCATGTCCGTCCGCATCGTCGACGTCCGCGAAATTACAAAGCCGATCTCTTCGCCGATCCGCAACGCCTATATCGACTTCACGAAGATGACGACCAGCCTCGTCGCCGTCGTCACCGATGTCGTCCGTGACGGCAAGCGCGTCGTCGGCTACGGCTTCAACTCCAACGGCCGTTACGGGCAGGGCGGCCTGATCCGCGAGCGCTTTGCCGCGCGCATCACGGAAGCTGATCCCAAGTCGCTGCTGGATAGCACCGGCGACAATCTCGACCCCGACAAGGTCTGGGCCGCGATGATGACCAACGAGAAGCCGGGCGGCCACGGCGAGCGCTCGGTCGCGGTCGGCACCATCGACATGGCGGTGTGGGACGCGGTGGCGAAGATCGCGGGCAAGCCGCTGTTCCGTCTGCTCGCCGAACGCCACGGCGTCAAAGCCAATCCGCGCGTCTTCGTCTACGCCGCGGGCGGCTATTATTATCCCGGCAAGGATCTCTCGATGCTGCGGGCCGAGATGCGCGGCTATCTCGATCGTGGCTACAATGTCGTCAAGATGAAGATCGGCGGCGCTGATATCGACGAGGACCGCAGGCGCATCGAGGCAGTGCTGAAGGAAATCGGCAAGGACGCGCAGCTCGCCGTCGATGCTAACGGCCGCTTCAACCTGGAGACCGCCATCGCCTACGCCAAGATGCTGCGCGACTATCCCTTGTTCTGGTACGAGGAAGCCGGCGATCCTCTCGACTACGCGCTGCAGGCCGCGCTCGCCGAATTCTATCCGGGCCCGATGGCGACGGGCGAGAACCTGTTCAGCCATCAGGACGCCCGCAATCTGATCCGCTACGGCGGCATGCGCCCCGACCGCGACTGGCTGCAATTCGATTGCGCCTTGTCCTATGGCCTGTGCGAATACCAGCGCACGCTGGAGGTGCTGAAGACCCACGGCTGGTCGCCGAGCCGCTGCATCCCGCACGGCGGCCACCAGATGTCGCTCAACATCGCCGCCGGCCTCGGCTTAGGCGGCAACGAAAGCTATCCCGACCTGTTCCAGCCCTATGGCGGCTTCCCCGACGGCGTCCGCGTCGAGAACGGCCACATCACCATGCCCGAGCTTGCAGGCATCGGCTTCGAAGGCAAGTCCGATCTCTACAAGGAGATGCAGGCGCTGGCGGAGTAGGAGTATCGTTGGAGCGCGACGTCCGCGCCACACACTCCGTCATTGCGAGCGCAGCGAAGCAATCCAGAATCTTTCCGCGGAGGCAGTCTGGATTGCTTCGTCGCAAGAGCTCCTCGCAATGACGGTGGAGGGGCCACTGCCGCTCGCGGGCGTCTGGCCCGCAGCCCAATGTGCCGAATTGCGCGAGCTGTCGCCACACACTCCGTCATTGCGAGCGCAGCGAAGCAATCCAGAATCTTTCCGCTACGGCAGTCTGGATTGCTTCGTCGCAAGAGCTCCTCGCAATGACGGTGGAGGAGCCACTGGCCGCTCGCGGGCGTCTGGCCCGCAGCCCAATGTGCCGAATTGCGCGAGCTGTCGCCACACACTCCGTCATTGCGAGCGCAGCGAAGCAATCCAGGGTCTTTCCGCTTCGGCAGTCTGGATTGCTTCGTCGCAACGGCTCCTCGCAATGACGCTGGCGAAAGCCTCATAGTCATCTCCTGGTTGTGCTATTGTAGAAGCTGTCCTCAGCCGAGTACGATTATGAAGCAACCCTGCGTGTACATGTTCGCCAATCGTCGCAACGGAACGATCTACACGGGCGTCACCTCCAATCCGCCGCGCGAGCATCGCGAAGGACTGGTAAAGGGTTTTTCATCGAAGTACGGCTGCAAGCTCCTCGTCTGGTACGAGCTGCACGCGACCATGTCCGACGCGATTGTGCGCGAGAAGCAGATCAAAGGTGGCAGCCGGGCGAAGAAGCTTGCGCTCATTGAGAGCCTCAATCCGAATTGGGACGATTTGTACGCGACGCTGATCTGACCGGCAGGAGATCTGCGGCTACTCGGCGAGCCGCTGCCACGTCCTCCGTCATTGCGAGCGTAGCGAAGCAATCCAGGATCTTTCCGCGGCAGCAGCCTGGATTGCTTCGTCGCAAGGGCTCCTCGCAATGACGGTGGAGAGAGCCGAAGTCATCCGTGGTTGTCCGAGCCTGCAGCGGGCGGTCGTTGGGTTTCGCAAGCTGTCACCACATACTCCGTCATTGCGAGCGCAGCGAAGCAATCCAGAATCTTTCCACGGCGGCATTGCTTCGCTGTGCTCGCAATGACGATGTGGTAAGTGTCCGCCCCCTACGACAGCCGCATATCCAGCAGCCTTCGCCCTTCGCCCTTCAGCAGCTTCTTCACCGCGCTCGACGCCACGACCTCGCCGTCATTGGCATAGGCCTCGTGGTTCTTCTCGATGTCGTCGAGGCGGTAGAGGTAGTTGACCATGACGCCGGCGGACTCGCGCATTCCCTTGGGCGAGAGGTCGCCCAGCCAGTTGATGCGCTCCAGCCGAGCGCCGTTGCCGAGATGGAAGCGGGCGACGGAATCGATCAGCTTGCCCTTCGGCGTGCGCGCCTTGAGGAAATAGTGCGCCGCGAGCGGCTCCAGCACGGCGCGGAGCAGCGCCGCCGTCTCCGGGCTCTCGAACCATCTGGGATCGTCGAGGCGCCTCAGCACCTCGCGGTCCTCGTCCGACAGCGGCAGATCCTTGTCCTGCTTAACCCAGGCCATGAAGCCCGGCACCGGCGACAGCGTGACGAAGGTGTCGAGCTTCGGCAACTCGCGGCGCAGCTCTTCCACCACCTGCTTGATCAGGAAGCTGCCGAAGGAGATGCCGCCCAGGCCGCGCTGGGTGTTGGAGATCGAATAGAACACGGCGGTGCGCGCGCGCTCGATCTGCAGGTGCTGGCGGTCGACTGCGAGCAGGGGCTGGATCGCGCCGGGGATCGTCTCGGTCAGCGCCACCTCGACGAAGATCAAGGGCTCGTCCACCATCGCAGGATGGAAGAAGGCGTAGCAGCGCCGGTCGACCGGATCGATGCGGCGGCGCAGATCATCCCAGTCCGAGATCTCGTGCACGGCCTCATAACGGATGATCTTTTCGAGGATGTTGGCCGGCGTCGACCAGTCGATCCTGCGCAGCACGAGAAACCCCCTATTGAACCACGAAGAAAGAAGATGCGAGACGTCGCGGTCGAGCGCGGCGAGATCGGTGTGCCCGTTCATCATGCCGAGCAGATCGGCGCGCATGTTGACGAGATCGCCGGTACCGCCGGGCGCGCGGTTGAGCCGCCGGATCAGCTCCTGCCGGCGCGGCTCGGAAGCGAAGTGCAGCGAGCTTGCGTCCTCGTCGCTGGGCGCGGCCCGCCATGTCTCGATCGCCTTGGACAGGCGCTCCCGGTCGGGACCGAAATCGCGCACCAATCCCTCGAAGAAGGCGCGGCGTCCCGCAGCGTCCAGCTCCCGGTAGATGTCGAGCACCTCGCGCGCCATCGCCGTGCCCGAGGCTTCGCCCCGGCCCGACAGCAGCGCATCGCAGAGCTCGAGCAGTCCGTCGGCATCATGCTTGGTATCGGCGGCGTCCCCCCGGCGAAGCAACGTGCGGCCGCGCTCGGAGATGGTGGCAAGCAGGTCGGAGAAGAAGGCGTTGGCCATCGGGGCTTTCGTATCAGGTCTGTGCGATGCGGCAAGCTTACACGGGATTTGGGTGCAAGCCGATCACAATCAAGCAGGCGAATGCGGCATCTTTCGCTCCGCCGTGCGTTTGGAGAATGAGGGCATGCCGGAACGGGTCGATGATATGCCGGGCAGTGCTCATTCCAACGCGCTGTCATGCCCCGGCTTGACCGGGGCATCCAGTACGCCGCAGCTTCTCGATTCTAGCCGAGCCGTCTCGGCGTACTGGGTCGCCCGGTCAAGCCGGGCGACGACACCGCGTGTGCTGCAAACTCCGTCGGCGTCCGACCCGTCACCTGGCGGAATGCGGCCGAGAACGCCGGCACGCTGGCATAGCCGAGCTGGGTCGCGAGCTGCTTCACCGACACGCTCGCATCCGTCGATATCCGCTCGATCGCCGCCGCAATCCTCGCGCGCTGGCACCAGCTCTTGAAGCTCAGCTGCGTCTCGCTCGAAAACAGCCGCGACAGCGTACGCGCGGAGGTTCCGACCGCGCGCGCCAGCGTGTCGATGTCGTGCAGGCCGGTGGGATCGTCGAGCACGATCATCGCCGCGCGGCGGCAGCGCGCTTCGCGCGGCAGCGGCACGAAGGTCGCGGAATCCTCGGCCTGGTGCAATTCCAGCATCACCAGGCGCACCAGGAGCTCGGTGCGCTCTTCGGTGTTGCGCCCGTCGAACAGCGCGAGAATCGCCTGATTGAGCAGCGGCGACACCCGCACCACGAATTCCCTGGTCAGGCCGTCATAGCGCTGCTCGCGCTTCAGCCAGGACAGGTCGAAATACAGCGTGCGCATCTCGATGTCGGCCAGCAGGTCGATGGCATGCTCGAGCCCGGCCGGCACCCAGACCGCGCGGTCCGGCGGCACCAGCCAGCGTCCGGCGGGCGTCGTCACCTGCATCGTGCCCTTTGCCGCATAGATCAGCTGCGCCTCGCGGTGCATGTGCAGATCGATCCGCATCCCCTTGGGATAGTCGCGGGCGACCAGGTGCACGCCCGCGGGCGAGCGGTGGTTGCTCCGGACCTCCCGCAGGATTGGCGTTTCCAAGACAGTCATTGGCAGCATCCCGTCATGGGGAGGACATATAACTCATTTCGGAGCAGGAGAGGATTCGGGAATGAACAGCCCCAGTCGGGTCATCGGTTTCGTCAACGCAGGTCATTTCATCGACCATTATTCGATGCTGATCTTCGCCGCCGCTGTCATCATCATGGGCCCGGCGCTCGGCATGGCCTATTCGGAACTCTTGCCCTACGCGACGCCGGGCTTCGTTGCCTTCGGCGCCGGCTCGCTGCTCACCGGCTGGCTGGGCGATCGCTGGAGCCGCCGCCACATGATGCTGATCTTCTTCGTCGGCATCGGCCTTTCGATGATCGCGGTCGGCTTCGTGCAGACCCCCGTGCAGCTCGGCGCGGCGCTGCTTGCGATCGGCATCTTTGCGTCGATCTATCATCCCGTCGGCACCGCCATGATCGTGTCCTACGCCGACCGGCTCGGCCGCGAGATGGGCATCAATGGCGTCTGGGGCAATCTCGGCGTGGCGTCGTCGGCCCTGGTCACCGGCGTGATCGGCCAATATCTCGGCTGGCGTTTTGCGTTCATCGTTCCTGGCGCGGTTACGGTCCTGATCGGCATCGCCTTCGCGCTGAGCGTCGTGCACGAGGACCGCAAGGGCTCGAAGCAAGCGGCGGCGCAGGCGCGGGTGGCCAGGCAGGACATGTGGCGCGTGATCCTGGCGCTGCTGATCGTGGTGATCGCGATCTCCACGACCTTCAACGCCGTCACCGTGGCGCTGCCAAAGCTGTTCGCCGAGCGCCTTGCGGACCTGACCAAGAGCCCGGCGCTGTTAGGTGTCATCGCCGCCGGCGTCTACGTGTTCGGCGCGATGACGCAGTACACGATCGGCCGGCTGCTCGACCGCTACTCCCTGAAGACGGTGGCGCTGCCACTTTCCTTCATGCTGGCGCCATTCCTGTATCTGGCCGCGAGCCTGTCCAACCTGCCGCTGATCGTCGTTTCGATCGGCATCGTCATGGGTGCGTTCGGGCAGGTGACGGTCAACGACGCCATGGTCGGCAAATACACCACGGAAGAGTGGCGTTCGCGCGCCTATGCCGTGCGCTATTTCGTCGGTTTCACCGCGGCCGGTGCCTCCGTCGGTCTGGTCGCCTGGCTCTATGAGCGGGGCGGCTTCGTCACCATGCTGCACGCCTTCGCCGCCCTCTGCCTGCTCGCGATCGCCGCCGCGCTGATCCTGCCGCGCGAGATCAGGACACCGCAGGTGGTGTGAGGGAGACTCTCTCCACCGTCATTGCGAGGAGCCCTTGCGACGAAGCAATCCAAATTGCCGCCGCGGAAAAATTCTGGATTGCTTCCGCCTTCGCCAAGGCTTCGGCGGACAAGTCGCTGCGCTCGGAATGACGGAGAATGAGGAGGCACCCTCGCCATGCCACCCACGATGCCATTCTGCCAGTGTTTTGCCCGACGGAGCAAGCCGTTTCGGCAAAGCCGAACTTTTTGAAAGTTTTCAACGGCATCCCTACTGTGCATGGGGTTGTTTTCGCGTTTGGCGTTTTTGCCCCCTCCGTCCCGTCGTGCGCGGCAGGAACTCCCGCCGCCTCCCGCGGGTTCTATCCCCGTGGCCCCGACAGCGGGGCCGGGTAAAGGGGAAATGACGCCTGCATGCTGTGGACCTTGCTCCGGCCGGTCGGCCTCGTCCCCGCGGCGCTCATCCTCACCACCAATGCGGCCGGCGCCGAAGCGGGCAAATCGGCCGGCCCGTCCGAATTCCTGCTGGTGGCGCAGATCGTCCTGCTAATCGCGGTGGGTCGCGGCCTCGGCGAGATCATGATGCGCGTCGGCCAACCCTCAGTGATCGGCGAGCTGCTCGCCGGCATCATCCTGGGGCCGTCATTGCTCGGCTGGATTTGGCCCGAGGCGCAAGCCGCGATCTTTCCCAACACGCCCGAGCAGAAGGCGATGATCGCCGGCATCGCCCAGTTCGGCATCCTGCTGCTTTTGCTGCTGACCGGCATGGAAACCGACCTCAAGCTGGTCCGGAAGGTGGGCAGGGCCGCGATCGCGATATCGATCGCTGGCATCGTCGTGCCGTTCGCCTGCGGCTTCGCACTCGGCGAGTTCCTGCCGGATGCGCTGCTGCCCAATCCGCAGGAGCGCCTGGTGGCGTCGCTGTTCATGGGCACGGCGCTGTCGATCTCCTCGGTGAAGATCGTCGCGGTCGTCGTGCGCGAGATGAACTTCATGCGCCGCAACGTTGGGCAGATCATCGTCGCGACCGCCGTGATCGACGACACCATCGGCTGGATCATCATCGCCGTCATTTTCAGCCTCGCTTCGCAAGGCTCGCTCGACATCGCTTCCGTGACCAAGTCGGTGCTGGGAACGCTCGCCTTCCTCGCGGTCAGCTTCACCATCGGCCGCCGCCTGGTATTCCAGCTGATCCGCTGGGCCAACGACAATCTCGTCAGCGCGGCCGCGGTCATCTCCGTGATCCTTCTGCTGATGAGCGTCATGTCGATGATCACGCATCTGATCGGCGTCCACACCGTATTAGGTGCCTTCGTCGCCGGCATCCTGGTCGGGGAATCGCCGATCCTGACGCGGCAGATCGACGAGCGCCTGCGCGGGCTGATCTCAAGCTTCTTCATGCCGGTGTTCTTCGGTCTCGCCGGGCTCAGCGCCGATCTCACGGTGCTGCGCGATCCCGACCTCCTGATGCTCACCGGCCTGCTCGTCGTGATCGCCAGCGTCGGCAAGTTCGGTGGCGCGTTCGTCGGCGGCACCGTGGGCGGGTTGAACGGGAGGGAGTCGCTGGCCCTCGCCAGCGGCATGAACGCGCGCGGCTCGACCGAGGTCATCATCGCGACCATTGGCCTGTCGATCGGCGTGCTCAGCCAGAACCTGTTCACGATGATCGTGACGATGGCGATCGTGACCACCATGGCGATGCCGCCGATGCTGCGCGCGGCGCTGGCCAGGCTGCCGATGAGCGCGGAGGAGAAGGAGCGGTTGGAGCGCGAGGAGTTCGAGAGGCGCGGCTTCGTCGCCAATCTCGAACGTCCCTTGCTCGCGGTGGACGAGAGCGTCAACGCCACCTTCGCCGCGCATGTCGCCGGACTGATCGCCGGCATGCGCGGCCTGCCGATCACGGTGCTGCATATCGGCAAGCGCGCCGAGGAACAAGAGAAGAGGCGCGGCGAGGAAGTGAGCCACGAAGCCGTGGTGAAGAAGGCGGCCGAAACCGTCTCCGCCAACAGCGACAACGATGCCGGCAGCGTCGATGTCATCAGCCGCACCAGGCGCGCGGAGCTTGGCGAGACCATTGCCGACGAGGCGCGCAAGGGCTTCGATCTCCTGGTCGTCGGCATCGCCAAGGTCGCCGCCACCAAGGACCGTTTCGATCGCAAGGTCGAGGATATTGCCGCGAAGTTCGAAGGACCGCTTGCGATCGTGGCCGCCAAGGGCAAGCACCTGAAACAGCCGATGCCCGAGGCGCTCAACATCCTCGTTCCCGTGTCCGGCAGCGCCGTCTCCAAGCGCGGTGCCGAGGTCGCCGTGGCGCTGGCGCAGGCCGGCTCAGGTTCGCTCCGGGTGGTCTATGTAGCGACGACGCGCGACAAGGGTGCGCAGCACGGTCGCTCGCGCGGGTTGAGCCAGGAGACAGGCATCCTCAAGGACACCAGCGATCTCGCCGCCCGCTACGACGTCGACATCACCACGACCCTGCGCGTGAACCGCGCGCCGGAGGCGGCGATTCTGCGCGAGATCGACACCACCGACGTCGACCTCGTCGTCATGGGCGTTGACCGGATCCAGGCCGACCATCTCTCCTTCGGCGGCGTCGCCGATGCAGTGCTGCGACAGTCGAAGGTCTCGGTGCTCCTGGTCTCGAGCGGCGAGGCGCGGCAGGCGCCGGCGGAGCAGGGTTAGGGCTTCACCTCCGCCACCGCCTGCGGCTTCTTCTTCGACGCCCGCCAGTTCTCGAAGCGCTGCACCACCACGAAGAAGGCCGGCACGAACAGCACCGCAAGGCAGGTCGAGGCCAGCATGCCCGAGAATACCGTGATGCCGATCGACTTGCGCGCGCTGGCGCCGGCGCCGGTGGCGAGCACCAGCGGGACGACGCCGAGGATGAAGGCGAACGAGGTCATCAGGATCGGGCGGAAGCGGGCGCGCGCCGCCTCGATCGCGGATTCGATGATCGGCTTGCCGTCGCGGCCGTGCAGCTCGAGACCGACCTCGACGATCAGGATGGCGTTCTTGGCCGAGAGCGCGATCAAGAGGATCAGGCCGATCTGGCAATAGAGATTGTTGTCGATCTTGAGAGCGGAGAGGATCAGCATCGGCCCGAGCAGCGACAGCGGCACGGCGAGAATCACCGAGATCGGCGCGTACCAGCTCTCGTACTGGCCGGCGAGCACGAGATAGACCAGCAGCATGGCGAGCCCGAATACCCAGTAGATCTGGTTCGAGACCGCCTTCTCCTGATACGACATCGCGGTCCATTCATAGCCGGTGCCCGGCGGCAACGTCTTGTCCGCGATCTCCTCCATCAGCTTCAGCGATTGGCCCGACGAATAGCCCTGCGCCGGCAGGCCGATCACGGTCGAGGACGGATAGAGATTGTAGAGGCTGATCAGCGACGGGCCGGTGGCCGGCGTGATCTTTGCGACGGTGCCGATCGGGATCATGTCGCCATTCGAGTTGCGCACCTGCATGTTGGCGATGTCGCGCTCGGTGACGCGGAAGGCGGGATCGGCTTGCGTATAGACCTGGAACACGCGGCCGAACTTGTTGAACTGGTTGACATAGGAAGAGCCGAGATAGGTCGACAGCGCCGAGAACACCTGATCCGTGGTGACATGAAGCGTCTGAGTCTTGACGCGGTCGATCTCGACGTTGAATTGCGGCACCGAGGAGCGGAACGAGGACTGCACGCGCTGCAGCGCGCTCTGGCTTTGGGCGTTGGTGACCATCGCGCCGGTGATGGCCTGCAGCTTGGCGAAATCGCTGTTGCCGTCGCGCAGCTCGACCTGCATCGAGAAGCCGGCGGCGTTGCCGATGCCCTGGATCGGCGGCGGCGGCAACACGATGGTGCGCGCCTCCATGATATCAGCGAGCTTGTCGTTCAGGCCAAAGACCAGCGAGCGCAGATCCTCACCGGGCCCTTTACGCGCGTCCCAATCCTTCAGGATGATGTAGGCGACACCGGCATTGGCGAGGCTGGCGCTGTTGTCGAGCGCGGAGATGCCGGCGATGGTGATGACCTGCGCCACGCCGGGCGTGTCCTTGATCAGCCCGCTCGCTTTGTCGAGCACGGCCTGCGTCCGCTCCAGCGCGGCGCCGTCGGGCAGCTGCACCGCGGCGATCAGATAGCCCTGGTCCTCGATCGGCAGGAAGCCGGTCGGCACCCGCGACAGGCCATAGCCGCTGGCGGCGATGATCAGCAGTGCGAACGCGACCGAGATGGTGGCGTGCTTCACGAGGAACGTGATCAGCCTTGTGTAGCCGCGCTCGACGCGGTTGTAGACCGCATTGAAGCCCCGATAGAAGAAATTGCGCTGCTCCGGCGGCACGGCCGGCCGCAGCCACAGCGCGCATTGCGTCGGCTTCAAGGTCGCGGCGTTGATGGCGGAGAGCAGGGCGGTCGCGGCGATCACCAGCGCGAATTGCGAGTAGATGCGCCCGGTCAGTCCGGCGAGGAACGAAGCGGGCAGGAACACCGAGATCAGCACCAGCGTGATGCCGACGATCGGCGCGAACAGCTGGTCCATCGCGCGGATCGCGGCGTCGTGGCCGTTCATGCCCTGTTCGATGTTGTGGGCGGCGCCCTCGACCACGACGATGGCGTCGTCGACCACGATGCCGATCGCGAGCACGATCGCAAACAGCGTCGACATGTTGATGGTGAAGCCGAGTGCCGCCATCGCGGCGAAGGCGCCGATGATGGTGACAGGCACGGTCGTCGCCGGCACCAGCATCGCGCGCCAGTCCTGCAGGAAGATGAGGATCACGACCAGCACCAGCAGGCCGGCCTCGATCAGGGTCATATAGACCTCGTGCACCGAGGCCTCGACGAACTTGGTGGTGTCGAACGGCGTGTCGTACTTGATGCCTTCGGGGAAGCGCTTGGCGAGCTCCGCCATCTTCCTCTCGACCGCCTGCTCGACCTGGAGCGCGTTGGCGCCCGGCGACTGGAACACGCCGATGCCGACCGCGGGCTGCTTGTTGAGCGAGAAGATCTGGCTGTAGGTCTGCGCGCCGAGCTCGACCCAGCCGACGTCGCGCACCCGCGTGACGTCGCCGCTCGATCCCGTCTTGACGATGATGTTCTCGAACTGGCCGGCGTCGTCGAGCCGTCCGTTGACGTTGAGCGTGTACTGGAACGCCTGTCCCGGCGGCGTCGGCGGCGCGCCGACCTGACCGGCGGCGACCTGCTGGCTCTGCTGCTGGATTGCCTGGATCACGTCCTGCGGCACCAGGCCACGCACCTGCAGCTTGTTGGGATCGAGCCAGATCCGCATCGAGTATTGCCCGGCGCCGAATACGGTGACGTTGCCGACGCCGGGCAGGCGCGAGAGCTCGTCGCGGATGTTGATGGTGGCGTAGTTGCTCAAGTAGAGGCTGTCGTACCTCGCATCCGGCGAGGTGAGCGTCACGAACAACAGGATCGAGGTCGACCGCTTCTGCACGGTGACTCCCTGGTTCTGCACGGCTTGCGGCAATTGCGACAATGCGCTGGAGACGCGGTTCTGCACCAGCACCTGCGCGAAGTTGAGGTCGGTGCCGATCTTGAAGGTCACGGTCAGCGTGTAGGTGCCGTCGGAGCCGCTGTAGGATTGCATGTACAGCATGTCCTCGACGCCGTTGACCTGCTGCTCGATCGGCAGCGCCACGGTATCGATCACGGTCTTGGCGCTGGCGCCGGGATAGCGCGTGGTGACCTGCACGGTCGGCGGCACCACGTCGGGGTATTGCGCGATGGCGAGATTGAACAGCGCGACGCCGCCGATCAGGATCATCAACAGCGCGATGACGTTCGAGAGGACCGGCCGCTCGATGAAGAACTTTGAGATCATGGCTGGCAGCCCCTACTTGCTCGAGGCCTGCGTCTGCTCGATCTTCGTCACCTGCGGGTCGATCTTCTGGCCCGGGATGACGCGCAAGAGCCCCGCGGTCACGACGCGATCCTCTGGCTTCAGGCCGCTCTCGATCACGCGCAGGCCGTTGTCGACCGGGCCGATCTGTACCTTGCGCTGCTCGACGACGTTGTCGCTGTTGACGACGAGGAGATAGCGGCCGCCCTGGTCGCTGCCGAGCGCGGTGTCGGGAACGAGCAGGGCGCTCTTCTCCTGGTCGAAGGGCACGCGGACCCGGACGAAATAGCCAGGCAGCAGCACCCGCTTGTCGTTGGGAACGAGGCCGCGCACGGCCAGCGTGCCGGTCGACTGGTTGAGGGTCGGCGAGACGTAGTCGAGCTTGCCCTCATGAGGGTAGCCGGTATCGGTCTGCAGCCCCACTTGAATCGGGAAGTGCTTCATGTCCGCGGGCGTCAGCCCGCGACGGGTCGCCTCGGCGCGGATGCGCAGCACGTCCTGCTCGTTGACGGTGAAGTTCACATAGATCGGGTCCATCGCCACGATGGTGGCGAGCTGGGTCGGCGAGGAGACGCCGACGAGCTCGCCGATCGAGACCATGTGCGCGCTGACGATGCCGTCGAACGGTGCCGTGACCTTGGTGTAGCCGTAATTGACCTCGGCGAGCTTGGTGTTGGCCTGGGCCTGCTGCAGATTGGCCTGGGCGTTGTCGCGCGCGGAGGTGGAATTATCGAGCGTGGCTTGCGAGACGGCCTGGCGCTGCACCAGCTCGGCCTGTCGCTTGTAGTCGGCCTCCGCCTGCCGGAGCGAAGCCTGCGCGCCGACTTCGGCCGCCTGCGCCTGCTCGAGCTTGAGCTTGTAGGTCTCAGGCTCGATCGTGAACAGCTGGGTGCCCTGCTTCACGAATGTGCCGTCCTGATAGTCGATCGTTTGCAGAAAGCCCTGCACGCGCGCGACGAGATCGACGCTCTTGATCGGTGCCGTGTTGCCGGTCGCCTCGATGTAGCGCGTCACCGGACGCTGCACCGGCGTCGCGACGTCGACCTTGGGCGGCGGCGGCGCCACGAACGTGTTCTTGTCCTCGCAGCCGGCGAGCACAGCCAATGCCGCGGTTGCGGCGAGTGCCCGACCGATATGTTTCCTCGCTGCTCCATTGCGTTGTGCGGGAGATGCGGGATTGGCGCGCGTCATTCGGTGGTCCCCGATTGCTGTCTGTCGGTGCGGCAGGCTACCAACAAACGGGCAGTCGTGGAACACCATAGCCATGGCGGTCACGGGTCTTGCACCGAAAACGGCAGTGTGGCCTTTGACAGATTTGTCACGACAAGGCGCTTTTCACCGGCGAACGATTGGCCCGTCCGCACCTAGGGCTGGCGCGCATGCCACGCCGCGAGGACATCCTTCTCGTCTTCGGCAGTGAGACCGACGACTGGCCCGTTGTTGGCGCGGAGCCAATGAAGCGTATCGCGCGCGGTGTCTCCCAGCGGTCGCGAGGTCAATCCGGCCGCGCGCGCCGGCGAGGTATCGCGCGTCAGGAAGCCGGCGTAGTCCGGCAATGGCAGCCACATCGGTAAGGACCGCGGGCCCGCCCAACGCCTGACGTCATGCGCTTCCAGAAAGGCGCGATCGATCCAGGTGAAGGTGCAGGACGCGTTCAGCGCGGATGCGCATTCGCTCAGGAATCCGCCGCGCGTGCGGATCGGCCCAATCCCGTCATAGATGCCGACGAGACCGCTCTCTGCCGCATGCACGATCCATTGCGCGAGATCGCGCACGTCGATGAACTGGACCGCATCCTCCGGCGATCCCGGCGCCAGCACCTCGCCGCCGCGCGCAAGCCGCGCCGGCCAATAGGCGAACCGTCCGTTCGGGTCCTCGGGCCCTGCGATCAGGCCGGCGCGGCAGATGAAGGCGTCATCGCCGACCGCCTGTTCGCAGGCGACCTTGGCTGCGCCGTAGATCGCCTCGGTGCTGTGCTCGATCTCTCCCGCAACAGGCTCGCGCAGCGGCGCCGTGTCGGCGCGTTGCCCCGGGATGCGGTTGTCCGCATAAACGCTGATCGTCGAGACGAAGGTCCAATGCACGCCCGGCCGCTTCAGCGCGGCGACTGCGCGACGGACCTGGCCGGGATGACGCGAGACATCGACCACGGCGTCGAATGTCTCACCCGCGAGCGGCGCAAGTCCGTCGGCCACGTCGCGGTCGATCCGCAGGAAGCGGGCGCCGGCGGCAATCGGCCCCGCGAGTCCGCGCGCGGCGCAGGTCACGTCGTGACCGACCGCGCAAGCATGGCTTGCTATCGCGCGCCC
Organism: Bradyrhizobium sp. BRP23; assembly: GCF_020194135.1. NCBI lineage: Bacteria > Pseudomonadati > Pseudomonadota > Alphaproteobacteria > Hyphomicrobiales > Nitrobacteraceae > Bradyrhizobium > Bradyrhizobium sp. BRP23. The sequence continues at coordinate 323,223 of NZ_JADYVW010000006.1, read as the reverse complement.
AAGAAACTGGCTGCCGCCGAGGATGAGAATGCGCATGAAACAGTCCAGTGTCGCCGATGAGGCCGCGAGACTACAACCTCCACCGGCGGTTGCAACGATCCCTCAGCGCGGCTTGATCTCGGCGTATTTCGCTATCGCTTTCTCGAACTTCCGGTTGAACAGCCACATCGCGGCGAAGATCTCGCGGTAGCTCGCCGAGGTCTTTGCCCGGTCGGCCTGTCCGAAGGCAAAAATGCTGTTGTTGCGCAGGTACCTCATGATTCTGGGGCTCGACACCCGATAGTTCAGGAGATCGCCCGATTTGAGCGCGGACCGCGTCGGGGTAGGAACGATCTGGATCAGCTGGAACAGCTTCATCTGGTCGATCGGGTCGGGCAGCGTCTTGACGATTCCCGGAATCTCGCGGAACAGATCGGCGTGCGCGTTCATCAACCCGTTGCGGACGTTGGTCCAATGGTTGAAGCGCTGGTCGGTGCCACGGGCGCGCGCCTCTTCCCTGTCGTTGCGCGCGCTCAGGTGCGGATCGATCGCAGCGACGTCGGCCTTGATCTTCTCCCATTTCCGACGGCCGTTGCGGTCCTCGGAGGGGCCGGTCTGGAAGCTGCCCATATAGGTGTTGGAGCGCGCATTGCGGACATTCTGCTTGCCGTTGGTCTCGGCAAAGAAGAGCCCGAGGCTGATGCGCCCCGCCGTCTCGGCATGTTCAGGCGCGAGCCCCTTGGCGCGCGCGATCGCAACCGCGAGGTCGACGACGTCCTTGAACGGCGTCGGCGAGCTCTGCGCGCCGGCAGGCGGCGCCTCCATGATGTCGAACAGCCTGCCGTATTCCTCGACCAGCGGCTCGATGTCGGCGTCGAAATAGGCCGGGGGAATCTCGAACTTGTTGGGCCGGCCGATCCGCGACGGCGTGACGTCGGTCAAGTCCTTGTAGCTGCTGATGACGGCGACGCGTGCGAGATACAGCGCCTGCCCCGGCAGGTTCGGCAGCGGCTGCTTCGCCTCGATCTGGCGCCGCCGCTCGGCGAGCACGGATTTGAAGTCGCCGAGCGCGCGCTCGTAAGTGGCGAGCGCCGCCGATTGCTGCGGCGACGGTGCCTTCTGCGCATCGACCGGCGCCGCCACGAAGAAGGCAACGGCCGCAAGCGCCGCGGCGGCAAGTCGTCTCGATCCCATGACCGATCCTGTGGCTGGTTCCCGTCGATTCGATGGCCAGCGAGATCGTAGACTCCGGAGGCGAGCTGCCGCAATTCTCCTCTCACGCCGCCCGATAGTCCGGCGCCGTCGCGAGGAATTTGCCGTAAGCATCCGCATCCGGAGGTTGGAAGCGTCCTTTGAGCCCGCCGGTCTTCTGGTTCTTCGCGCCGATATCGGCCATCAGCTCGTCGAAATGGCGGTAGTGATAAGGGGCGACGCAGAGGCCGCCATAGACGCCCGCGGCCGGCCGCTCGACGCGCTTGAAGTGCAGCATCATCTCGATGTTGTCGCGCATCGCCTGTGCCGTCGGCTGGTTCGCGAGCTGGCCGTCGGCATAACGCACCAGCCAGTTCGCCGCGAGGTCGGCGCAGAGCACGGTGCAGAACGAGGAGTTGAAGCCGACGAAGCCGAGCTCGGGCAGATCCGGATTGGCGATCAGGCGATAGAGCCGGTACTGCCCGTCGGCATCGACCAGTTTCTGCCGGTAGGCCTCGGGCAGGAACGGCACGCCGAGCTTGTAGCCGATCGCGAGCACGGCGACGTCGGCGCCCACGCGCTCGCCACCACTCATCACGATGCTGTCGCCCTCATAATGGTCGAACGTGCCGAACACGGCCTTGATGCGGCCGTCGGCGACCATCGGGTAGAAGCCCGGCGTTGCGATGGGCACCGAGCAGTTGACGCCGTCCTCGATGCGCTCCTTCGGCACCATGTTGCAGCGGCCGAGCTTGAGCTGCGCCTTCAACAGGCTCTCCAGCCCGCGCCAATTGGCCCAGACCAGCGGCGCGGCGAGGCGGTGCGCGAGCCGTCCCATCGCGCCGATGCCCCAGCCCGGAAACATCTCCTCCTGGGCGCGGATGTAGAGGATGCGCTTGAAGTTCACGAGACCGCCGATGAAATAGGGAATGCGCCAGACCGGCTCGCGCATCACGATGGTGACCTCGCGCGCGCCTGACTTCACCGCATTCACGGCGATGTCGGTTGCGGACTTCGAACCGCCGAGCACGACGACGCGGCGTCCCTTCGCCAGGGTCGGATCGCCGTATTTCGACGAGTGCAGGATCTGGCCGCCCTGCGCCAGAAAGCCGTCCTCGCCGGGGCAATGCAGCTCGCGCGGCTCGTTGAACTGCCCGGTGCAGACCGCAACGAAATCGAAATCCTCGTTCGTGGTCGTGCCGTTCTTGTCCTTCAAGGCGAGCGTCCATCCCGGCCTGCCGTCAGCACGGCGCGCCATGCCGGCGACCTCGGTGTTGAGCCGCAGCATGCGCTCGAGGCCAAAACTCTGGGCATAGTCGGCGAGGTAGGCGTGGACCTGCGGCCCGGTCGGCCATTCCGGATAGGCATCCGGCATGGCACGGTCGGTGTAGCGGTAGAGCTCCTTCGGGCTCTGGGTCTGCACCTCGGGGTAGGAGCGCGCCGGCTCCCAGACGCCGCCGAGATCCGAGCTGCGCTCGACGATCGTGACGCGGTGGCCTCGGGTGGAGAATGCTTTCGCGGCGGCAAGGCCGGAGACGCCGGCGCCGATCACGCAGACATGTTTTGGGCTGACCATGGGTTTGCTCGATGTGTTGCGCGCAAGCGGCCGCGTTCGGCCGCAAGGCGCGGCCGGCCGGACTGCAAGCCGATGGAAGCGCAGGAAGCGGCGACGGCTAGTCGTTGGCCTCGGGCGGCAGGAAGTCGACCTCATGCAGCGCCGAGATGCGCACGACCTCGGCCGGGTCGGTCAGATTGTGCAGCTGGTTGAACAGCGCCTCCAGCTTCTGCATCGGTGAGACCCAGAACAGCGCGCGGCACGGCTTGTCGGACTTGTTGAAATAGCCGTGCGGGATGCCGCGTGGCATGCGCACGAGGTCGCCGGCATTGGCCTTGACCCATTGACCGTCGAGCTTGAGATCGAGCGTGCCTTCCTGCACCAGGATGAACTCGTCCTGGGTCGGATGGATATGCACCGGCACGAACTGGCCGGGATCGCTGTTGGTCTCGAACGCGAAAGTGGAGTCGGTGACGGCCTTGGGGAAATAGACCTGGCCAAGGATGTTCCAGCTCTTGCCGCCGTAGCCTTTCCCGTTCGCGGTGATGCCTTTTTCGAGTGCAGTCATGGCTTGCTCCTCATGGATTCCGGCGGGGACGGAGCATCGTCCGGGGACGGACCGCCTGTCTATCCGCTAAACGAATCCGGATGAACCTATTGCCATGCAGCACGACGAATTTGCGAGCTCCGGCCCTTTTCGCCCCCGCGGAACTATTATAGGCTTAAAGGAATTCCGGGCGCGAAGCATGGTCGACGATGTCCGCAGCCGAGCTGGAAATGAGCGCAACAGCCTCTGCAGCCGAACGGCTTGCGGCCTTCGCCCGCGTCACCACTGATGACGTCGACGAGGCGGCCGAGCAGATCGGGCGCATCTTCTGCCCGCATGATCTCAAGCCGACACAGGCGCGCGCGGCCGGCTTCTCGGCCCGGCACAATTGCGCGGCGTTCGAGGGCTTCTCCATCAACTACGTCGCCTATGGCGGAGCGGTCAGCATCGATCCGGGCTGCCTCGAGCGCTTCTTCCTGGTGCAGGTCCCGCTTGCTGGCAGCGCCCGCATTCGTGCCGGTCGTCGTGAGCTCGATGCGGCCCCGGACCGGATCGCGTCGCTGCTGTCGCCGACGATTCCGACCCGGATGATGTGGAGCGATTGTGCGCAGGCGATCCTGCTGCTCGATCGCCGCATGGTCGAGCAGCGCGCCGCGGCCTTGTCGGGCAGGGCGACCGGGGTGGTCGAGTTCGATCCGGTGATCGAGCTGGATGCGCCGTCCGGGCGGGCCCTGCAGACGAGGCTGGCCGAGCTGATGACGCTCGCCGAGCGCCTCGGGCCATCAGGCCGGCGCTCGCCGGCCGCGATGGCCGATTGGCGCGAAGCGCTGCTCGATCATCTGCTCAATCGGCAGCGGCATGGCCTGTCGGATGCGATTCAGACGTTTTCGGGGCAGGCCGAGCGTTTGCCGCGCGCCTTGCGCGCCGCGCGCGATCACCTTGCCGACCATGCCGGCGAGCCGCTCGACCTCGCGCAGCTCGCCTGCGCCTCCGGCATCGGCATCCGCGCGCTGCAGCTCGGCTTCCGCCGTCACTTCGGCGTGTCGATCTCGCAGATGCTGCTCGACATGCGCCTCGCCGGCCTCAATGCGCGCCTCGCGCAAGCCGCACCCGATGTCTCCATCACCGAGATGGCCTTCGATCTCGGCTTCACCCATCTCGGCCGCATGGCCGGCGCCTACCGCGAGAAATTCGGCGAGACGCCGTCAGCCACGCTGCGGCGAAGGATGAGCTAGATCCGTCTCGCAAGACCTTGATGCCGGACTCAACCCGTCGGCGAGTCGGTCTGGCGCAGCGTCGTCACCCAGATCACGCGCGCCACCTGCTGAGTCGGGTTGTCGAACATGTGCGGCACGATGCTCGGAAAACGAAAGCTGTCGCCGGCTTCCAGCACATGGGCCTGGTTGTCGAGCCACAGCCGCAGGCTGCCCGAGAGAATGTAGCCCGCCTTCTCGCCGGTGTGCTGCAGGAAGTCGGTGCCGGAGGAGGCGCCGGGGTTGAGCGTGAGCTCGTAGAGCTCGAGCTGGCCTTTGCCTTCCGGCGTCAGCGCTTCCTTGACGACGCCGCTGGCGGTGAGCCGCAGCAGCCGCCTGGCGTTCTTGCGCACGGTGTAGCGCGGCGCATCAGTGGGATCGCTGCTCTCGAAGAAATAGGAGATGGGAACGTCGAGCGCGATTGAGAGCAGGCGCAGCGTGCGGATCGACGGCATCGCGCGCGCACGTTCGAGCTGGCTGATCATGCCGGTCGACAGGCCGGTCTTGTTGGCGACGTCCTGGATCGAGAGGCCGGCGCGCTGACGCAGCAGCCGCACTGTTTCACCCAGGCGCTGGTCGACCGCATCTTCGGCCTCGGTCGTCGGAGCGTCCTTCAGACTGTTCGTGTCGCCGCGACCATCCATGTCGCTCTCCCATGCATCATCTCAGCGTCGGGGATCGAGCCCCGCGCCTTCAGTCAGAGTGAAAAGCTGGCGCATTCTAGCAATGCGATTGACAGCTGTATTTAGTCGTGATGAACTTTTGGGAGAAAAATTTAGAAGCACTAAAGCCCACTCCTGTCCCTTTGCCGGGGTCTCGGGGGCGCGGGAGACGGTGCCGCGTGCGGAAACGGAGAGTGGGTCATGGCGGACGACACCGGCAAGTTCGGCGTTGGGGCAGGACATCTCGGCATTCCGAATCGCCGTCAATTCTTCCAGCTCGGCGCGGGCGCGGCCGCAGGCTGGACGCTTTCAGGGAACGCTTCCGCGCAGACCGAACGTCCCACCAATTCGCCGGGCAAGCCGCGTGGCCAGGTGATTGCGGCGCTGTCGCAAGAGCCGACCGTCTTTCATCCCTTGATGCCGGGCATCGAGGTCGATCAGGGCATCTGGTGGCAGGTGTTCTCGCCGCTCTGGTACATCGAGCCCGACGGAAAGTTCGTCCCAGACCTCGCCCGCGAAGTCCCGACCATCGAGAATGGCGGCCTCTCGGCCGATGGCCTGACCTGGAAGATCAAGCTGCGCAATGACGTGAAATGGCACGATGGCACGCCGTTCACGGCCGAGGACGTCAAGTTCTCGCTCGAGCTGATCAACAATCCCGATTTCCGCGTCCGCAACCGCGTCGGCCACAGCCTCGTCAAGGACATCAAGGTCGTCGCGCCCGACGAGATCCACTGGCGAATGGAGGCTCCCTATTCGCCATACATGTCGATCCTCTCGCTCACCTTCATCGTGCCCAAGCACATCCTGGAGAAGGTGTCCGATCCGAATTCCTCGCCGTTCCACAACGCACCCGTCGGGACCGGGCCGTTCCGCTGGGCCGAGCGCGTGCCGGGCGACCACATCCAGCTGAATGCCCATGCCGGCTATCACGGCAAAGGACCTTACGTCGAACGCGTCGTTTTCAAATACATTCCGGACCTGACCGTTCTCTACACCCAGTTCCGCACCGGCCAGGTCGACTACACCGGCCTGCAGGGCATCCTGCCGAACTTCGTGCAGGAGGCGAAGGCGCTGAAGGGCCGCAAGATCTTCGTTTCCTCGACGTCTTCGGTGGAGCACATCGCGCCCAATCTGGAATTCGGTCCCTTTGCCGATCGCACCGTGCGCGAGGCGCTCTATCTCGCCATCAACAAGCAGGCGATCATCGACGCGCTGAACTACGGCCTGCCGACGCCGACCGAGAGCTTCGTGCCGCAGCAGGCCTGGTCGTTCCAGCAGGGTCTGCCGCAGCACAAATACGATCCCGCCAAGGCCAACGCGCTGCTCGATGCCGCGGGCTGGGTTCGCGGCTCCGGCGGCATTCGCGAGAAGGGCGGCGCCAAGCTCGAATTCACCAACTCGACGACGTCGGGCAATGCGGTGCGCGAGCAGACGCAGCAGCTCCTGATCCAGGACTGGCGTGCGATCGGCGCTGCGATGCGCGTCAACAACATGCCGGCGGCGGTGATCTGGGGCGAGTTCTGGCAGCAGTCGAAGTTCAACTCGGTGCTGGTGTCGGTGAACTTCATGCTCGGCAGCGACCCCGACGTGACGCCGCGCTTCGGCTCCGGCGCCATTCCCGCCAAAGGCGGCCGCGGCTTCAACACCTATCAGTACAGAAGCCCGGAGGCGGATCGTCTGCTCGCTGAAGGCGCCAAGCAGTTCGAACTCGCCCAGCGCAAGACCACCTACGGCGATCTGCAGAAGCTGATCCGCAACGATTTTGCGATCCTGCCGCTGTTCCAGGGCTTCATTGCGGAGGGGGTGAAGGAGGGGCTGCAAGGCTTCCGTCCCAACATCAACACCTCCATCAATTGCTGGAACATCCGCGAATGGTATTGGGCCTGATGTCTCGGGCTGGTCGGATCGCCTGAGATGGCCCGCTACGTCGTCAATCGCCTGGCGCAGGCGATCATGCTGCTGGTGATCGTCTCGGGGATCGGCTTCGCCATCCTGCATCTGGCGCCCGGCGGGCCGCTGTCGCAGTTTGCCGTCTCAAGTCAGATGACGCAGGAGGATCTCGACCGCGTCACCAGGCAGCTCGGCCTCGATCGTCCGCTGCCGGTCCAATATCTCGACTGGTTCGGCCGCATGGTGCGGGGTGATTGGGGCAAGTCGTATCGCGACGGCGAGGCGGTGCTGTCGGTGATCTCCTCGCATCTCGGCGCCACGCTGGAGCTGATGGCGACGGCGACCATCATCGCCGTGCTGCTCGGCTGCTGGATCGGCATCCTTGGCGCGCTACGCCGCTACTCGCTGTTCGATACGCTTGCCACCGTCGGCGCCATGATCGCGCTGTCGATCCCGACCTTCTGGTTCGGCCTCGTCACCATCTACGTCTTCTCGGTCAAGCTCGGCTGGTTGCCGGCGGGCAACCGGCACACCATTGGCGACGGCTCCTTCCTCGACCTGCTGCATCATCTGATCGCGCCGGCCATGGTGCTGGCGCTGGTCGAGACCGCGATGTGGGGCCGTTTCATGCGCTCCTCGATGCTTGAGGTCATCAACCAGGACTACATCCGCACTGCACGCGCCAAGGGCATGCCGGAATGGCGCATTCTCACGGTGCACGCGCTTCGCAACGCGCTGCTGCCGATGATCACGGTCGCCGGCCTGCAGTTTCCGACGCTGCTGGGCGGTGCGCTGGTGGCGGAGACCGTGTTCACCTGGCCGGGCATGGGCCGCCTGTTCCTGGATTCGATTGGTTACCGCGACTATCCCGTGGTGATGGGCATCCTGATGTTCTCGGCGACGATGGTGCTGATCGGCTCGCTGCTGGCAGACATCCTCTATGCCGTCGTCGATCCGCGCATCCGGGTGGGCTGAAGCGATGGCGACCGCAGCCCTCTCCACCGTTCAGCTCACGCCCGGCCAGGCCGCGTGGCGGCGCTTTCGCAGGCATCGGTTGGCGCTCGCGGGCGCCTTGATCATCCTCGTGCTCGTGCTCGGTTCGGCGTTCGGCCCCTACCTGCTGCCGTTCGACGACACCTACATCGACATCATGAAGCGGTTCGCGCCGCCGCTCTCCGGCGCGCATATTCTCGGCACCGACGAGCTCGGCCGCGACGTGCTGGCACGGTTGATGATGGGCGGGCGGGTCTCGCTCTCGATCGGCATCGTCGCGATGGTGATCGCGATGGCGGTCGGCATTGTCGTCGGCGCCTTTGCCGGGTTCTATGGCGGCGCGGTCGGCGCGGTGTTGATGCGGCTCGTCGACGCCGTGCTGTGCTTTCCGACCATCTTCCTGCTGCTGGCCCTCGCAGCGCTGACCGAGCCCGGTCTCGTCACCACCACCATATTGATCGCCGCCACGGCCTGGATGGCGGTCGCGCGCGTCGTCGAAGCCCAGGTGCGCTCGTTGCGCGAGCGGGAATTCGCGGTGGCCGCGCTCGCGTTCGGCTCCTCGAACCTGCGCATCATGTTCCGCGAGCTCGTGCCCAACGCGATCGCGCCGATCGTGGTTGCCGCGACGCTCAACGTCGCCAAGGCGATCCTGCTCGAATCCTATGTCAGCTATCTCGGCTACGGCATCCAGCCGCCGGCGGCGAGCTGGGGCAACATGCTCAACAATGCGCAGATCTATCTCACCAGCGCGCCCTGGCTCGCGATCGCGCCGGGCGTCGCCATCACGCTCGCGGTGACCAGCTTCAACTTTCTCGGTGACGGCCTGCGCGATGCGCTCGATCCGCGAATGAACATCCCGTGACGCGCAAGACCTCTGACGCGCAAGAGCTCGAACTGAACTCCAGGAGTGCCCCATGTCCCCGCCGCTCAACCGCATCAACAGCGACGAACGCCTGCCGGCGCAGGTAGATGTCGTCGTCATCGGCGGCGGCGTCATCGGCGTCTCGGCCGCCTATCATCTGGCGAAGAAGGGGCACTCCGTCGCGCTGGTCGAGAAGGGCCATGTCGGCGGCGAGCAGTCGAGCCGCAATTGGGGCTGGTGCCGCCAGCAAGGCCGCGCACGCGAGGAGATCCCGCTCGCGCGCGAGGCGCTGCTTCTGTGGGAGGACATGCAGAACGATGCCGGCGTCGATGCCGGCTTCCGGCGAACCGGGGTGTTGTTCCTGACCAAGAGCAAGGACGAACTCGCCAGCTGGGAGCGCTGGGCCGCGGTCGCGCGCGAGATGCAGGTTCACTCCACCGTGCTGACGCCGGCCGAGGTCGCCGAGCGCATGCCCGGCAACGCCGACACATGGGTCGGCGGCCTGCACACGCCGAGCGATGGCCGCGCCGAGCCGTCGATGGCCGTCCCTGCGCTCGCCACCGCCGCACGCAAGCACGGCGTCACCATCCACCAGGGCTGCGCCGCGCGCGGGCTGGAGACGATGGGCGGGAGGGTCAGCGCCGTCGTCACCGAGAAGGGCACCATCCGCGCGCAATCGGTGCTGCTGGCGGGCGGCGCGTGGTCATCGCTGTTCTGCCGCCGCCACGGCATCGAGCTGCCGATCGGCCTCGTCAACGCCACCGCGTGCCGGACCACGCCGGGACCGGAGATCACCTCCGGCGCGCTCGGCACCGATTTCTACTGCATCCGCCGCCGCCTCGACGGCGGCTTCACGCTGGCGCTGCGCAACCGCGGCACGGTCGAGCTGTCGCCGGACCTGTTCCGTTACGCGCGCACGTTCTGGCCGACCTATCAGCATCGCAAGAACGGATTGAAGCTGTCGTTCGGCAAGTCGTTCTTCGATCAGCTCATGCGCGGCACCAGCTGGAGTTTCGACAAGCCATCGCCGTTCGAGGCCGAGCGCGTGCGCGATCCCGCGCCCGACATGTCGCTGGTCAATGCGGCGCTGGCGGCGCTGATCAAGTCGAATCCGGAATTGAAGGACATCGAGATCGCCGAAGCCTGGGGCGGCACCATCGACTGCACGCCCGATACGATACCGGTGATCTCACCGGTCGATGCGCTGCCGGGCTTCTTCCTCGCGACCGGCTTCTCGGGCCACGGTTTCGGCATCGGTCCCGCCGCTGGCAAGCTTGCGGCCGACCTCGTGACGGGCGCGACGCCGCTGGTCGATCCCGCCGCTTACAGCCACAAGCGCATGATCGACGGCCGTCGTCTCGCGCCGGTCAGCCCGTTCTGAGGCCGGCATGACGGTTCTCTACAAGGCCAATATGGTGCGCGGCGCCGAGTGGGCGCTCTTCTTCGCGGAGCGCGCGCCCGACGTGCCGTTCCGGCTCTGGCCTGATATCGGCGACCCCGCCGCGGTGCGTTATCTCGTGGCCTGGGTGCCGCCGGATGACATCGCGACGACCTTTCCCAATCTCGAGCTGGTCTTCTCGGTGGGCGCGGGCGTCGATCAGTTCGACACCACGACAGTCCCGGCGCACATCCCGCTGGTCCGCATGCTGGAGCCCGGCATTGCCGAGACCATGGTCGAATACGTCACCATGGCCGTGCTTGCCCTGCATCGCGATCTCCTCGATTTCATCAGCCAGCAGAGGCAGCAGGTCTGGCGCGAGATCCGGATCACGCCGGCCAGGCGCCGGCACGTCGGCGTGATGGGGCTCGGCCAGCTCGGCCAGGCCGTGCTGGAACGGCTCAAGACGTTCGGCTTTCCGCTTCTTGGGTGGAATCGTTCGCCGCGCGAGATCGAAGGCGTCACCTGCTATGCGGGGGCCGATGCCTTGCCAGAATTTCTGGCGCAGGCCGACATTCTCGTCTGCCTGCTGCCGCTGACGGATCAAACGCGCGGCATTCTCAATGCCGAGCTGTTCGCGCGCCTGCCGCGCGGGGCAGGGCTCGTCAATGTCGGACGCGGCCCGCATCTCGTCGAAGCCGATCTCCTCGCAGCCCTCGACAGCGGCGCGCTATCAGGTGCGGTGCTCGACGTCACCGATCCCGAGCCGCTGCCGGCAGGCCACCCGTTCTGGAGCCATCCGCGCATCCTGCTGACGCCGCACAACGCCAGCATGACCACGCCCGATACGGCCGTCGATTTCGTGCTCGACGTGATCGCGCGGCATCGTCGGGGCGAGGAGCTGCCGGGTCTGGTCGATCGCAGGCGGGGCTATTAGGGCAATCGCATGAGCATCGGCACAAAAAGATCTGATCAGGCCGTTGCCGAAGCACAGGCAGCGGTACTCTCCGTCTCCAGCCTCACCACCTCCTTCATGCTCGAGCGGCAATGGATTCCCGTCGTTCGCAAGGTCTCGTTCGACATCGCAGCCCGCGAAACCGTCGCGATCGTCGGCGAGTCCGGTTCGGGCAAGAGCGTCACCGCGCTGTCGATCATGCGGCTCATTCCGAGCGAGATCGGCCGGGTCGAGGGCCGCGTCATGCTGGCGGGGCGCGATCTGCTCGCGCTGCCCGAGGCTGATATGAAGGATATCCGCGGCAATGACGTCGCCATGATCTTCCAGGAGCCGATGACGAGCCTCAATCCGGTGCTCACCATCGGCTTCCAGATCGCGGAGGCGCTGATCCAGCATCGCGGCCTGTCGCGCGCGGCGGCGGAGGCGGAGACCGTCCGCCTGCTCGATCGCGTCCGCATCCCTGCGGCGGCGTCGCGCTTCCACGAGCACCCGCATCGCTTCTCCGGCGGCATGCGCCAGCGCGTGATGATCGCGATGGCGCTGGCCTGCAAGCCGAAGCTTCTGATCGCGGACGAGCCGACCACCGCGCTCGACGTCACCATCCAGGCCCAGATCCTGGAACTGCTCAAAGAACTTCAGCAGGAGGAGGGCATGTCGATCCTCTTCATCACCCACGACATGGGCGTGGTCGCCGAGATCGCGGACCGCACCGTGGTGATGTATGGCGGGCAGGCGGTGGAGACGGACGCCACCGCGCGCATTTTTGCCGCGCCCGCGCATCCCTATACGCGCGCGCTGCTCGCGGCCGTGCCGCGGCTCGGCTCGATGGACGGGCGGATGCGGCCGATGCGGTTTCCAATCGTCGACAAGGTGACGGGCACGTCGGACGAGCCGGCCGAGACGCCCGATACGGTCTCGCCCGCCGAGCGGCCTCTGCTGGAAGTCTCAAACCTCACGACGCGCTTTCCGATCCGCTCGGGCCTGTTCGGCAAGGTCTCGGGCCGCGTCCATGCGGTCGAGAACGTCTCCTTCACCTTGCGCGCCGGCGAGACACTGGCGCTGGTCGGCGAATCCGGCTGCGGCAAGTCGACCACCGGACGCTCCATCCTGAAGCTGACGCAGCCGGACAGCGGTACGGTCCTGATCGATGGCCAGGATGTGCTGGCCATGAACGGCCGGGCTTTGCGCGATGTCCGCAAGCACATGCAAATCGTGTTTCAGGATCCGTTCGCGAGCCTCAATCCGCGCATGTCGGTGGGAACGGCGATCGCTGCGCCACTGCTCGCCAACGGGCTCGCGACGGCGTCGCAGGCGCGCGACAAGGTCGCCGACCTGCTCGTCCGCGTCGGCCTCTCCGCTGACATGGCCGCGCGCTTCCCGCACGAATTCTCCGGCGGCCAGCGGCAGCGCATCTGCATCGCGCGCGCGCTCGCGCTCGGGCCGAAGCTGATCGTCGCCGACGAAGCTGTCTCCGCGCTCGACGTCTCGGTGAAGGCGCAGGTCGTGAACCTGATGCTCGACCTCCAGGCCAGCATGGGCCTCGCCTATCTCTTCATTTCCCACGACATCGCCGTGGTCGAGCGCATGAGCCACCGCGTCGCCGTGATGTTTCTCGGCGAGATCGTCGAGATCGGCCCGCGCGCGTCGGTGTTCGGCAACCCCCAGCACCCCTACACCAAAAAGCTGATGGCCGCCGTGCCGGTGCCCGATCCGTCACGCCGCGGCACGCCGCGTCCAACCTCCAACGACGAGATCAGAAGCCCGGTCCGCGCGCCGGATTATCAGCCCCCCGTGCGGCGCTATCGCGAAGTGTCGCCCGGTCACGTCGTGCAGATGTGGGGCGAGGAATGGTCGGCCTGAGGCTGCGAGCTTCACGAAACCAAGCGCGTATCTTTGATTTCGGCCAGACGCGGGCAGCGTGCTGACCAACCGCGCGTTGCAGATCCAGCATGTTCGCCGTCCGTTATCGCGAAATGAGATGCGTCCTTCGGAAATTGTGACCGAATAGAGCGACAGGGAGGACCGTGTGTGAACCGCTTCATACGCGCTCGCTCTCTTTCTGAATTACCACTCTCGCAACGAAAATTGCCGCACCCGGATCATTTGAAACACGGGTGAGATGCAATGCCTGCGCAGCCACATGCTCGCAGCTTTGGATTGGTTCCGTCTCGCTCACGAGCAAAGCCAGTCCCATCACTCAGCAAAGATTCTTCAGAAATTGGAATGAAAGGGCATCGCGCAACTCACGCAGCTTCTGTTCGGGGTCGGCCGGTAGGCTGCTACTTACTCAGAAGGAGCTCCTATGAAGATAAGCAGCGCAATTTCCAACGCCTTCTCCGCAACAAGGCGGGTCGGCAATCTTCGGATCCCCCGTTCCAGTTTGATCAAATCGGCCCATCTTCTTGAAAGAATCGGACTGGCCGCGGTTGGGGCCTCTGGCGGCCTCTATGTTGGTGCGACCGTGTTACGTCAAAAGGCCGGACTGTTTGAAAGCGGCTGGATCGTCCTGATAACGATACTCTACGGAGCTCTTGGCTATTACATGGGGATTGATTTGTCGGGCAATGCCCCCGCGCAGAGGTCGACATCGAGCATCTCGGAAGAGTGGAACGGTTCCGAGCCGATAGAGATCATGAGTGCGGCCGGCACGTTCGGCGCGGCAATCGCTGCAACTCTGTCCGTCAGCATCCTTGTCCTTGATCAGAATCTGCCAAACGGCCTGATCGGCTTTGTTGCCGGCTGCTGGGTAATTGGTTCTTCGCTGCAGGTTGCGGCGGGCACGATGGCTCGCAACTACGAAGCGCCTGTCAGCGAGCAATGAAGAAGCTCCGGTCGCGGAAAACATCCGCTCGGCACAAGCCGCAGTGTTGGTTCGGTTTCGGTTCGAAATGACCGCCACGACTCATCGCAACCTCCGCCGTCCAATGCTGCGTGCCAACGATGTTTGGTAGCAAAGCCGTTCGCATCGAGCAGGGTCACCACTTGAAAGTGATATCGGCAATGAGAAACCTAAGTTGTCGCGCAACAAACAAGACGTGCCATCATGGTGGTGTTGGTATATTGTCCCCGCGCGCCTTGGTCCAAAACTTCTGCTAACCGCTAACCACACGATCGGTGGAGCCAATGCAGATTGCGGAGTGGCTCGAGAAGCTGGGGCTTGCGCAATACGCGGAGCGCTTTGCCCAAAATGGAATCGACATAGGCGTCCTTCCCGAACTGATGGAAGAGGACTTCGATAAGCTCGGAGTCCTGCTCGGCCATCGCCGCAAGATGCTGCGTGCTATCGCTGACCTCGATCCGGCCGCGTTGATCGCATCTCCCGCTCCTCCTCAGGACGCCGAGCGGCGTCATCTCACGGTCATGTTTTGCGATCTGGTCGGCTCGACTGCGCTCTCGGCGCGTCTCGATCCCGAGGATATGTGGGAGGTGATCCGGGCCTATCGCGCTGCCTGCGCGAGCGTGATTGCTGCTTATGATGGCAGGATAGCCAGATTCGTCGGCGATGGAATACTCGTCTATTTCGGCTATCCGCGCGCCCACGAAGATGATGCCGAGCGCGCGGTGCGCGCCGGCCTCGACATGATCTCCGCGATACGCCAGCTCAAGACAGGGACCGACGAACGAGCTGAACTGCGGATCGCAATTGCGACCGGACTTGTGGTGGTCGGCGACCTCATCAGCGGAGATGCGTCGGAGGAGCACGCAACCATCGGCGACACACCAAACCTCGCCGCCCGGCTCCAGAGCCTGGCGGAGCCGGGGGTCGTCGTCGTTGCTTCATCGACGCGCCGGCTGCTTGGCGATCTGTTCTCCCTGCGCAATCTCGGCCGTCGGGAGGTCAAGGGAATGGCAGACCCCATCGCGGTCTGGGCGGTGGAAGGCGCGACCGCATCCGAGAGTCGCTTCGAGGCAGTCCGTGCCGCGCGCTCGATCGGCTTTGTCGGCCGCAAGAACGAGATCGAGTTCATCCTCTCGCGCCAGCGGGAGGCATGGCAGGGGCGGGGCCAGTTCGTATTGATTTCCGGCGAAGCGGGCATCGGCAAGTCGCGTATTGTAGCAACGCTGTCGGAAAGCCCCTCGTTGGGGTCGCACCGTCGCGTGCGATATCAGTGTTCGCCTTACCACATCAATAGTGCGCTTCATCCCTTCGTCGCGCAGCTCGAGCGCGCCGCCGGAATTCGCTCGCACGACACGGCGGATCAAAAACTCGACAAGCTCGAGGCAATGCTGGCGATAGGAACCCAGCAGGTCGCCCGGGCAACACCGCTCATTGCCGCTCTGCTTTCGATTCCCACCGGCGACCCTTGCCCGCCCCTCGGCTTGAGCCCGGCGCAGCAGCGGCGGCAGACTTTTGCCGCCCTTCTCGATCAGCTTGAGGGACTGGCGCGAGGCCAGCCGCTGCTGATCATCTGCGAGGATATGCATTGGGCCGATGCCACGACACTTGAACTGTTCGATCTCGCGGTCGATCGGATCAGGGGACTGCCGATACTCGTGCTCTTGACGTCCCGGCCGGAGTTCGAGCCCTCCTGGTCGGGCCTTGCCAACGTCAGTCTGTTGCGGCTCGACCGGCTCGATCGGCAGGACACGCGCGCGCTCGTCGAGCAGATTGTCGTCGGTCGCCAGCTGCCACGCGAGATGATGGAGCAGATCATCGACAAGACCGATGGCATTCCGCTATTCGTCGAGGAATTGACCAAGATGGTGCTGGAGTCCGGGCTGCTCGTTGAGGATGCCGGGCGCTACCGCCTGAATAATCCGCTGCCGCCGCTTGCTATCCCTGCGACGCTGCAGGATTCGCTGATGGCGCGGCTTGATCGGCTCGCTCCGGTCAAGGAGGTGGCCCAGATAGGAGCCGCCATTGGCCGCGACTTCTCGTACGCGCTGCTGAAAACCGTGGCGGGACGCGACGATCTGACGCTGGGCGCGGCGCTGGGACAACTTGAAGAGGCCGAACTGCTGCTGCGTCGTGGGACACCGCCCGAAGCAAATTACAGTTTCAAGCATGCCCTTGTTCAAGAAGCGGCCTACGAGAGCCTGCTCAAGAGCAAACGGCAGGTGCTTCACACACGGATTGGCGATGTCCTGCGCGACAAGTTTCCAATCGTCGCCGAGACCGAGCCGGAAGTTCTCGCGCACCACTTCACCGAGGCGGGGCTGAGCGAGATCGCCCTCGAATGGTGGCGCAAGGCGGGCCAGCAGGCGTTGAAACGCTCGGCCTATTCCGAGGCGATCGCGCATCTCGGCAAGGCCATCGCGATCGCCGATCAATTGCCTGGCGAGCCCCACCGGATGATGAGCAGGCTGCATCTTCAAATCGCATATGGCCGTGCCTTGCGGGGCAGCCTCGGCCACAGCGCTCCGGAAACGGTCGCCGCATGGACGCGCGCGCGACAATTCGCAGCCGGTATCGATGATCCCGTTGAACTTGCGCCGGTCCATTCCGGCCTCTTCAATGCCTGCCTGACCCATGGCGAACTTGCTCCGATGCGGGAGCTGGCGGATGCCATCAGGAGCGCCGCTGAGCGACGGCCGGACTCGCCGGTGGCCGCCGTCGTGGCCCATTGGACTGGGGGCGTGACCTGCTGGTTCGCCGGCGAGTATTTGAACGCGCGTACGCATCTTGAGCGGGCGCTGGCGATCTATCGGGCCGAACCGGATCCCGCGACCTTCAGGGCTTCGGCGCTGGATCTCCCGTTCGTGATCATGCGATTTCTCGCTTTGGTGCTCTGGCCGCTTGGCGACATCGCTCGTGCGCGCAAGCTCGCCGCGGAAGCGGTGGGTACTCCGGGAGAAAAACGGGCGCTGTCCCAGGCCAATGCGTTGGTTCATCGCGCGGTGTTCGACGGAGTATGCGGGGGCATGTTGCAGCAGACAGAAACGATCCTGGCGCTCGGTCTCGCGCGCGACCACACGATGCCGCTGTACGTGGCCGCCGGCACCTACCTGAACGGCCTCGCCAAGTGGCGTGCGGGAGACCGAATGACCGGGCTGGCGGACATGCGTCACGGCTGGACCTTCCTGCACGAGAACGATTGCTACCTCTGCGAACCGTTCTGGGGGATGCATGTCGCCCTGGCGATTGCAGATGTAGGCGAAGTCGAGACCGGGCTGGAAATCCTGGACGAATTGATCGCCGGGACGGGAAATTCCGGCCAGCATTGGCTTGATGCCGAGCTGCATCGTGTCCGCGGTAAACTCTTATCGCGCCATAATCCTTCGGACGAATCCAGTGCCGAAGACGCCCTCAAGCGGGCGCTGGACATCGCACAACATCAGCAGACCAAGACCTTTGAGCTGCGCAGCGCTCTTGAACTTGCACGCCTGTACAAGACAAATGGCCGAGCGCGTACGCTATCCGAAGTGCTTGCGCCCGTGGTCGCTCAATTCGAGGCGGAGCATGGACTTCCCGAATTCGCGGAAGCGAAAGAGCTGCTTAGGAATGGGCGTTAGCCGCGCCGCCATTCGATCAGTACAAGTGCCGCGCCGACTTCAAGCCAGAATAGGTCGGCATCTTGTTCTCGATTCCCGAGCCGTAGTTCTCCGGTTTTGACACGTCTTAACCTGCTGTGGTGAAAGCTAGATATGCTTCTCGTGGTTGCGAGGGGGAGTCTGCTGCGGCGGCGAATCCTGATTTCGGCAAGCAGCTGTTGTCGGATTGCTCATTGCTCAAGGCGCAGGCTTCATGCAAACACCTGGGCCATGCGGTGATAGGCTTGCCTTCGCAAGGGCAGGCGGAGCGACCAAAGCCCATTTGGAGATCCAGTCGTGGTTCGCCTGCATGTCGAACGTTTCATTCGCAGCCGGATCGCTCGGCGGTCCCTGGCGCTCGGGATCATCGCTCTCAGCGGATGGGCCCTGTTGCCGTATGTGACCTACCGAATCGCGCCCTCCGCCTATGTCAATGCCGAGCTCATGCGGGTGACTGCGCCGATGGCGGGTCAGCTCTCGTCAGATCTTCCACGCAAGGGCGAATATTTCGAGCACACCCGGATGGTGCCGCTGGTCGAGGCGCGTTCGCCGGATCGCCGGCACCTCATGGACCTTGATCAGCAGCTGGCCATGTCCACCAAACGCGCCGAGCTCGCACGCCGGCAACTCGAGGAAATCGCCGAGCTCGATCGCAAGCTCCGCGAGCGAAGCGAGGACTATCGTTCGGGGATGGTAGCGCGCCTGCGCCACGAGATAGGTGAAACGGAAGTTGAAAAAGGCGGCTGTCTCGCTGAGGCGCGGCAGCGGAACGATGTCGCGGGCCGGATGGAGAGGCTCGTGAAGCTCGGCATCAGTTCGCAGATCCGCTCCGGTGAGGCCCAGGCCTCGCAGGAGGCAACCGCAACGCGGTGCCAGATGGCCGATGAACGCCTGCGGCGCCTCAAGACGGAATTGGGGGCGGCCGACAAGGGCATTTATCTTCGTGGCGATGCCAACGACGTGCCCTATTCTCAGCAGCAGCGCGAGCGGCTTGTCCTCCGCCGCCAGGAGCTCGAGACAGACCTGTTGCAGAACAGCTCACGTGCCGCGCAGTTGGCCGCGGAAATTGCAGAGGAACGCACTCGACTTGATCGTCTCGATCACTACGATCTGTCCTTGCCCGCAGCCCATGTGGTCTGGTCAGTCGCGGCCAGCCCCGGCTCGATGGTCACGGAAGGGCAGTCGGTCTTCGATTTCGCAGATTGCAAACGCCGGTTTATCGTCGTTGAACTACCCGAGCGCGATTTCGAGAAGATCAAGGCCGGAGATGCGGCTACCGTCCGTCTGATTGGGAGTCGCGAATGGAAGAGCGGCCAGATCCGGCAGGTCCGCGGATCGGCCGCGTACGGCGATGATCGGCTGCTTGCGGCTCGGGTGCCGCGGCCTGATCCGGGCAACATTACCATTGAGATATCGCTTCCGCCCAATGAGACGTCGGCCGACCGCAACGGCTCCTGCGATATCGGACGATTGGCTGAGGTGCGCTTCGAGCGCAGAGCCGACGGCCTGCTACGATTGGTCAGCTCGAAGTTGAAATGGCTGACCGCTCGCCTGGAACTCGACCAATCGCTCCTGTGAGCGAGATGTTCCATGCAAGCCATGACTCTGCCTCTCTCTCAGCTGTTCGCGCCGATGCTGGGCATCTTTGCTGCGATGTATCTGTTGGCGCCGACCTTTCCGGTCGCGCGCCCTTGGGCGCGTCTTGCCGTCTTTGTTGTGGTTTGGCTTGTGGTGGCCCACTATCTCGAATGGCGTGTTTTCACCACCGTGCTCCCGGCAAGCGGGACCTGGTATCAGGTCGGCTGGATTTGGTTCTGTCTGTTCGTCGAGCTTCTGACTTTCACAGATCAGTTCATTCTCTATCTGACGTTCCTTCGCAGGACCGATCGCCGAAGCGAAGCAGATCAGCACGAGCGTCGGCTTCGCAGCCTGCCGGATGATGAGCTGCCCTCGGTCGACGTCTTTATTCCGACCTACGACGAGCCATTCGAGGTGCTGGAAAAGACGATCACCGGCGCGCTGTGCCTGGACTATCCGAACGTCCAGGTGTGGGTCTTGGATGATGGTCGCAGGCCTTGGCTCAGGGCACTCTGCATGCAAAAGGGCGCCGGCTATCTCACGCGCGCCGACAATTTGAATGCCAAGGCCGGCAATATCAATCATGCCCTGACCAAGACGAGCGGCGAGTTCTTCGCGATCTTTGATGCGGATTTCGTGCCGCAGCGCAATTTCCTGATGCGCACGATGGGCTTCTTCGCTGATCCAAAGGTCGGAATCGTTCAGATCCCGCACGCCTTCTACAATGAGGACCCGATGCAGGCGAATCTCGGCCTGCACAGGGGACTGCCGGACGAGCAACGGTTCTTCTTCGATTCCATCATGCCCGCGCGCGACGGCTGGGATGGTGCCTTTTGTTGTGGTTCCAACTCCGTCACGCGTCGCGCAGCCCTCCGCGCGGTAGGCGATGCCTTGCCGACCCAGTCCATTACGGAAGACATCCTGCTGACGCTCGTCCTGCTGCGCAAGGGATACGTCACCCGTTATCTCTGCGAACCGCTGGCGATTGGACTGGCGCCGGAAAGCCTTGATGCCTTTTTCGTGCAGCGGCAACGCTGGGCGCGTGGCGCGATTCAGACGCTGTACCTCGCCGCCGGTCCGCTCGGCCCCGGACTGGGCTTGATGCATCGGCTCCTCTTCTTTCCGACGCATTGGCTCTCATTGGGCTTGCGGGCGCTCATGGTCGTGGTGGTTCCGATCGTGTTCATGTGGACCGGCTTGGCGCCTGTCGTCGATGTCACCCCCGAATCGGTGTTCTACTACTTGTTCCCCGCGATCCTGGCGCTCAACGGCGGCATCTCCTGGTTCGCGCCGCACGTGCATTTTCCGCTCGCCGCTCAGGTGTCGGCGACGATCCAGAGCTTCAAGATATTGCCGACGGTGCTGGGGACTCTCGTCAAGCCGGCGGGACATGCGTTCAGGGTGACGCCGAAGGGGGCTGCCGCGCGGCGCGCAAGTTACGCTGCGGAGATATTCTGGCCGTCGGCGGTCTTGATGGCGTTGACAGTTGTCGGTGTGGTTCTGAACACGATCCCGGAATGGCGCATCATCAATCATCCGGCCGCTCTACCGATGGTCGCCTTCTGGTCGGTCGTGAACATCGTCGTGCTTTTCTTCGTCTGCATGACCTCGCTGCAGGCGCGGATGGGACGTACCGAGGAGCGTTTCGACATCGACGAAACTATCTTGATCCAGACCGTGACCGGCGAGCAGCTTTCTGGACGCGTGAGCAACATCTCCCTCTCTGGCGCCGGCGTTCTGCTTGGCTCCGGTATTGACTTTCCTCGCGCCGGAGAACCGCTGCGCGTGCACATCATGCAGGTCGGATGGGTCGATGCGGTGATTGCGCAACAAAGGGGCCGGCTCATCGGGGTGCAGTTCAAATTGCCGCAGTCGCTTGAACGAGACCTGCTGATCCGCAAGCTCTTTACCGTCGCCCGTCTGAAGCGGAAAGGTGTCGTCGCGTGCTCGGTGAATAGGGCGATGCTTAAGAACATCTGGTTGATGGCCGCACCGTTGCCCCACATTGTTGCAGGCGGCGCGAAGCCCGCGTCGATCTCGCCGACCGAGCGTCTGCCGGCAGAGAGCATGGTCATTCGGCCTCAACCGCGGACAGACGATTTTGCACTTCTTGCCGGAGCTCGAAGCCTGCATCCGACGAGTTTTACTGAACCTGGCTTTGGCCGAGTGGCCGGCACAGTAATCGAAGCCGTCGCGCCGAGTTGATTGCTGTGTTGTCCTTCTCGCCGGACCAGTCCATGCGCTATCGATCGACGGTCAAGCCGCTCATCGATGCCGTCAATCTCCTTCCGGTGTTCTCCCAAAAAATCACAAGCGGAACGAGCAACCATCCTTTAGCCCAAGGCGTTTACGGGGTTGAGGGTGCAGGGAGCATCTCTTGATCGATCACCGCAGCGATCTTCGGAAGGGGCGTCTGACGCTCTGGGCCTCCGCATTCGTGGCGGTCGCTTGCTTGGCGATTGTCGCGCTCAGCGGCTGGCGGGAGTGGTCCCAGCGACAGACGCTGCTGAAGGGCTCCGAAACAGACGTGGCCAATCTGGCCCGGTCGGTGACGCAACACGCGGACGATACGTTCGAACTCGCGGACACCGTTCTCAATGTGTTGGTCGGCCAACTCGAACTCGAGGGGACCAGCCCGGCGGCGATCGCGAAGATTCAGACCTTTCTTTCCCGGCGCAAAGCCGCGAACCGGATTCGAGCTGTGTTCGTCTATGACGAGACCGGCCGCTGGCTCGCAACCAGCGAGCCCGTGGATTTCGCCGGCCTCAACAACAGCGACCGCGAGTATTTCCAGCATCATCGCGCCGTGGCTGAGCGAGGAACCTTCATTGGGGGGCCAGTGAGGAGCAGATCGGGGGGGCAATGGATCATCACTGCGTCAAGGCGCTTCGATCATCCTGACGGCAGTTTTGCCGGAGTGGCTCTTACCACGATCGATGTCGACTATTTTTTGCAATTCTATCGCGGATTCGACGTTGGCCAGAACGGCTCAATTGCACTGGCGACCGCGAAGGGCGTTGTCCTCGCGCGTAGCCCGGACAACGGATATACGGGTCGCGATCTGTCGAATGCACCGCTTTTTAGGAATTTCCGCGAGCGGCCAAGTGCGGACGTCTACTACTTCACGTCGCCTCTCGACGGCGTTCGGCGTCTGAGCTTTTATCAACTCAGCAGTCGCTACCCTGTTGTCGTGGTTGCGACGGAATCGGAAGACGACGTCTTGGCCCCCTGGCGCAAAGCGGCGCTGACGCGCGTGGTTGCGGTGCTGGGACTGATAGGAGGGCTCGCTGTTGCAGGGGTTTGGCTGGTGCGCCAGTTGCACATGCGGCAGAAGATGGCCGCTGCTCTGATCGCCAAGGAGGCGGATTTTCGTCTCCTCGCGGAGCAGTCGGGAGACATGGTCATGCGTATAGCGGTCGATGGACGGATTCTCTATACGTCGCCGTCCAGCGCGCGAGTCCTCGGCTGGGCTCCGAACGAATTGGTGGATACGTCGGCCCTCGCCGGCATAAATCCGGCGGATCTGGCGCGGGTTGAGGAGACGATCTCCGCGTTGATGAACGGCGAAGCCGAGGAGGCGAGAATCACTTATCGCACTCGGCATCGCGAGAAAGGCGAGGTCTGGATCGAAACCGCGCTGCGCGTCGCCAGGAGTGCGCAGAGTGGAGACATCAACGGCGTGGTGGCGATCTCGCGCGACATGACCGAACGTAAGGACCTGGAGGATAAGCTGGCGGCTCTCGCCAGTTCGGATGGCCTG
The DNA here is from genome assembly GCF_020194135.1 of Bradyrhizobium sp. BRP23. Lineage (NCBI taxonomy): Bacteria > Pseudomonadati > Pseudomonadota > Alphaproteobacteria > Hyphomicrobiales > Nitrobacteraceae > Bradyrhizobium > Bradyrhizobium sp. BRP23. Next base: position 300,146 of record NZ_JADYVW010000006.1, on the reverse strand, counting down.
ACGGACTTGGCAAACCGCAGACACTTCGACGAGCGGCTAGAGGCGGAATGGGACCGCGCCAGGCGCGAAGGAAGGCCTCTGTCACTGTTGCTGATGGATGTCGATCATTTCAAGAGTTTCAATGATCAGTACGGGCATCAGGCGGGCGATGCATGTCTCCGCTCGGTCGCCGGGGTCCTGGCAGAACAGGCCCGGCGACCAGCAGACTTGGCCGCTCGGTATGGTGGTGAGGAATTCGCCTTGCTGCTACCAAATACGGACACAGGAGGGTGCGAGCAGGTCGGCGAGCGAATCCGGCAAGCGATTCAAGACCTCGGCATCCTGCACGCGCTCAACCCGCCATCCAAGCAGGTCACCCTCAGTATTGGTGGCGCCACACATATGTCGTTCGGCGATAATGCTGATTTCACGTCGTTGATAGCGGCCGCGGATAGGGCGCTCTACGCCGCCAAGGAGAGCGGGCGCAACCGCCTTGTGATGTCAGGGCAAGTCATCGCGTGGCCCAGCGCGATACGAGCTTGAAGAGTAGCTCTCGTGCGCCGCGGCGTGCGCCTCACGAATTCACGTGCACGAAATCCCGCAGCAGCGGATAGATCTCGTTGTTCCAGCGCTTCCCGGAGAACACGCCGTAATGGCCGACGCCGGCCTGCATGTGGTGGACGCGGCGATAGGCGCGCACGCCGGTGCAGAGGTCCTGGGCGGCGAGCGTCTGGCCGATCGAGCAGATGTCGTCCTTCTCGCCCTCGACCGTCATCAGCCCCATGCGGCTGACCGCCCTGGTGTTCACGGGACGGCCGCGATGCATCAGCTTGCCTTGCGGCAGGAGATGCTCCTGGAACACGTCGCGCACGGTCTCGATGTAGAATTCGGCCGGCAGATCCATCACGGCGAAATATTCGTCGTAGAAGGTCTTGATGGTCGCGGCCTTCTCCTTCTCGCCCTTGGCGATGTGGTTGGCGAGGTCGAGATGCTGCTTGATGTGGCGCTCGAGATTCATCGAGACGAAGGCGGTGAGCTGCACGAAGCCGGGATAGACCTTGCGCAGGGCGCCGCGGCATTGCACCGGCACGTAGTTGATCAGATTGCGCTCGAACCATTCGATCGGCTTGCTCTTGGCGAACTCGTTGACCCTGGTCGGCTGGATCCGCGTGTCGATCGGGCCGGCCATCAGCGTCAGCGTCGCCGGGCGCGAGGGATGGTTGTCCTCGCACATGATCGCGGCGGCCGCGAGCGCGGAGACGGACGGTTGGCAGATCGCCACCATGTGCGGGCGCGGCCCGAGCTGCCCGAGGAAGTCGATCAGGTGCTCGGTGTAGTCGTCGAGCCCGAAGCGGCCCTCGCTGCGCGGGATGTCGCGCGGATTGTGCCAGTCGGTGATGTAGACGTCGTGGTCCTGCAGCAGCGTCTTCACGGTGCCGCGCAGGAGCGTGGCAAAGTGTCCGGACATCGGCGCAACCAGCAGCATGCGCGGCTGCTCGGCCACGCCGTGTTTCCTGAAGTGCAGCAGCGAGCCGAACGGCGTCGCGTAGGCGATCTCCTCGCTGACCGCGACGTCGCGGTTGCCCACCATGACGCTGTCGATGCCGTAGGCGGGACGGTCATAGGTGAGGGTGGAGCGCGAGATCAGCTCCAGCGCGGCCGAAAGCCGGCCGACCACTTGGTCCGATGAGCCCTGAGGCACCAGATTGAGGAATTTGAGTGCGGACGAAGCCCCCGCGCGCCATGGCGCCGTCAGGTCCATGTGGTTCTGAAAAGCCTGATAATACATCGACATCATACTGAAGCGCCCACTTGCCTCCTGTCGTGATGCAATATCGAAGCCAGACGGGAGCCGGACCGCCCGGAAAATTGGCACGTCGCTTGCTGCGCCCCGTCGGGTAGGCACAGATCACGGGCACGCACGCGCGGCGGTGCGTTGCCCAGGCGTGAGGGAAGGGCTCTATGGCGAAGGCGACACTGACCATCAGCAGCAAGAACTACTCGTCCTGGTCGCTGCGTGGCTGGCTGCTGACGAAATTCTCCGGGCTCGATTTCGAGGAGATCGTCACCGAGCCGGACGATCCGTCGGCGCGTGCGGAGATCCTGCTGCTGTCGTCCTCGATCCTGGTGCCGTGCCTGCGGCACGAGAGCGCCGTGGTCTGGGACACGCTGGCGATTGCCGAATATCTCAACGAGGTCATGCCGGACGCCGACCTGTTGCCGGCCGACCGCATCCAGCGCGCCCATTGCCGCTCGATCTCGGGCGAAATCCATTCCGGCTTCACCACGCTGCGCGCCTCGCTGCCGGTCAACCTGAAGGGGCACTTTCCCGGCTTCAAGATCTGGTCGCGGGCGCAGGCCGATATCGACCGGGTCTGGTTCATCTGGCGCGACTGCCTGGAGAAATCGGGCGGTCCCTTCCTGTTTGGCGAGAAGCGCACCATGGCGGACGCGATGTACGCTCCCGTCGTAACGCGCTTCGTGACCTATGACGTCAAGCTCGCACCGCCGCTCAAGGCCTATGCCGACACCATCATGGCCATGCCCGAGATGCAGGAATGGGTCGCGGCGGCGAAGGAGGAGCCGGCCGAGATCGAGGAGCTCGAGGTCGAATATTAGGCAGGCGTTGCACGGCTGTGCCTGTTTCGAGGGCGGCGGCCCTCCGCTGCGGACCGCGGCGCTATGCCCTTGCAACAATTAACCTTTGGACCCGGCGACAGGCGCCTGCGATCCGGCCGGCTGCGCAGATATTGTGCGCGCCTGCCGAACCGCAGCGAGATCTAGCCGTGAACAGGTGCGTACAAGGCGCTTCGGCTGATTCGGACGTGATTCGTTCGGGCCGCGTTCCGAAGGTTAAAGCGCAGCGCGGCCCCGTCGCATTTTGAAACAGACACCGCCTTCAGGCGGCCCCGCGCTGCTTCAGGCGCGGCAGGCGCCAGCCGATCACGGTTGCTTCCACCGCAATCCCGGCCTCGTGGTTTTGCCAGCGTCCCTCGACATAGCGGCAGGCGAACGGCAGTTGATATGTCCCGCTGTGATCCTCGCACAGCACTTCGAGTGGCAGGCCCGGCGGTGGTTCTCCGGCGCCGTCGAATTCCGCCAAACGTCTATCGCGCGTTGCCATTCCAAAAATCTCCCCTAAACAAAGCCGCGGAGAGCGCCCACTTCTCCCGCATGCAGTTCACTGCTCCCCGTCCCAGGGGAACGGGCCCAAGCTCAACGCGAGAATGCGGTGCGAGTGTGGTAGCCTCACGCTGCAGCGCGCAAACAGCGCACATTGATGTGATCGACTGGCCGAGGAACTTTCATGCTGCTTCGAAACGCCGGAATTTGTTTCGCAATGTTGCTGCTCGCCACGCTGGCGCCTCTGCCGGTGCTCGCGCAGGACGTGCCCGGCATCGAGATCTGCACGGTCGAGAAAACCATGGAGCGCCGCACCAGCTGCCTCCAGAGCAATGTCGACTTCCTGCAGAAGACGATCACCAAGCTCAGCCTCGACCATCAGCAAAAGCTGGATGTTGCCAATCGCCAGATCGATGCGCTGAAGACAGCCATCGCCGGCCTGCAGAAGACGCTTCTCGATCTCCAGGCCGCGCAGGCGAAGACCACTGAGGATCTGAAGAAGAAGCAGGACGCGCCGCCGGCGAAGGATGCTGCGAAATAGGCGCGCCGATCACGCGACGCGATATCGCTCCATCACGCCACGATCGGGCTCGTAGCCGAGCCCGGGACCCGAGGGCACCGCGACATGGCCGCTTGCATCGACATCGGCGCGGCCGCCCCAGAGGCAGGCTTCGCGCTTTAAATAGAACATCTCGACCAGCCCGTCGTCGCGTGTCGCGAGCAGATGCAGCGTCGCCAGCAGGCCCGGGCCAAAGTAAGGAGAGTGCGGCACGATCCTGATGCCGAGCCGATCGGCCAAGCCTGCGACCTTCAGGAATTCCGTGATGCCGCCGACCTTGATGACTGACGGCTGGGCGTGGCTGACCGCGCCCGCTTCCATCATCTGGCGGAATTGATATTCGGTGCAGGCATTCTCGCCGGCGGCAATTCCGAGCCCGCTCTTGCTGCGCACCTCGGCAAGCGTGGCGAAGTCTTCCGGCGGCCAGACCGGCTCTTCCAGGAACATCGGCTGCGCGTCGCGGCATGTCGCCGCGAAAGCGATCGCCTGCTCCCCGGTCAGCGGGCAGTTCATGTCGACCATCAGTGGAATGTTGGGACCGATCGCTTCGCGCGCGGCAAGCACCGCAGGCGTCGTGGTCTCGTGCAGCTTGATCGCGCCATAGCCGAGCGCGAGCGCCTTCCTGCATTCGGCGGCGATGTCGTCGGGCGAGCCGATCCGGAGCAGGCTCGCGTAAGCCGGGATCGCCGTGCGCCTGATCTCGCCCAGCAGGCGGTGCAGCGGCACGCCCTTGATCTTTGCGGCGAGGTCCCACAATGCGATATCGAGCCCGGAGATCGCGAACATGGTGATGCCGTAGCGGCCGAACAGATGCAAATTGCGCTGGATCTGCTCCATCACCGCGGCAATGCCGGCGGCATCGGGCACCTTCAGCCCGCGGGCCTGCGGCGCGATCATCTCCTCGACAGCGCTGCGCGTCGTGCGCGGGCAGACATAGGCGAAAGCATCGCCCCAGCCGGTCAGCCCGGTATCGGTTGTGACCTCGACGAGGACCATGTCGAGTGCGGTGATGGCGGACGCGCCCTGGCGGAAGCTCGCGACACCGGCATCATAGGGGATGCGGATATGGTGCGCCCGCACATCGGTGATTTCCATGACCCGGTTCCTCTTTCTCGTGAGCGGTTTCGGCGAGTGTAGCCACGAACACCGGGGCGTTGCCAGCTTCCATTGACCGGCTATCCTCATGCAAACGACAGCAATGCCGATCAAGCAAAGTGATGCCGATCGGCGCATCATCACCGCGCTTCGAACGAGAGCCTGAACCGCCATGAATCCAGCCCAGCGCGCGCTCTGGTATATCGAGAGCCATCTGGCCGAGCCGATGACGCTCGACGAGATCGCTGCGATCTCGGGCGTGTCGCGGTTCCACATTGTGCGTGCGTTTGCCGCAGCCGTCGGTCTGCCGGTGATGCGCTACGTGCGCGCGCGGCGGCTGACGGAGGCGGCGCGCAGTCTGGCAAAGGGCGCACCTGACATCCTGTCGCTGGCACTGGAGGCGGATTACGGCTCGCACGAAGCTTTCACCCGCGCGTTCCGCGACCAATTCGGCACCACGCCCGAAGCGGTGAGGGCGGCAGCGTGCGTCAAGCAGCTCAGGCTACAGGAGCCGATCCTCATGGATTCCACCATGCTCGACCATCTTGCCCCACCGCGTTTCGAGACCGCAAAGGCCTTCCTCGTCGCCGGCCCCGCCGAGCGCATCTCCTGCGACAACGGTGCCATGATCCCTGGTCTGTGGCAGCGCTTCAATCAGGAGGTCGCCGACATCCCCGCGCGGGTCGGTCACGTCGCCTACGGCGTCTGCTGCAACGGCGATGATGCCGGCAATTTCGATTACATTGCCGGCGTCGAGGTCGCCGATTTCTCCGACCTGCCGCGCCGCTTCGGTCGCATCCGCATTCCGGAGCAGCGCTATGCGGTGTTCACGCACAAGGATCACGTCGCCTCGATCCGGCGCACCGTCAACACGATCTGGAATCAATGGCTGCCAGCGTCTGGCCTGAAAGCCGCGGACGCGCCCAACTTCGAGCGTTATGACGAAAAATTCGATCCCGCGACCGGCAACGGCGGCTTCGAAATCTGGATACCGGTCAGAGAATAACACGCAACGCTGGCATACCGTCCCGCTTGCTTGGCAAGCTCCGGCGACTTTGCCATAACCGCAGGCAAATCTTGCCTGCGGGGGCCCGTGCCGGACATCCCGCGCAAGCCATAACAAGCAGCCGGGAGGGTCTCCAATGTCCAACGTCCGCGTTCTCGCCACCGACCTCGAATTTCCCGAAGGGCCGGTCGTGATGCCGGACGGCTCGGTCGTGCTGGTGGAGATCCGCGGCCAGCGCCTGACGCGCGTCTATCCCGACGGCCGCAAGGAGATCGTGGCGAAGATTCCCGGCGGCCCGAATGGCGCGGCGCTCGGACCCGACGGCAAGATCTACATCTGCAACAATGGCGGCTTCTCCTGGATTCCGGCCGGCAAGATGATCATGCCCGGCCCGCAGCCGGACGATTATCTCGGCGGCGCGATCCAGCGCGTCGATCTGCAATCCGGCAAGGTCGAGACCGTCGTGACCAAATGTGGCGCGCACGATCTGCGCGGGCCGAACGACCTCGTCTTCGACAAGCACGGCGGCCTCTGGTTCTCCGACCTCGGCAAGCGGCGTGCGCGCGAGATGGATGTCGGCGGCATGTATTACCTCAAGCCCGGCATGAGCGAGATCGTCGAAATCGTGCATGGCGTATTGCCGGCGAACGGGATCGGCCTGTCGCCGGACGAGAATACGGTCTACATCGCGGAGACGCCGACCGGGCGGCTTTGGGCCTATGAGCTCTCGGCGCCGGGCACACTCAAGCCGCGCGATCCGATTTATCGCGGCGAGCGCGGCCAGCCGATCTGCGGCCTTGGCGGCTACCAGATGTTCGACTCGCTCGCGCTGGAAGCGAACGGCAATGTCTGTGTCGCCACGCTCGTCTCCGGCTGCATCTCGGTGATCGCGCCCGACGGCACCCTGGTGGAACAGGTTCCGACCGGCGACCGCGTCACCACCAACATCGCCTTCGGCGGCCCCGAGCTGAAGACCGCCTATATCACGCTGTCGGGCAAGGGCGAGCTGATCGCCATGGACTGGCCGCGCGGCGGATTGCCGCTCAATTTCCTAAACAAGTAAACGGTGCTAGTGACCGTCATTGCGAGCGAAGCGAAGCAATCCAGGAATGCGTCCGCGGTGACAGTCTGGATTGCTTCCTCGCTTCGCTCCTCGCAATGACAACGGAGAGAGACTTCAATGCCCTGGCCCGATCCCATCACCCTGCGCGGACAGCATGCCCGTCTCGAGCCGCTGTCGCATGACCATCGCGAAGGGCTGGTCGAGGCGGTCAAGGACGGCGAGCTGTCGAAGCTGTGGTACACCGCAATCCCGCTGCCGGAGGACATGGGCAAGGAGATCGACCGCCGCTTAGGCCTGCAGGCCGCGGGCTCGATGCTGCCCTTCACCGTGTTCGATGCCGGCGGCAAGATCGTCGGCATGACCACCTACATGAACATCGATGCCACCAACCGCCGCGTCGAGATCGGCTCGACCTGGTATGGCAAGAGCGCGCAGCGCGGCCCGCTCAACACGCAGTGCAAGCTGCTGCTGCTGCGCCATGCCTTCGAGACGCTGAACTGCATCGCGGTCGAGTTCCGCACGCATTTCTTCAACCACCAGAGCCGCCGCGCCATCGAGCGCCTGGGCGCCAAGCAGGACGGTATCCTGCGCAGCCACCAGATCGCGCCGAACGGCACGTTGCGCGACACCGTGGTTTACAGCATCACCGCCGCCGAATGGCCGACGGTGCAGGCGCATCTCGAATTCCAACTCAACGACAAGCCGCGCTAGGGGCGGCCGAGGGACCATGGATAGATTTGACTATGTGATCGTCGGCGCGGGCTCCGCCGGTTGCGTGCTCACCAGCCGGCTCAGCGAGGACCCCAACACCAGCGTCTGCGTGCTCGAGGCGGGCCCGTCCGACTGGCATCCCTACATCCATCTGCCGGCGGGCTTCATCAAGACCTTCCACATGAAGAGCATCAACTGGGCCTATCAGCAGGAGCCCGGTCCGTGGACCGGCGGGCGCAGCATCTACGCGCCGCGCGGCAAGACGCTCGGCGGCTCGTCCTCGATCAACGGCCACATCTACAACCGCGGCCAGCGCATGGATTTCGACACCTGGGCGCAGATGGGCAATCGCGGCTGGGGCTATGCCGACGTGCTGCCCTACTTCCGGCGCCTGGAGAAGCGGGTCGGCGAGGGCGAGGACGCCTATCGCGGCCGCGACGGCAACCTCATCGTCACGACCATGAACTGGCGCGATCCGCTCTGCGAGGCTTTCATGGAAGGCGCGGTCTCGCTCGGCATTCCCCGCAACCCCGATTACAACGGCAAGACCCAGGAAGGCGTCTCCTACTGCCAGCGCACCATCAACAACGGCCTGCGCGTCTCCGGCGCCACCGCATTCCTCAAGCCCGCGATGAAGCGGCCCAACGTGCATGTGCACACCCATGCGCACGCGACCGAGATCATCTTCGAGGGCAAGCGCGCGGTCGGCGTGCGCTACATGAAGGGCGGCCGCGGCGGCCAGCCGGTCGAAGTGCGCGCCAACAAGGAAGTGATCCTCTCGGGCGGCAGCTATAATTCGCCGCAGTTGCTGCAGCTCTCCGGCATCGGCTCGCCGGACCTGTTGCAGCAGCACGGCATCCCTGTGCGTCACGCGCTCCCGGTCGGCGAGGGCCTGCAGGACCATTATGCCCCGCGTACGGTAGCACGCGTCAAGGACATCAAGACCATCAACGAGCTCCGCCGCGGCTGGCGTCTCTGGGTCGAAGCAGCGAAATGGGCCACCGCGCGCCGCGGCCTGCTGTCGCTGTCGCCGACCATGGTCTATTGCTTCTGGCATTCCGGCGAGAGCGCGGAGAGCTCCGACCTGCAGCTCACCTTCACGCCCGCAAGCTACAAGGAGGGCGTGCAGGGCCAGCTCGAGGACGAGCCCGGCATGACGGTGGCGTCCTGGCAGCAGCGCCCCGAGAGCCGCGGCTATGTCCGCATCCGTTCCAGCGATCCGTTCGCGCCGCCTGTTATCCAGACCAATTACCTCGACGCCGAGCTCGACCGCCGCGTCATCGTCGGCGGCATGAAGCTCGCGCGCAAATTGCTGAAGTCAGCGCCGCTCTCGCCCTATTACGCCTACGAGGATTTCCCCGGCCCCAACGTCAACACCGACGACGAATTCCTGGCCGCCGCCACCCAGCGCGGCACCACCACCTTCCACCCCGGCTGCACCTGCCGCATGGGCCCGGCGGACTCGACGTGGGCGGTGGTCGACGACCAGCTCCGCGTCCACGGCCTCGAAGGCCTCCGCGTCATCGACGCCTCCGTCATGCCGCGCATGATCTCGGCGAATTTGAATGCGTCGACGATGATGATCGCCGACCGCGCCTCCGACCTCATCCGCGGTAAGCAGCCGCTGGAAGCCGCAAGGATTCCGGACGCAGCGGTGGCGTGATATCTTCGTAGGGTGGGTTAGCCAGCGGCGGCGCGAAGCGCGGCCGTAGGCGTAACCCACCGTTTCTTTCGATGTGAAAACGAGCCGTGGCGGTTACGCCTTCGGCCAATCCGCCCTACGCGCTTCACCGATAGGCAAAACGCCAAATGCCCCAATCCGGCGCTGAGCGGCAATCCGTTGGCCAGATTGCCATCTGCGGCATCGTCTTTCTCTGCACCGCTATTCCGCTCGGTCTGCTGCTCCGCGTGGGCTGGCGCGATTGGACCCTCCTTGCCGGCCTCTGGGCCATAATGTACTTCATGGGCGGAATAGGATGGTTTCCTCGGCCCACACCAGTTCAAAAGGCCTTCTCATATGGTCTGCTCGTAGGCACGGTGCTGCCGGCGCTGGAGTGGGCGGCGACGCTTCACGGCCCGTAGCCCGTCGGGCAAAACACCCCGTCACCCCGTCAACCCCTCTCCATAAAATATTCCGCTTTACCGAAATTCGGAATTGCGGCATAGATCGAACCAGCCCGGCTCACGAAAGAGGGGCGGTTCGCGAGTCGTTCGAAACGCGGGCCGGGTTGCGGTGGACGCGGCAGCGTCGGCACGATGGGTGCGGGCAGGGCGGGTAGTCCCTGTGAGCCCGAGGCCGCGTGCAGACGAACGGCGCTGAAGTCCGGCGAAGCCTCTTGGCGAAGCCGGATGAGCTGCGTACGGCAAAACCGTGTGGTCCTGGCCGTCGTTGCTACGGTCAAGCCTCTTGCGGAGATGCGCGCGAGCCCAACCGGGCGGACGGCATCGTCAATTCGCGGGGCGAGGGAGGCCAGAAGGAATTCGGCTCCCGGGAGAGCACGGCATAAGCCGTCCGACCATCGCGCAGGGAAGGCCGAGTGATCGGCGACACCTGTATGCTGCTGTGCGGTTTCTCTGCGTGTGCTTTTCGCGCAGCGGACCGCGGGTGCCCGTCGGCACCCGGTCTTCCCTGCGCCCTCTTTCTTTTGGGGCGACGGAATGAAGCAAAGCTCGGGCGAGATGAGCCGCGAGGCTGCGAAGCTGTGTCTGCAAATTGAATTGCCAGCGGAGAACGACGCCGTTGCTCCTTGCTCCGTCATTGCGAGCGCAGCGAAGCAATCCAGACTGTTTCCGCGGAGGGATTCTGGTTGCTTCGCTGCGCTCGCAATGACGGGATCGGGAGGCTGCTCGCGACACACTCGATATCGTAGGGTGGGCAAAGCGAAGCGTGCCCACGATCTGCATCCATCACGGAGGAATGGTGGGCACGGCGCTATGCGCCTTTGCCCACCCCACGGCACCATGCGACGCGTTACGGCGTGCCTACACTTCCCTTCGGCTCAAGAACGCCAGCCGCTCGAACAGATGCACGTCCTGCTCGTTCTTGAGCAGCGCGCCGTGCAGCGGTGGAATCAGCTTGCGCGGGTCGCGTTCGCGCAGCTGCTCGGCGCTCATGTCCTCGTTGAGCAGCAGCTTGAGCCAGTCGAGCAGCTCCGAGGTCGACGGCTTCTTCTTCAGGCCCGGGACCTCGCGCACCTCAAAGAAGATGCGCAGCGCTTCCTCGACCAGGCGCTTCTTGATGCCGGGGAAGTGCACGTCGATGATGCGGCCCATCGTGTCGGCGTCGGGGAACTTGATGTAGTGGAAGAAGCAGCGGCGCAGGAACGCGTCGGGCAGCTCCTTCTCGTTGTTGGAGGTGATCATCATGATCGGGCGCTGCTTCGCCTTGATCGTCTCGCCGGTCTCGTAGACATGGAATTCCATGCGGTCGAGCTCGAGCAGCAGATCGTTGGGGAATTCGATGTCGGCCTTGTCGATCTCGTCGATCAGGAGCACCGGGCGCTGCTCGCTGGTGAAGGCGTCCCACAGCTTGCCGCGCTTGATGTAGTTCCGGATGTCGGATACGCGCGCATCGCCGAGCTGGCTGTCGCGCAGGCGCGACACCGCGTCGTATTCGTAGAGGCCCTGCTGCGCCTTGGTGGTGGACTTGATGTGCCAGGTCAGAAGCGGCGCGTTCAGCGCCTTCGCCACTTCCTCCGCCAGCACCGTCTTGCCGGTGCCGGGCTCGCCCTTCACCAGGAGCGGACGCTCGAGCACGATCGACGCATTCACGGCGACCTTGAGATCGTCGGTCGCAACATAGTCCTTGGTGCCGGTAAACTTCATTGCTCGTCCTTGTTGGTCGTCGTCGCCGGGCATCGCCAATTTCATGCCCTGGTCACGACAAGCGAACGGCCGCTCGAGGCGGCCGTTCCTGGTTCGGTCAGGCTTTCAGACCCGTTTTATCAGCGAAAGGATGACGAGCACAATCACCGCGCCGATCGTGGCATCGACGATGGCGCCGATTGTGCCCGTTGCCAGCTGGATGTGCAGCTGTGGCAGAACCCAGCTCGCCACCAGCGCGCCGATGATGCCGACGACGATGTTGCCGATCAGCCCAAATCCCGCCCCATGGACAATCTTGCCCGCAAGCCAGCCGGCGATGGCACCGATGATCAGCGCTGCGAGAATTCCCATTGCAAACGTCCCCCAAACAACCCCTCATTGTCGCCAATTCTAGAGCAAAAAGCCTGCCGGTCCAGCGTCCCGCGACGGTCTGCGCCCCTTGACGTTCGCCACCCGACGGGCAATCTGTTACCCATGTTCCTGCAATTCTTCACCTCTCTGCGCGATGCGCAGGTCCCCGTGACGCTGCGCGAATACCTCACGCTGATGGAGGCGCTCGACGCTGACCTTGCGGACTATACGGTCGAGAATTTCTATTACCTGTCGCGCGCCTCGCTGGTGAAGGACGAGCGCAATCTCGACAAGTTCGACCGCGTCTTCGGCACGGTGTTCAAGGGGCTGGAAAGCCTGCTCGACGCCATGGAGAAGGCGGAGATCCCCGAGGAGTGGCTGAAGAAGCTCGCCGAGAAATACCTGACCGAAGAAGAAAAGAAGCAGATCGAGGCCATGGGCTGGGACAAGCTCATGGAGACCTTGAAGAAGCGCCTCGAGGAGCAGAAGGGCCGGCACCAGGGCGGCTCGAAATGGATCGGCACCGCCGGCACCTCGCCGTTCGGCGCGCACGGCTACAACCCCGAAGGCGTGCGCATCGGCCAGGAGAAGAACCGCAACAACCGCGCCGTGAAGGTGTGGGACAAGCGCGAGTTTCGGGATCTCGACGGCAATGTTGAGCTCGGCATCCGCAACATCAAGGTGGCGCTGCGGCGCCTGCGCAAGTTCGCGCGCACCGGCGCGCCCGATGAGCTCGATCTCGACACCACCATTCGCGAGACCGCCAATCACGGCTACCTCGACGTGCACATGCGCCCCGAGCGGCGCAACGCGGTGAAGCTCTTGGTGTTCTTCGACATTGGCGGCTCAATGGATGCGCATATCGAGCAGGTCGAGGAGCTGTTCTCGGCGGCGAAGAGCGAGTTCAAGCACATGGAGTATTTCTACTTCCACAATTGCCTCTATGAGGGCGTGTGGAAGCAGAACAAGCGCCGCTTCACCGACCGCACGCCGACCTGGGACGTGCTGCACAAATACCCGCACGACTACAAGGTCGTGTTCGTCGGCGATGCCTCGATGTCGCCTTACGAGATCATGGTGCCCGGCGGCTCGGTCGAACACGTCAACGAGGAGCCCGGCTCGGTCTGGCTCGACCGCATCATCCGCACCTATCCGCATACGGTGTGGCTGAACCCGGTGCAGCAGAAGCACTGGGACTATTCGGAATCCACCACCATCATCAAGCGCATCTTCGCCAATCGGATGTATCCGATCACGATCGAGGGGCTGGAAGCCGCGATGAAGGAATTGACGCATTGATGCCTCCCGTCGTCATTCCGGGGCGCCCGAAGGGCGAACCCGGAATCCATCGGGCCGCAGTGCATGTAGAGGAATAGATTCCGGGCTCGCGCTACGCGCGCCCCTGAATGACAACAAGAGGGAGAAGCACGTGCCCCAGACCATCACCCGCGGCATCAAGGCGCTGATCGACGAGGCCAATGCCGAGATCGAGACGCTCACCGCCAAGGACGCCATCGAGATCTCCAAGAACGGCGACGTCGTCATCGTCGACATCCGCGATCCCCGCGAGATCGAGCGCGACGGCCGCATCCCCGGCGCCTTCGCCTGCACCCGCGGCATGCTCGAATTCTGGATCGACCCGCAGAGCCCGTACGCAAAACCGATCTTCCAGGAAGACAAGAAGTTCGTGTTCCACTGCGCCGGGGGCTTACGCTCCGCGCTCGCCGCCAAGACCGCGCAGGACATGGGCCTCAAGCCCGTCGCCCACATCGCCGGCGGCTACGCCGCCTGGCGCGATGCCGGCGGGCCCACGGAGAAGTGGGAGCCGAAGAAGAAGGGGTGAGGGCCTTGCCCTCTCCACCCGTCATTCCGGGGCACGCGAAGCGTGAGCCCGGAATCCATTGATCCACAGAGTCTGAGGCACGATGGATTCCGGGCTCGTGCTTCGCACGCCCCGGAATGACCAACGGAGAATGCTTCAATGACCACCGCCACCGACCCCCTCGTCTCCACCGAATGGCTCGCCGCTCACATCGGCGATGCCAACGTCAAGATCCTCGACGCCAGCTTCAAGCTGCCGGGCGTGCTGCCGCTGCCGAAGGACGACTATCTCGCCGCGCATCTGCCGGGCGCCGTGTTCTTCGACGTCGATGCGGTGTCGGATCATTCCAACCCGCTGCCGCACATGTTTCCGAGCGCCGAGCAGTTCGGCCGCGACGTCGGCAATCTCGGCATCTCCAACGCGGACACCGTCGTGCTCTATGATGCCGGCGGCTGGGTCGCAGCGCCGCGTGCGTGGTGGATGTTCCTGTCCTATGGCCACAGCAACGTGCGCATTCTCAATGGCGGTCTGAAGAAGTGGCGCACTGAGGGACGCGCGACCGAGAGCGGCGAGGTCAAGCCGAAGCCGACGACCTTCACGGCGAGCTATGACGCAAACCGCGTGCGCAGCATGCAGCAACTGATCGCCAATGTCGAAAGCCGCAACGAGCAGGTGATCGACGCGCGCGCCGCCGATCGCTTCGAAGGCCGCGCGCCCGAGCCGCGCCCGGGCATCCGCTCCGGTCACATCCCCGGCGCCCGCAACGTGCCCTACAATCTGCTGTTCGACGCCGCGACCGGCGAGATGAAGCCGCTCGACGAGCTCCGCGCCGCCTTCACCAATGCCGGCGTCGAGCTGGATGCGCCGATCGTGACGAGCTGCGGCTCCGGCGTCTCGGCCGGCGTGCTGACGCTCGCGCTCTACCGCCTCGGCATCACCGACACCGCGCTCTATGACGGCTCGTGGTCGGAATGGGGCCAGGCCGGCGGCCCGGCCATCGCGACCGGCCCGGCTTGAGGTTGCAGCCACGATGACGGTGCGCTCCCTCGCCCCGTTCTTACGGGGAGAGGGTTGGGGTGAGGGGCCTCTCTCCACACGATGAGACTATCGACGGACCTGTACCCCCCCACCCGGAATCCGCGCGACGCGCGTATTCCGACCTCTCCCCGCAAGCGGGGAGAGGTGAAGAAGTAAGATCACCGCGTGCGTGCGGTCGTTGTTGTCGCGAAAGCCGGCTGCTGCTGACCGAACGGATCGAGCTGCTGCTGCAGCTGCTGAGGCGGCGGGCGCCGCACCACGCGCTGGCGCTTCTTGGCCTTGGCCTTGCGCTTGGTCGCCTTGCTGTCCGACTTGGTGCTCTCGGCCTTGCTGCTCTCGGCCTTGACCTTCGCCGGCGCGTCCGTCGCCGCTGTGGCGGCGTTCAGCGCAGCGAGCCTTGCGGAGGCGACATCGAGCGCCGCGGCGGCGAGGGTCGGGTCAGCTGGTTCCGGCTCGCTGGCGATTGCGGCAGGCTGGGCCTCGGGAATCCCGGCCGTGGTGTCGGCGGGGGTCAGCGTATCGATGGAAGCCGGCGCTGCGGCCGTCACGGTCGGTTCGGGCTTGGCTGCTTCGATGGCCGGCACTTCAGCCAGGGGCGCGGCGGCCTCGGGCTGGACGTCGGTCTCGGTCGTCAGTGCAGCAACCTGTTCGGGCTCGCTCAGGGGCAGAGCGATGGTCGGCACCTGGTCGCGCAGCGATGGCGTGGTCTCGGCAGGTGGCTCCGGCTCGGTCCGCAGCACCGCGAGCACCGGCTGGGCCGGCTCGGGCGCCTGCGCAAACATTTGCTCCTGCGGCCCGTTCCGCCAGCCGGGGTTGTTGACATATTGCTGATGGGTCGCCCGGAGCAGAGCGGCGGCCCCTAGGCCGAACACCAAGATGGAGGTTGACAGCAGGATCGCGGCAAACAGGAAGCGAAAGCCGGGAAGCATTGAGCGATTGCGAATTTCCGCCCCGGCGGCGGAAGTAGCCGGGGCTCAAGAGCCATCTGAACGCGGTGACGGTACTGCTTGCCGCGTTCGCCACGCGGGATCGGAGCTCAAAAAGGTGGCGAATCAGGCTGATTCGACCATATCGCAACGTCTCCGCATCGTTCCGTTAAAATCGCGGCCGACCATCGCGCCAATCGAAGGCGCGATACGATTTCAGCCCCGTGATGCAACGGGGCAACGGTAGTCTTGCGGATCACAAATCGGCAAGTCCGGCGCAAATAAGCCTGATATGTCTTGAATGTGCCGCTATCTTCCGTCATCTGGCCGTTAACGGTCCGGTCGGGCTTGGGGACTATACAAGAGCGATGATGATCAAACACTTTCTGACGATATGCGCTGCCGCAACAGTCGCTGCGGCGGGAACCTCGCTCGCTCAGGCTCAGAGCTATCCGATCCAGCAGGTGCCAAGCTATGGCGCGCCTGCCGAATATCGGCCCGGTGACCGCATGCCGAATTTCGACGCGCTCGACGAAGACGACGAGGCGATGCCGCATGCCTCGCTGCCCCCGCCCGGTCCGGCCGACGATCCGCGCTACGGTCGTCCGATGGGCGCGCCTCCGGTCTATTCGGCCGCCCCACCCCAAGGTCCGGTGATGTCGCCGGATGATCCGCGCTATGGGCGCCCGGCTGGCGCCCCGCCGGTCTATTCGGCCGCGCCGCAGGGCCCCGTGATGTCGCCCGACGATCCCCGCTACGGCCGCCCCGCCGGTCCGCCGGCGGTGATCTACGCCGACCGTCCGCCTCAGCAATCGCCCGCCAACGATGGCCTGCGTCCGCCCGAGTCTGTGGGCGGTCCCTCCGCGACTGGGACGGTCCAGGCCGGACAGCCGCCCGTGGGCACGGATGGCCGCCCGGTGACCCTGGCCGCGCTGCCGCCCGAGGAGCAGCCCGATGCCGCGCCGGTGCAGCTGCCGCCGAACCTGCGCCGTCAGGAGGTCGCGTTCCAGACCAAGGAGCCGGCCGGCACGCTCGTGGTCGATACGCCCAACACCTACCTCTATTACGTGCTCGGAGGCGGCCGTGCGATCCGCTACGGCGTCCGAGTCGGCCGCGACGGCTTCACCTGGACGGGCGTGCAGAAGATCACCCGCAAGGCCGAGTGGCCGGATTGGCATCCGCCGACCGAGATGATCGAGCGTCAGCCCTATCTGCCGCGCTTCATGGCCGGCGGCCCGGGTAATCCGCTCGGCGCCCGCGCGATGTATCTAGGTTCGACCGTCTACCGCATCCACGGCACCAACCAGCCCTCGACGATCGGCAAGTTCGTCTCCTCCGGCTGCATCGGCATGCTGAACGAGGACGTCTCCGACCTGTTCGAGCGCGTCAAGGTCGGCACCCGCGTTGTCGTGATGCCGGGTGGTCCGCCGCCGGGAACGGCGACGGCCTCCGCTGCGCCGACGCAGAGCGCTGCCGGGCCGGCTCCGATGTCCGCCCAGGCGGGCCCGGTCCCGGGGACGCAGCCCACCGTTGTGCCGCCGCTGCCCGCGCCGGTCACCGTGCGCTGAGGGCCTCAACTCGATGAGATTGCGAAGGGCGTGCCGTCGGCACGCCCTTTTCGTTTCAGGCCAGCTTCCGCGGCAGCTCGCCGCCTTTGGTGAAGGCGTCGATCGCCTCGACCATCTGGCCGTAATGGATGCGCAGACCATCCGTGGTGGCGTAGCCCAGATGCGGCGTCAGCACGAGATTGTCGAGCTTGCGGAAGGGATGGTCGACCGGCAGCGGCTCGACCGAGAACACGTCCAGGCCGGCGCCTGCGATCTTGCGCTGCTGCAAAGCGTCCAGCAGCGCCTGCTCATCCACGATCGGCCCGCGCGCGGTGTTGACCAGGAAGGCCGTCGGTTTCATCCGCGCAAGATCCGCGCGGCTGACGAGGCCACGCGAGCGCTCGCTCAGCACCACGTGGATGGTGACGATGTCGGCCTTGGCGAACAGCTCCTCCTTGGTGGCGTAGCCGACGCCAACAGAAGCGCACTTTTCCGGCGTCAGGTTCGGGCTCCAGGCGATCACGTTCATGCCGAACGCTTTCGCAATGCCCGCCATCTTGCTGCCGAGCTTGCCGAGCCCGACGACGCCGAGCGTCAGCCCTTCGATCTCGACTCCGGCAAATGTCTGCCAGGACTCGCCCGCATGCATGCGCGCGTTCTCTCGGCCGATGCCGCGGGTCAATTCCAGGATCAGGCCCATCGTGAGCGGCGCCGTCGGATCGCGGGAATATTGCGTGCCGCCGATGGCGATGCCGCGCGCTTTCGCGGCCTCGATGTCGATCGCAGCGTTGCGCATGCCCGAGGTCAGCAGCAGCTTCAGCTTCGGCAGGCGATCGAACAGGCTCTTGGGAAACGCCGTGCGCTCGCGCATCGCGCAGATGATTTCGAAGTCGGTGAGCGCACTGGCTGCGGCCTGCTCGGAGGCGAAGGGATGGCTGAACACGGTGACGTCGACGCGATCCGACAATTTCGGCCAGTCGGCGACGTCGAGGGCGAGATTGAAATAGTCGTCGAGGATTGCGCAGCGCAGCCGGCTCATCAGCGTTCATCCATGGCGAGAGGTGAAGGCGCCAGGCGGGCGCCGTCATCGGAACCTGGCCATGGTTTGCGCGCAATCGCGCCGGCGCGCAAGCAGCCTGCGCCTTCAAAAATCCGATAGGAGATCGTCGCTCAGAGGTCGCGGGGCTTCAAGCGAAGCGGTGCATCCATGCCGTGCTTGGCGCGCCAGGCGGGGCCGGGGCCGCGCATGTAATGCAGCTCGGGCCGGTAGGGATTGAAGGCGGTGACGAAGAAGCGCTTCCAGAAGGCCTTGATCTCCGAGGCGAACCCGAAAGTGCGCCCGGCTCCTGCCGGAATGGGAAGCGAATTGGTCTCGATCAGAGCCATGATGCGGCCTCGCTGTGCTCCCCGTTCGTTCTGAGCGGGTGGCGCTGTTTCCGCGCGAAACCGAGCTTTGGCCTGATTTATTAAAAGATGGTTTCAATTGTCCGGATCGGTGGCCGGATGGTTTCCTGACCGTATTCATCCGTGGTGAACGGACGGAAAACGTTGCCCTTTGGGGGCGGGATCGCTACATCGCTGGCGAAGCAAATTTCCTCAAATCGAAGGTTTCACGGGACCGATGGCGCGCCAGTTCATCTATTTCATGCAGGGCCTGACCAAGAGCTACCCGACCCGGAAGGTGCTCGATAACATCCATCTGAGCTTCTACCCGGACGCCAAGATCGGCGTGCTCGGCGTCAACGGCTCGGGTAAGTCGACCCTGCTCAAGATCATGGCCGGTCTCGACAAGGAATACACCGGCGAGGCCTGGGTCGCCGAGGGCGCCCGCGTCGGCTATCTCGAGCAGGAGCCGCAGCTCGATTCCAAGCTGACCGTGCGCGAAAACGTCATGCAGGGCGTCGCCAAGCAGAAGGCGATCCTGGACCGTTACAACGAGCTCGCGTTCAATTATTCCGACGAGACCGCCGACGAGATGACCAAGCTGCAGGACGAGATCGAGGCCCAGGGCCTGTGGGATCTCGACAGCAAGGTCGACCAGGCCATGGACGCGCTGCGCTGTCCGCCCGATGATGCCGACGTGACGAAACTCTCGGGCGGTGAGCGCCGCCGCGTCGCGCTGTGCCGCCTGCTGCTCGACCAGCCCGAACTCTTGCTGCTGGACGAGCCGACCAACCATCTCGACGCGGAATCCGTGTCGTGGCTGGAAGGGCACCTGCGCAACTATCCCGGTGCGATCCTGATCGTCACCCACGACCGCTACTTCCTCGACAACGTCACGGGCTGGATCCTCGAGCTCGATCGCGGCCGCGGCATCCCGTACGAGGGCAATTACTCGTCCTGGCTGGTGCAGAAGCAGAAGCGTCTGGAGCAGGAGGGCCGCGAGGATGCGGCGCACCAGAAGACGCTCGCGCGCGAGCAGGAATGGGTCGCCTCGTCGCCGAAGGCCCGCCAGGCCAAGTCGAAGGCGCGCTACCAGCGCTATGAGGAGCTGCTGAAGAAGGCGAGCGAGAAGCAGACCCAGACCGCGCAAATCATCATTCCAGTGGCCGAGCGGCTCGGCGCCAACGTGGTCGATTTCGAGGGGCTCAGCAAAGGCTTTGGCGATCGTCTCCTGATCGACAACCTCACCTTCAAGCTGCCGCCCGGCGGCATCGTCGGCGTGATCGGTCCCAACGGCGCCGGCAAGACCACGTTGTTCAGGATGATCACCGCTCAGGAGAAGCCGGACTCCGGCACGATCACGGTCGGCGAGACCGTGCATCTCGGCTACGTCGACCAGTCGCGCGACGCGCTCGACGGCAAGAAGACCGTGTGGGAGGAGATCTCTGGCGGCAACGAACTGATCCTGCTCGGCAAGAAGGAAGTCAACTCGCGCGGCTATTGCTCGTCGTTCAACTTCAAGGGCGCGGACCAGCAGAAGAAGGTCGGCGCGCTCTCGGGCGGTGAACGCAACCGCGTCCATCTCGCAAAAATGCTGAAGTCCGGCGCCAACGTCCTGCTGCTCGACGAGCCGACCAACGACCTCGACGTCGACACGCTGCGCGCGCTCGAAGAGGCGCTGGAGGACTTCGCCGGCTGCGCCGTCATCATCAGCCACGATCGCTGGTTCCTCGACCGCATCGCGACGCACATCCTCGCCTTCGAGGGCGAGAGCCACGTCGAATGGTTCGAAGGCAATTTCCAGGACTACGAGAAGGACAAGATGCGCCGGCTCGGCCAGGACAGCATCATCCCGCACCGCGTGAAGTACAAGAAGCTGACGCGGTGATGGCGGCATGATGCGACGGGCGCTCATCGCTGCGGGGATCGTCATCGCCTGCAGCTGGTCGCCCGTCCGTGCTGCCGACGCCGCTTTCACCCAGTTCATCGCCTCGTTGTGGCCGGAGGCCCAACAGGCCGGCGTTTCGCGCGCAACGTTCGATGCGCAAACGCGCGGGCTGGAGCCCGACTACAAGCTGCCCGATCTGCTCTTGCCCGGGCGGCCGGCAACGGGTGCGCCGTCGCAGGCCGAGTTCGTGCAGGTGCCGGCCGACTACGTCAAGGAAGCCTCGATCGCGCGGCTTGCAGGCGAGGGGCAGCGGCTGCTCCAAAAGCATCGTACCTCGCTGGACGAGATCGAGAAGAAGTCCGGGGTGCCGGCGACCGTCATGCTCGCCATCTGGGGCCGCGAGACAGACTATGGCCGGCACACGTTGCCCTACGATCTGGTGCGCGTACTGGCGACGCAGGCCTATGTCGGACGCCGAAAGGATCAGTATCGCAACGAGTTCATTGCCGCGCTCAAGATCCTCGATGAAGGCGTCGTCACGCGCAAGGACATGCGCTCGTCCTGGGCCGGCGCGACCGGCCTCACCCAGTTCCTGCCGTCCGAATATTACAAGCATGGCGTCGATTTCGACGGCGATGGCCGCATCGACATCTGGCACTCGGTGCCGGATGCGCTGGCCTCGGCTGCGCAGCAGCTCGTCAACAAGGGCTGGCAGAGCGGCGTGCGCTGGGCTTACGAGGTGCAGGCGCCGGCGAAGGTCGATTGCACGACGGGCGTGCCGGAGGTGACGAAGCCGATCGGCCAATGGCTGCGCGAGGGTTTTGTCCCGGTACGCGGCCAAAAGCTCAGCGCCGCCGAGCAGGCGCAGCCGGCCTCGCTGCTCCAGCCCGAAGGCATCTACGGCCCGTCATTCCTGACCACGAAGAATTACTTCGTCATCAAGGAATACAATTTCTCCGATCTCTACGTGCTGTTCGTCGGCCACCTTGCCGACCGCATGACAAACCCGCTGCCGTTCGCGACGCCATGGGCGGCCTCGAAACAGCTGCGCACCAAGGACGTCGAGACCATGCAGCGCGAGCTGACGCGGATCGGGCTCTACAAGGACAAGATCGACGGCAAGGCCGGCATGCAGACGCGTGCGGCGCTTGGCGCCTATCAGAAGTCGGCGGGCCTCAAGCTCGATTGCTGGCCGAGCGAAGAGGTGCTGCGTTCGATCCAGGCGGCGCGATAGAGCATGATCCGGAAAAGTGTGAAGCGGTTTTCCGAAAAGATCATGCTCAAACAATAACCTAAAGCGCGATGACGCTTCATCCTAACCGCATCGCGCTTTAGCGTGCGCAAACAAAAAGCCCGGCCGATGCTCTCGGCCGGGCTTACCGATCGCGGCGCGCAGCGCCAGGCGATCAGATCAGTAGCAGACGCGAACCGGGCGGCTGACCCAGCCGTAGCCGTCCCAATAGCGCTCGCGGCGCCAGTAGCAGGGCGCGGGCGGCGGGGGCTCGGCGATGTAAACGGGGCCGCCATAGGCCGGACGGCTGGAGGCGATTGCGCCGCCGACGATGGCGCCGCCGATCAGGCCGGCTGCGATACCGGCGCCGACGCCGTCATGGGCCTTCGCGGACGGAGCGGCGGTCACCAGCGAACCGGCGACCGTCGCGACCGTGAGGGCGGCAACTAAAGTCTTGTTCATGCTCTTGGCTCTCCTGGGAGATGGGTTCCTCCTGCTAGAGGCGCCCGGGTTTCAAAGGTTCACGCACACTCTGATGGAATTGGCCTTGCAGCTAGGAAGCGCGCAAATGGTCAATCCACGGTAAACGCACACGGAGCTGTGACGAGAAAAAGCGGTCTTTTTCAGGCCCTGAGATGAACGGCGCATCCGTAGTGAACCGGCTTGGCGCGCCTCAGCCGCAGACTCGGACGCGACGGACGCGCCAGGCATAGCCATCCCAGAAGCGCTGCTTCTGCCAGACGCAGCCGCCGTAATAGTCGTCGGCAACATAGCCTGAACCCGGGGCGTAGTAGCGCGGCGGGTAGTAGCCCGGCCCATAGTAGCCATAGCTAGGCCCGTAATAATACGGAGAAGCCAGCGCGCCGCCGACAATGGCGCCGCCGATGATCCCGGCGGCCACGCCTGCCGCGACACCGCGCTGGGCATGGGCCGGCGTTCCGGCCGTCAGGGCCAGAATGGCGACGGCAGCGACCGCCAGGAGCGACTTCTTCATTGCTTGACCTTTCAGACGAACACGCGGGAACCTTTGGGCCGCAAGGTTCCATATTCCGCTTGAATGATCAATGAACGGCACCTTTGCCGGAGACGACCAATTGGTATGGGTCCCACCGGGAGACGATGATGGGCAACGCGATGGTTAATGCTTTGATTGCGGCCGGGATCGTTTTCGCGGTCGGCTACGGCTGGATCGCACATCTCCAGAACCGCGCACGGCGCTCCCGCGCTACCGCCGGCAGCCACGGAGGGAGTAGCGGGGAGAGCACCTATTCCGGGACGAATGACGGCTTCTCGCTGGGAAGCTGGCTTTCCGGCGGCAGTTCGGGGAGCTCTGGCGACGGCGCAAGCTGTTCCAGCAGCGATAGCAGCAGTAGCGGCGGCGACTGCGGAGGCGGTGGCGACGGCGGAGGAGGAGGCGGCGGCGGCGGCGACTAGTGGGCTACAATCTTGATCCAGCGCAAGAGCTTGATTTAGAGCCGTTCTAGGCTTTGATCAGGCCAGTTTGGAATAGCTTCAAATACCTGTTTTTCCTTTTGCATCCGGCCGGCCTGTTAAATATCGATGATGGCGCATCACCGAAGGGCCTGCCGCTTCCATGATCGTTTGTTCCTGTAACGTGCTGAGCGATGATGATATCCGCGCCGCCGTCGCCGAGTCCGACGACGCCGTGCGGCATGCCAAACAGGTCTATGGCTGTCTCGGCTGCAGCGCCGAATGCGGGCGCTGCGCCCGGACGATCAAGAGTATCATCGACGAAGCGCTCGGCCCCTGTGCGCAGTCCTGCTGCGCCGGCTGCCCGCATAGCCACACCGTGGCCGCCAACGACGAGACCGCCGAACCCGCCGAGTTCGCCCTCGCGGCCTGCTGAAAACTTCCGCAATTCCGGCTGAGCTTTTCCCCGGCTGGGTTCCCGTAGCCGGTTGCTCTCGCTCGCAAAGTGATTTAGAAGCGTTCTAAACTCGGTTTGGGACCGATTTGGACTGCAAGAGCTGGAGTGAACCATGCAGGGCGACGCAAAAGTCATCGACTATCTCAACAAGGCGCTGCGTCACGAGCTGACTGCGATCAATCAGTACTGGCTGCATTACCGCTTCCTCGACAATTGGGGCCTGCTGGACATGGCCAAGGTCTGGCGCAAGGAATCCATCGAGGAGATGGAGCACGCCGACAAGCTCACCGAGCGGATCCTGTTCTTCGACGGCTTTCCGAACATGCAGGTGCTCGATCCCCTGCGCATCGGCCAGAACGTCAAGGAGATCATCGAGTGCGATCTCGCCGCCGAGATGAGCGCGCGGGCGCTCTATCAGGAAGCGGCGACCTACTGTCACAGCGCCAAGGACTATGTCACACGCGACCTGTTCGAGAAGCTGATGAGCGACGAGGAGCACCACATCGACTTCCTCGAGACCCAGCTCGATCTGATCGGCCGCATCGGCCTCGAGCTCTACACCCAGAAGCATGTCGGCGGGCTCGAGGGCGAGGGGCACTAAGCTCGGGCCCGGCTCCCTCCATCGTCATGGCCGGGCTTGACCCCGGCCATCCACGTGTTGCCGCACGTCGTTTCGTTTTGCGGAACCGCTCTCGGCTACAGCTGCGTCTTGTAGAGCTCTTCCACGGCCTCCTGGCTCGCCGGTTCGCCGAGGCCGGTCTGCTCGTGAATGACCGTGACGATGCTCGGCATCACCGAGCGCTGCACCTTCTCCGACCCCCACAGATTCGAGCGCATCAGCGCCTTGCCGCAATGGAAATAGACCTCGCTGACCGCGACGTTCAGCACCGCGCGCGGCGGCTTGCCGAATTCCACCATCGAGGCGAGCAGATCCGGGTCGGCCGACAGCGTGCCGCGGCCGCCGACGCGCAGCGTCTCCTCGATGCCCGGCACGAAGAACAGCAAATGCACGAAGCCTGAGCCTTCGACGACGTTGCGGAAACTGTCGATGCGGTTGTTGCCGGAGCGGTCGGGCATCAGCAGCTGGTTGGGGCCGGCGACGCGGACGAAGCCGATGCCGCCGCCGCGCGGCGAAGCGTCGACGCTGCCGTCCGCTCCCGATGTCGCGAGCACGCAGAATGGCGACATCTCGATGAATTTCTTCGCATGCGCATCGATCGCGGGCCGTGCCTTCGCGATCACGCGCGGGCTCGGCTTGGCATAGATGGTGGCGAGGTCTTCGGCGCTAAGATCGGTCAACGGCGTGCCTCCGCTTCAGCTGGCTTCAAGCTACCCGATCGGGCCGTCGCCAGCCAATGGAAATTACCAAGGCGCGTTACACCGCATCCGCCGGCACGAAGCAGCTGATGATGATGGAGCCGCGGTGGTGGACGTACCACACCACGGCCTGGCCGATCGGATTGCCCTGGTCGCGGATGATGGCGCGTCCGGGCACCTCGATCCATTGTCCCTCGATCGGCACCCAATAAGCGCCATTGCGCACGTCATACTCGGTGCGATGGCCGTCGGAGATGTCGCAGCAGGGAACCCCGTTCGGCGCGATCACGCTCTTGAACCAGGCGCGGATGTCGGGCGGAACGTGGTCGTATTGGCCATTGTCGCGCGCGAACGCAACGTTTGCCAGCGCTGTCGCCGCAACCAACCAAACGCACAGTGCGAGCCTGTGCATGCGATCCTCCTCGTCGCGTATCGTGCCATGGGCGCGCGATTGTCCTGCGCGTCTTTCCCTATCGTTGGCACGGATTAAGCCTGAGCCGTCACTGCAATGCATGCTCAAATAATATGCGATGCCGGCGCCCCCGCTTATGATGCGCTGCGAGATCAGCTTGTGGCGATGCGCATCCACCAAGTTGGTCGCAGAAGCGAGAAGGCGGATGTAGGATTTCGGCTCGGACCTTCGTCTTAAGGAAAACGCCGGGAGAATGTGCATGTGCCGCAACATCAAGACGCTGTTCAACTTCGAGCCGCCGGTGACGGAGGATGAGATCCACGCCAGCGCGCTGCAATTCGTGCGAAAGCTGTCGGGTTTCAACAAGCCGTCGCAGGCCAACGAGGCGGCGTTCGATCGTGCGGTGGCCGAGGTCTCCGAGGCGGCGCGAAAACTCCTGACCTCGCTGCATACGAACGCGCCGGCGCGCGACCGCGAGGTTGAGGCGGAGAAGGCGAAAGAGCGTTCGCGGCTGCGCTTCGGTACGTGAGGTCAGGCAGCGTGCTCCGTGATCTGGCTCACGGTATCTGCTGCCTCGGCTTGCGATGATGGCGGCCGGGGTTTTGATCGCCCGGAGCACGACATGAGCCACCCCCTTCTTCCTTTGAAAGCAGGTGCCATCGTCTTCACGCTGCTGTGGACCGCGTGGATGATGTGGTGGGGCGGCTCGTTCTCGAGCGCGAACGTGATCATCCTCGCCCTGTGCGGCGCGGCGGTCGGCTATCTCTGGTATCGCGCCATGCGCTGGCAATTCGAGCGCATGGGCATGCTGCCGCGGCGCGAGGATCGGCCCGACTAGACCCGTCGGCTATCCTTGCCCTGCTTCTTCTTTTTCTTTTTCTTCCTGTGATCGTCGACGTCATCGCCCTCGTCATCGACGATTGCCTCGTCGGTCTCCTGGACGGCGGCTTCGAGCGCTTCGCGCTCGGCGGCTTCGCGCTCGCGCTGGCGGCGGCGTTCGTCCCAGGCGTCGAAGAGCTGGTCGAGCCAGGGCAGCACCTGCTCGATCGACGGCAATTGGCCGGGCGGACCCGGCTCGCCGCGCGGGCCTTGCGGCCCCGCCGGTCCCTGCGGCCCGGCAGGTCCCGGTGCGCCGGCTGGCCCACGCGGACCGGCTTCGCCCTGTTTGCCTTGCGGACCGGGCTTGCCGGGCGGCCCGGCCTTCCCGACCGGGCCCGGCTTGCCCTGCGGCCCGGGCTTGCCGCGTGCGCCGTCGGGGCCGCGCCGGCCCGGATGCCCCTGTGGCCCCGGCCGTCCCGGCTCGCCTTGCCGCCCGCGAGGCCCCTGAGGCCCCGGCCGTCGTCCCTGGTCGTCTGCCACGCCACCGCTCCCTTCACCTGGAGCAAGCTACTTAGCGGCGTTTGACGACAGCAGCAATTCTGCCCGCGCATCGTGCCAGGCTTGATCAACATCAATCGGCGGCGCGAGCGGCCGCCTCATCGATCGCGCGTGGCTGCGCAGCGCGCCGTCGCTGGCCGATTGATGTCGTGCGCTAATCCTGACAGGCGGGCACGTCGATGCCGGAGGCGGCATAGAGCCTGATCTTGTTGCGCAGCGTGCGTACGGAAAGGCCGAGCACGCGCGAGGCGCGCGTGCGGTTGCCGTCACAGCGCGCCAGCGTCTGGATCACGAGCTCACGCTCGACCTCGTCGACGGTGGCACCGATCAGAAGCGGAACGATCTGGTTCGGGGCAAGGAATTGTGCGTCCGGCCCGGACGCGGCGACATGAACAGTGGTCATCAAAACACCTCCCGATCAACGCCCGCTTCCATCGTCGGAAGCGGATCGAGAACCAACGACCCCCAAGCCGTGAATCTACGGTGGTCCGGTTTGGTTAATGAAAGGTTAATTGGAGGGGCTGCACCGAATTGATCTTGAGAATGCCCAGATGCCGCCGCGATTGGTGCGAGCCTCGCATCCCTCACACCGTGCGATAGCCGCCGTCCACCATCACGATGGTTCCGGTGACATAGGCCGACAGATCGGAGGCGAGGAACACCGCGGGGCCGACGATGTCCTCGGGCTTGCCGGTGCGCGCCAGCGGGGTGTGATCGATGAAAGCCTGCACCAGCGCCGGATTGGTCGCGCGCGCATTGGCGTTGAGGTTGGTCTCGATGAAGCCGGGGCCGATCGCGTTGACGCGCACGCCTTCCTTGCCGAGCTCGACCGCGAGCGCCTTGGTGAAGCCGAGCACGCCGTGTTTCGAGGTGGTGTAGGCCGCCGAGCTCGGCGTGCGCAGATGCACGAAGGACTGGATCGAGCCGATATTGACGATGCGGCCTTTGCTGGCGCGCAAGGGCGCGAGGAACGCCTGCGTCACGTTGAACACGCCGTTGAGGTTGAGCGAGATGATGTCGTTCCAGTCCTTCGCCACCGTCTCGGTCTCCGCGGTGAAGGCGTTGCGGCGGGTGATGCCGGCATTGTTGACGAGGATCGAGACCTGCCCGATCTTGTCGGCGATCTGCCTGGCGAGCGCGAAGCAATCCTCGCGCCTGACAACGTCGAGCGCAAAGCTCTCGGCCTTGCCGCCCGCTGTCCGGATCTCCTGCGCGGCCTCCGCCGCCGTCTCGGCGTTGACGTCGAGCAGCACGACCTGCGCGCCCTCCCGCGCATAGCCGGTGGCGATCGCCCGGCCGATTCCGGAACCGGCGCCGGTGACGACAGCGATGTGGTTTGCGAGCAGCGCCATGGCAGTTTCCTCCCGTTTTCGTTTCGAAGTTTCACGAAACGCTAACGCGAAATTAAGGGGTCGGAAACGGCGGCCTTGGCATACTGATCCTGATTGCTAAACGTTGCGCGCATGATGGAACGGCTCGAAACCTGGAAACTCGCTCTGGAGCGGCTGCGGTCGGCGCAAGCGCCTGACTGGGCCGAGGCCGGCCGGCTGGTGGCCGAGATCGCGCGGATGAGCAGCGACGTCACGCTGCGCCAGGCTGCCGAGCAGGCGCTGCCGGTGCTGCGCCAGGCCGTCGACAACGACGATCATAGCGTGACGCTGGCGGCCCAGCGCCGCGTCGGTGTCGTGCTCGAGGTCGTGCACGATCTGACCGCGCCGCGCTTCGGCCGCCGCAACGCCGCGCCGAAGAAGCTTTCCAGCGAGGATCGCGCCCGCAAGATGCTCGGCCTGCCGCTCGCGGTGCAACTCACCTGCGAGGACATCAACCAGGCCTATCGCCGCGCCGCCAAGGGCCTGCATCCCGACCAGGGCGGCAGTGCCGAAGCCTTCATCGACCTCGCCGCCGCGCGCGACATCCTGATCCATCCCGGCGCGCACAAGGACGCGTGAGCGTTTCAGGCCTCGAAAAGCAAACCGGGCAAGGACGCCCGCGTCCTTGCCCGGTTCTTCGTCCGCCGATCGATTACCTTACCACTTGCAGCTGCCGCTCTTGAGCGCGGCGTCCTTGACCATGAGTGCATCGACGAAGGTCGGCACGCTGGCGCTGGCGCGGTGATAGCCGGCCGGCCACGGCGTGGTCGGGATGCTCTCGTCCCAGATCTGGCAGAAGCCGGTGTCCTGCCAGCGGATCAGATGATAGCTGGCTTCGGCCGGGCTCGCGGCGACGAACGCGGTGACGGCAAGACCGGCGGCAGCGCACAGCATGGAAATACGACGCATGATCAGCTCCTCAAATGAATGATGTGATGCGCCTCCCGACAATGACGGGGAGGGGTGGTGCGGGACGCGCTTGGCATGCGCCCCGGACAAGATGTGAGTAGTTCCACCCGCCGCCGAGGTTCAAAAAATGTGCGTGGGACAGGTCTGATGGCGGCCGGGGAAGCGCTTCAGGCCACGCAAAGCAAAAGGGCGGATCGCCCGCGCGACCCGCCCTCCAAACGCTACTCTCGCGCCCGGCTCAGAGCGTGCACTTCCGCTCGGTGCGCATCTTGATCTGCAAGTCCGAGGCCTGCTGGAAGGTCGGGAACGGCTTGCTGACGACCTTGTAGGTAGAGACCCCGAACTGGAACGGCTTGTACTGCAGGTCCTCGTTCCAGACCTGGCAGATGCCGGTGTTGTCCCAGCGGATCACGTAATAGCCGACCTTCGCGGAGGCGGGCACGGCGAACACGGAACTAGCGATGCCGGCAACGGCACTGAGCGCGAGAAGGCGACGCATGAAGTATCTCCTGGTGGGACATGGGACCGAAAAAATTCGTGCGGTAAAAGCAGGTCCTTTGCAAGCCGGGGGGCCGCCATTCACGGACATGTCAGCTGTGCCCAACGCATTTGGTTTGGACGCGTGCCCGATAGGTCACACGCAGCTGACTAGGCTTCTACTTGGCCAGCGAAGCGACCGCCTCGATCTCGATCAGCATCTTCGGATCGGGCAGCGCCTGCACCACGCAAGTTGTGCGCGCCGGGTACGGCGGCGGGCCGAAGGCGCCGGCATAGAGCGCGTTCATCGCGGCGACGTCCGAGGCGCGGGTCAGGAGCACGTTGACCTTGACGAGATCATGCATGCCGGCGCCGGCCTCGACCAGCACGCGCTTGATGTTGACGACGAGATTGGCGAACTGCGTCTCGAAGCCGTCGGGCAGCGCACCATTGGCATCGAAGCCGGGAATGCCGGAGACGAACAGG
This sequence comes from Bradyrhizobium sp. BRP23, assembly GCF_020194135.1. NCBI lineage: Bacteria > Pseudomonadati > Pseudomonadota > Alphaproteobacteria > Hyphomicrobiales > Nitrobacteraceae > Bradyrhizobium > Bradyrhizobium sp. BRP23. The sequence goes on along the minus strand of NZ_JADYVW010000006.1, from coordinate 270,363 downwards.
AGGTCGCCAACCCGCGTCGCAAAGGACAGCGGCGGCGCCTTGACATGCGGCGGGGGCGCGAAATGCTGGATCGGCATGGGATCACCTCAGGACGGGGGCGGACGCAGGAGCGTAGCGGCTGGCGCGGGGATGCTCAAAACAAAAGTGCGAAAACAACCCCATGCACAGTAAGCGCCGCACGGAAATCATTGATGTTTTCCAGAATTCGCGAAACGCGAAGCATCCGGTTGCTCCGTCGGGCAAAACAGGGGCATTATGGCACGATGGCGATGGTGGTCTTCGCCTCTCCCCGCGTGCGGCCTGCGCGTGGCGAGAGAGCAGGCCATTCACCCGTCATTGCGAGGAGCCCTTGCGACGAAGCAATCCAGACTGCCGCCGCGGAGCGATTCTGGATTGCTTCGCGGAGCCTGTCATCGGGCCGCGCTTCGCGCGGACCCGTTGGCTCGCAATGACGGAGCATGAGGACCTTCCGCGAGTCTCGCCGCCGCCTTGCTTGCGGAAACGCCCGCCGATCATGTTGCCGCCCCGATCGATCAGGTACATTCGCTCCGTCTGATTCGAACCCTCCTTTAAAAACAGCCCCCGGAGACCCCCATGAAGCTCGCATCCACCCTCCGCGCCGCGTGCGTCGCCATCGTCGCCCTGGCTGGCCTCTCGACGACCGCGCAGGCCGACAGCGGCTTCGTGACGCTGACGATCTACAAGGCGGGCTGGATCATCGGCGGCTCGGGCGGCTCGGGCGTGCTCAACTTCCGCGGCCGCTCGTACGGGCTCTCCACCGGCGGCCTCGACTACGGCCTGGTGTTCGGGGGATCCAAGACCGTGCTGCGCGGCCGCGTCTCCAACATCAACCGTCCCTCCGACGTTGCCGGCGTCTACGGCGCCGCCGGTGCCGGCATCGCCGTCGGCTCCGGCGCCCGCGCCATCGTGCTGACCAACCAGAAGGGCGCAGTGCTGGAGCTGTCGGGCACGCAGGTGGGGTTGATGGCGAATGCGGATCTCAGCGGGCTTGCGATCACGATGCGGTAGAAGACGGTGCCGTAGGGTGGGTTAGCCCTGCGGATCCGCGCAGCGAATCCGCGGGGCGTAACCCACCTCTTTGGCGTCTCCGGAGACGAACAGTGGTGGGTTAGCTTCGGACAGCGCTTCGCGCCGCCCGAAGCTAACCCACCCTACGATTTCCCGACCATCGCATGCACCCGCTCGCAATGTGCGACGAGGTTAGCGTGCGCATCGACGAAGGCCTTCAGCGGCGTCGGGATCGGAAAGTAATAGATGTTGGCGATGAAGCCGTAGATGCCGGCATCAACGCTCGTCGGCGCCGCGCCGTGTACGAAGCCTTGCGCCGGCGCGATGTCCGCCAGCACCTGCAAGTCAGCGAGCCCCCGCGCGTAGGCCTGCTCGGGCGTGTAGCGACCGATGCCCTGGAAGTGATAGCGCTGCGCGTTGTAGGCCTTGGCCTTCTCGAAGCCGGTAGGGTCGATCTGCGGATGCTGCGCGATGAAGGCGTCGCGGAACGCCGGATAGAAGCGCTCGTCCTTCCAGCGCGAATAGGACATCACCCAGTAGAGATCGTCCAGCATGCGCGTGACGAGATGGTCGGTGCGGCGCTGTTCCGATGACAAGCCGGCGTCGATCGTGAGGCGGTATTTCTTAGTCGCGTGCGCGATGATGGTCTCGCTGTCGCCGATGATCTCGCTGTCGTCGACGATGTAAGGCAGCTGCCCGCGCGGCGCGGCCGAGGCATCGAAGACGTGCTCATGCACGAACGGCACGCCCGCGAGCTTGAGAAACGCATAGACCTTGAGGCCGTAGCCGTTGTTGTCGGCGACGCCGAAGAGCTCTGGGTAGGAGTAGAGGGTCAGCATGGGCGGGCTCCTCCGGGGTGGCGGAGGCCAGCATGCTAGGGAGTGGAAACGGATGCAATCCTCGTAGCCCGCAGAGCGCAGCGACATGCGGGAATGGGCTCCCCGGATATCGCTTGCGCTCATCCGGGCTACGTCAGAGCGCCATTTGCGAATTGCCTTTTGCGCAATAGGATGACCGCAATCCTCTGGTCCGGGAGATCACGATGGCCATCAACAAGATCGACGACGTGAGACTTCGCCCATGACCCGCGACGAATTGGTCGCTGCCTATGCGGCGCCCGGCCGCCACTATCACAATCTCGCGCATATCGAGGATTGCCTGGCGGCGCTCGCGCGCGCCGAGGGTCTTTCGGCCGCCGAGCGCGAGACGCTGTCGGAAGCGATCTGGTGGCACGACGCCGTCTACGATCCGACGCGGACGGACAACGAGGAGCGCAGCGCGGAGCTCGCCGAGCAGCACGTCCGCGCCGAGCTTCGCCAGGAGGTCGGCCGCCTGATCCGCTTGACCAAAACGCACGACGTTCCCCCCGGCGATCGTCTCGGGGCGATCCTGATCTCGATCGACCTCAGCATTCTCGGCGCCGATCCCGCCCGCTACGATGCCTATGCCGCCGCGATCCGCCGGGAGTTCAGCCATGTCGCCGAGGAGGACTATCGGGCCGGCCGCGCCCGCGTGCTGCGCCGTTTCGCGGCACGCGAGGTCATCTTTCCCGATCCGGCCTTCGCCGCGATGTTCGATCGGCAAGCCCGTGCCAACCTCGCCCGCGAGCTGGCCAAGCTGAGCTGAAGCGGCTAACCGGGCTACGAACGCGACGCGGCCGTGAACACCGCCAGCTGCGCCTCGAACGCCCGCCTGAACGCCGGCCGCGCCTCGCCGCGGGCGACATAGGCGGCAATATCGGGATCTTCGTCGAGCAGGCCTGACGTGTTCAACCGGCGCAGCACCGTCACCATCAAGAGATCGCCGGCGCTGAAAGCGCCGTCGAGCCAGTCGGCCTCACTGATGTGGCGGGACAATTCGCCGAGCCTGGTGCGCACGCGCTCCTGCAAGCTCGGCAGACGCTCGGCGTACCAGCTCCTGTCGCGCTCGAACAGCATGGCCATGTTGAGCTCGACAATCGGCGGCTCCACCGTGCTCAGCGCAGCGAACATCCATGCGACCGCGCGGCTCCTCGCGTTGGCATCCTTCGGCAGCAAGCCATCATGGCGTTCGGCGATGTGGAGCACGATCGCGCCGGACTCGAACAGCGTGAGATCGTCGTCCTCATAGGTCGGGATCTGCCCGAACGGATGCAGCGCGCGATGGGCAGGTTGTTTCATTGCCGCAAATGAGACGAGGCGAACGTCGTAGGGCTGGCCGACCTCTTCCAGCGCCCAGCGCACCCGCATGTCGCGCGCGTGGCCCTTGCCGCGGTCGGGGGAGGACTCGAATGCGGTGATGGTGGGCATGGGGGCTCCAGCAGGATCGCGGTTCGGACCCAGAGGAACGAACGGTGGGCGCGAACTCCGACAACGTGCCGCCTCCGCTCGCAGGAGGGGAAGCTAGTTTAGTTGGAGGTCCATCAACGGGCTGGGCATGGTATTCGGGTAGCTGCAGTTGCGCAATCGGAAGACCTGATAGCTCCGAATTGTGCGTTGCGGCTAGAGGCCCTTGATCTCACGTCCTTGGTTTAGACCAGCCGGGAGAAGCTATTGACCGACCAGTCTGTTCCCGATTCTAGGGCGCCACTATCGAGATTGATAGACCAGCGGCTTGCGCATTCGCGATATGACGCCATTTACTCCGATTGGCAAAAAGCAATTGGTCGATTGGAGGATGACCGCGATGGTGCAGTAACAGCAGCTCGCGCGATGCTCGAAACTATGTGCAAGACTGCGCTAGATGAGCTCGAGATTCAATATGACGATACATGGGATTTGCCGAAGCTATATTACCTCGTGGCATCGAATCTCGGAATCGCTCCAACTCAGCATACCGACACTTTGTTTAAGTCAGTTTTTGGGGCGAGCCAGACGATTGTTACCCGCGTAGGCGAGATGCGCAACAAACTGGGAGATGCGCACGGGAAGGCGAACTTGAACCGAGAGGTGCCACGCCATCATGCTGAGCTGGCGGTAAATCTCTCCGGAGCGATATGCTGCTTTTTGGTCGCTTGCTTGGAAAGTACTGTTGCCGCGAAAAAGCTTCGAGCACCGGATGGAAGCGTTGTTCTAAAGTTTGATGTTGCAACTGTGTGGCGTCTCGTTGATCACGCCAGAAATGCTCCAATTTCTCTCCCTTGGGATGGTAGGAAAAGTCCGAAACGAGCGCTTTGGCTTGTGGGAGATGCTGGGATTTATTTGATGAGTAACGGTAGCCCGGCAATGGATCAGAACGGAGCGTTGATCAAAAAGAAAAAGAATATAGGGGTTCAGCGCTTAGTGGCTCCTGCGCTTGGTTGCGATCCGGCACATAATGCGTTCGAAGATTGGTGGCCAGTCCACAATGCGGTTGATGACGGGAGCGACTTCAGCATTCCAATAGCGATCAAGCAATTCGAGGTGGTTCTGCCCTTGTGCAGGTCACAGATTGTGATTCTGCTAAGTCCAAAAAAATACACGATACTAAGTGACGCCGAGTATCTGAAGCTTTGAGATGAGGTGATGCCGCGCGTTTCGAATGGTGGGTGTCCGGAATTGGTCCGGACACCCTGGAGAAGGCCCTCACAACACCCGATTGCTCTCCTTCACCTTCTCCGCATCCAGGTACAAGCTCTCGCCCATCTCCTTGAACTTCGCGCTCATCTTCGCCATGCCGTCCTCGGCGGTGCCGCTCATCGACATCCCCACGCTGTTCGGGTCGTTCAGCGTTGCCGCGTAATCCCGCACGTCCTGCGTGATCTTCATCGAGCAGAATTTTGGGCCGCACATCGAGCAGAAATGGGCGACCTTGTGGGCTTCCTTCGGCAGCGTCTCGTCGTGGAAGTTTTTCGCGGTGTCGGGATCGAGGCCGAGGTTGAACTGGTCGGTCCAGCGGAATTCGAACCGCGCGCGGGAGAGGGCGTCGTCGCGCAGTTGCGCGGCGGGGTGGCCCTTGGCGAGGTCGGCGGCGTGGGCGGCGATCTTGTAGGTGATGACGCCGGTCTTGACGTCGTTGCGGTCGGGCAGGCCGAGATGCTCCTTCGGCGTGACGTAGCAGAGCATGGCGCAGCCGAACCAGCCGATCATGGCTGCTCCAATGCCTGACGTGATGTGGTCGTAGCCCGGCGCGATGTCGGTGGTCAGCGGCCCGAGCGTGTAGAACGGCGCCTCGCCGCACTCCTTGAGCTGCTTATCCATGTTGATCTTGATCTTGTGCATCGGCACGTGGCCGGGGCCTTCGATCATGACCTGGCAGCCCTTGTCCCATGCGATCTTTGTGAGCTCACCGAGCGTCTCCAGCTCCGCAAACTGCGCGCGGTCGTTGGCGTCGGCGATCGAGCCCGGACGCAGGCCGTCGCCGAGCGAGAACGAGACGTCATACTTGCGCATGAGGTCGCAGATCTCGTCGAAATGGGTGTAGAGGAAGCTCTCCTTGTGATGCGCCAGGCACCACTTCGCCATGATCGAGCCGCCGCGGGAGACGATGCCGGTGACGCGGCTGGCGGTGAGGTGGATGTATTGCAGGCGGACGCCGGCGTGGATGGTGAAATAGTCGACGCCCTGCTCGCACTGCTCAATCAAGGTGTCCTTGTAGAGCTCCCAGGTCAGCTTGACGGGATCGCCGTTGCACTTCTCCAGCGCCTGGTAGATCGGCACGGTGCCGATCGGCACCGGCGAGTTGCGCAGGATCCATTCGCGCGTGGTGTGGATGTTGCGGCCCGTGGAGAGGTCCATCACGGTGTCGGCGCCCCAGCGGATCGCCCACACCATCTTCTCGACTTCTTCCTCGACCGACGAGGTCACCGCCGAGTTGCCGATATTGGCGTTGATCTTGGTCAGGAAGTTGCGGCCGATGATCATCGGCTCGAGCTCTGAGTGATTGATGTTGGAGGGGATGATGGCGCGGCCGCGCGCGATCTCCGAGCGCACGAACTCCGGGGTGATGAAGGCGGGCACCGAGGCGCCAAAACTTTCGCCGTCGGCGAGCGCGGCTTCGGCGCGCTCGAGTTGCTGCTTGCGCCCGAGGTTTTCGCGCTCCGCGACGTAGATCATCTCCTTGGTGATGATGCCGGCGCGGGCGAATTCGAGCTGCGTCACCTTGTGGCCGTCGAGGCCGCGCAGCGGCTTGTGATAGGCCGAGAAGGCGCGCGCGGCCTTGTCGGTGGAGACGCTACCATTGTCCTCCGGCTTGATCTGCCGGCCCTCATATTCCTCGACGCCGCCGCGCTCCAGCACCCATTGCTTGCGGTTGCGCGCCAAGCCGGCGTTGACGTCGATGGTCACGCTCGGATCGGTGTAGGGGCCCGAGGTGTCGTAGACCGGCAGGTTCGGCTCGCCGGCGCCTTCGGAGAGGATGATCTCGCGCAAGGGCACGCGGATATCAGGCGCGGCGTCGGGGGTCGCGAAGATTTTCCGCGAGGAGGGCAGGGGGCCGGTGGTGACGGCGGGGACGGTCTTTTCGGGGTTGGAGCGGATGTTCATGGGATCCTCCGGTTTAATTCGTTTGCATTGGCGCCGAGACGACGCTGGTGAATTCTTGCTCCGTCATTGCGAGCGCAGCGAAGCAATCCAGAAATGCATCCGCGGAAGCAGTCTGGATTGCTTCGTCGCAAGGGCTCCTCGCAATGACGAGTGGAGGGAGCGGGGCGATCATCACGCCGCCTCCTTCGAACCGTCGAGCCATTGCCGCACGCGGGCATCGGGGTCGGGGTTCTGGGTCACGTCGGAGACAACAGCGATCGAATCCGCGCCGGCGGCAAAAATCTCCGCGGCGTGCTCGAACTTGATGCCGCCGATGGCAACCAGCGGGATGGTGCCGATGCGCTTTTTCCATTCGGTGATCTTGGGAATGCCCTGCGGCTCGAAGCGCATCGATTTCAGGGTCGTGAAGAAGATCGGGCCGAGCGCGACGTAGTCGGGCTTCGCGGCCAGTGCGGTTTCAAGCTCGGAATCGTCATGGGTGGAGATGCCGAGCTTGAGGCCGGCCTCGCGGATAGCGCCGAGATCTGCGTCTGCAAGATCCTCCTGGCCGAGATGCAGGTATTTTGCACCCGCAACGATCGCTGCGCGCCAATAATCGTTCACCACCAGCTTGGCCTGCGTGTCCTTGGTGATGGCCAGCGCGTCGGTGACGATCTGCAGCGCGTCGGCGTCGTTCAGCTCTTTGGCGCGCAGCTGGATGGTGCCGACGCCGAGCTTGGTCAGGCGTTCGACCCAGGCCAGGCTGTCGACCACGGGATAGAAGCGATCAGGATACGGCATGCCAGAACGGGGTCCCAACGACAGGAGTGGAGGGCGAGGCGAAGTCGCGGGCGTTCATCAGCCCGGCCTCGTAAGCGGTGCGGCCGGCCTCACAGCCGAGGCGGAAGGCGTTCGCCATTGCGACGGGATCGGCGGCTTTGGCGATGGCGGTGTTGAGCAGCACGGCATCATAGCCGAGCTCGAACGCCTGCGCGGCGTGAGAGGGCGCCCCTAAGCCAGCGTCGACCACCAGCGTGATGTCGGGCAGCCGCTCGCGCAACAGTTTCAGCGCATCGCGGTTGGTGATGCCCTTGGCGCTGCCAATCGGCGCGGCCCACGGCATCACCACCTTGCACCCCGTTTCGACCAGGCGGCTCGCGACCGAGAGGTCCTCGGTGCAATAGGGGAAGACTTCAAATCCGTCCTTGATCAGGATGCCGGCGGCTTCGACCAGGCCGACGACGTCGGGCTGCAGCGTGTCGTTGTCGGCGATGACCTCGAGCTTGATCCAGCTCGTGCCGAACAATTCGCGTGCGAGCTTGGCCGTCGTCACCGCCTCGCGCACGGTGCGGCATCCCGCGGTGTTCGGCAGCACTGACACGTCGAGCTCGCGGATCAGCTTCCAGAACGCATCGCCAGTCTTGCCGCCGGCGGATTCGCGCCGCAGTGACACCGTGACGATGTTGGCACCGGAGGCGCGGATCGCCTCTTGCATGATCGCAGGCGAGGGATAGAGCGCGCTGCCGATCAGCAGGCGGGAGGCGAAGGTTTTGCCGTAGAAGGTCACCATGTCGGTGTTTCCTCGATTAACGCTCTCTCCGCCGTCATTGCGAGCGAAGCGAAGCAATCCAGAGATTCATCCGCGGAGACACTCTGGATTGCTTCGTCGCTGCGCTCCTCGCAATGACGGAAAGAACCCTGAACGGGCGGCAGATGGAAGGCGCGCTCCGTCATTCGGCTCACCCTCCCTGCCGCGGCGTGATGATCTCGATCTCGTCGCCGGCTTTCAGTCGCGTCTCGGCCCAGCGGCTTTTCGGCACGACGTCGTAATTCAGCGCGATGGCGAAATGGCTGCCTTCGTAGTCGAGCTCGGCGAGCAGCGCATCGACGCTGGCCGCGTTCACCTCGCGCGGCTCGCCGTTGACGATCAGGAGCATTGCATTACCTCGTTGTCGATCTGGCCGCGCTCGACATAGGCGAGCGTCAGCTCGGCGAGCGCAGGCGCGATCAGGAAGCCGTGGCGGTAGAGGCCGTTGACGCTGATCTTGCGATCGCGAATGCCGATGCGCGGCAAATTGTCGGGAAAGGCGGGACGAAGCCCCGAACCGAATTCGACGATGCGGGCTTCGCCGAACGCCGGGTGCACGGTGTAGGCGGCCCCTAATAGCTCCAGCGCGGAGCGCACGCTGACGCCGGTGTCTTCGGCCTCGATCGAGGTCGCGCCCAGCATGAACAGGCCGTTCTCGCGCGGGATCACGTAGAGCGGCCAGCGCGGATGGATCAGCCGCACCGGGCGCGCCAGCTGCACCTCGTCCGTCTCGATCAGGATCATCTCGCCCTTGACGCCGCGAAGCTCGCTCTGCTCGTCGCCGGCACCAAGGCCGCGGCAGTCGATGACGATGCCGTCAAGCTCGTTCGCGGTGACGTCGCTGCAGAACTTGATGGTGCCGCCGGCAGCCTTGATGCGCTCGTGCAGCTGCGGCAGCACGCGGCGCGGCTCGACATGGCCCTCGGCAGGGAAGAACAGCGCGTCACGGAAGCGGCCCTCCAGCGACGGCTCGAGCGCGGCTAGGCCGGCGGCATCGAGCCGGCGGTGATGCTCGGTCATGCGCGCAAACCGCTCGAAATCGTTGCGCTCGCGCGGGTGGGCGACGACCAGCGAGCCGTTGAACGGCGTGTCGGGCAGCTCGCGCCGCCAGAGATCGAGCGAGCGCAGCCCCAGGCGGCTGATGATGGGCTCGGCGACTTCGGCCTCGCAATAGGGCGCGAGCATGCCGCCGGCCCAATGGCTGGTGGCATCCGTCATCGCCTCGTCACCGCGCTCGTGCAAGGTGACGGCATGACCGGCCTGCGCGAACAGCAACGCCTGCCAGGCGCCCGCGATGCCTGCGCCGATGATGGATACCGGTGAATCCGGTCGCTTAATGGTCTGCAACATCCCTGTCCCTTCGCCGGCATGACCCGGATCAGGTTCAAAGGGTCACCGCGGTCCTGGGCGGTATTGCCCATTTAGCGGTATCTCAGCTCCTCCTCGGAGCACCCCTCGGAACGGTGGTAATGTATGCCAGCAGGATGGGGTGGTCAACGCGGTAACAGTCGTCATGCCCGGGCTTGTCCCGCCTGCGCGGCCGAAGCCGCTTCGGCGAGGCGAAGGCCCGGGCATCCACGTACTTGGCGCAGATGCAAGACGTGGATGGCCGGGTCAAGCCCGGCCATAACGGAGATCAATGAGCGGGAACCTGCGCCCGCGCGTTACGGACGCGCTGGGCGAGCTTCCTGTGGGTCGGAGCGGCGAACATCGGCTGCGGATTGCCGTTCGGCTCGAGCCAGGGCTGGCCCATAGTGCCTTGGCCCATGGTCTCGCCCGCATGGGCGACCTGGACCGCCTCCTGCCGCTGGCGCTTTGCAGCATAGTAATAGCCGCCCGCGAAATAACGCACGGCTCGCGCGTGATCGCCATTGGCGGCGCGGTAGGCGCCGGCGAGGTATTTCACAGCGTAGGTGAGGTTGGTGTTGGGATCGCGCAGGCCGGCTGCATCGCCGGTGTAGCCGACCCCGCGGGCGGTCGCGAGCTTGATCTGCATCAGCCCGATAGTGCCGCCGCGACCGACCACATGCGGCTGATAGCGGCTCTCACGCATGATGACACGATGCACCAGTGCTTCCGGCACGCCGTTGGCGCGGGCATGGGCGGCCACCATCTCGGCATATTCGGCTTGCCCGGCGCAAGCTGCCTGCGGCAACGTCAATCCGGCCGCGAGCAGCGCGACAATTCGTAAGATTTTCATCGAAGTATTCCTCGGCAGAACGGACCCGCGCCCCAGCGCGTTAGGCCGTGGGAACACGGCGATGATGTGGCGAAATGTCACCAACGGCGATTTTCGCCGGCTCGTCGCTTTTGCGACTTAAACCTGGGTTAAGCTCGGAGCTGGTGGAGCGCCTTACGTGACAGCGGGTCTGTCCATTTCGCGCATTCGCCCAACAATCGCTAGTCAAAGCCAGCACTCGGGAGACGTCCATGACCCCTGCAGACATCGACGACATTCCCAAGCAGAACCCTTGTGCACAATGTGGCACACCGATCCCGTTCCCTGACTGGATCGAGCCGGGCGAAGGGCGCGTCTCCTATCTCTGGACCTGCCACGCCTGCAATTACCGCTTCGAGGCGGTGGCGATCTTCCCGCACGAGGCGATCGAGCACCCGCCGCTCGCGGCTTGATCAGGCGGCAAGGCGCGGCGCCTGCGAGACCGGCAATCGCATCCGCACGATCAGGCCGCGCGGGGCGCGGTCATGCAGCGACAGCTCGCCGCCGTGGCCGAGCGCGATTGCGCGCGCGATCGACAGGCCGAGCCCGAAGCCGGTGGAGTAGTCCATGGTGCGCGCGTCGTCGCCGCGCGCGAACGGCTCCAGCATCTCCTGCTTGCGTGCATCCGAAATGCCGGGGCCGTCGTCCTCGACGTCGATGACGAGCATGGCGTCCGAGACGTCGAGGCGGATCGTCACCTCGGCGCTGAAGCGCACCGCGTTCTCGACCAGGTTGGTGACGCCGCGATGCAGATCGTCGGGCCGCGCGGCGGCGGTCGCGGACGCCGGCCCGACATAGTGCACGACTTGGCCCATGTCGCCGAATTGATCGGCGACGAGCTGCAGCGTGCTGGCGATGTCGACCAGCGTCACCGCCTCGACCTTGCGGTCGTCGCGCAAGAGCGACAGCACCGATTCCAGCATCGCGCGCATCTGGTCGAGATCCATCAGCATGCGCTTGCGGTTGGCTTCGTCCTCGATGAACTCGGCGCGCAGGCGCAGCCGCGTGATCGGCGTGCGCAAATCGTGGCTGATCGCCGCCAGCATCCGCGTGCGGTCCGACATCAGCCGCACGATCCGCTCGTGCATGCGGTTGAGCGCGCGCGCCACCGCGCGGATCTCCTCCGGGCCGCGCTCGGGCAGCGGCTCGGCGGCGCCCTCGAGGCTGAAATTCTCCGCCGCCGCGGCGAAGGACGACAGCGGCCTCGTCAGCGCGCGCGCCGCCCACAGGCCGAGCACGGTGACGCAGATGAAGGCGCTCATCAGTGCCATCAGCCAGGGCGCGCCAGAGAACAACGGCCGCGGGGCGCCATCGACATGGCCCGCGATCACGGTGCCGTCGGGCAATTGCACGCCGATACGGGGCTCGATGCTGCCTGAAGCCAGCCGTCCGGTCTTGTAGGCGCGGCCGAGATGGCGGCGCATCCAGCGCAGATGCAGGCTGTCGCTCTCCGCGAGATTGGCCGTGCCGGGCGCCAGCATCTCGATGCCGAGCCCGGGGAAGGCGCGCGCGAGATCGGTGACGAGGCGCGGACGCTCGCTCGCCTCCGCCGCCTCGAGCAGCAGCGCGGCATCGGCCAGTTGATGCGCCCGGTCCGGCGGGGCATCAGGGCGGTCCTGCCGGATAATCAGGAAGGCGGTGGTGATGACGAGATGGAGCGCCACTGTCGAGGCCAGCACCAGCGCGGCGATCTGCCCGCCGATACCCTTGAGGTGGAAGAACGAGAACGGCTTCATCGTCGTCCCCCTCAGCTGCTCACGGGCACTGCGGTCGCTTCGGCGCTTGCTGCCTCGGTTTTCGCGACCTCGGTTCGTGGCGTGAACAGATAGCCGCCGGAGCGCACCGTCTTGATCAGGGTGGGATCGGCCGGATTGGGCTCGATTTTGCGGCGGATGCGGCTGACCAGCACGTCGATGGACCGCTCGAACGAGCCGGTGCTGCGCCCCTGCGTGAGGTCGAGCAGGCTGTCGCGCGACAGCACGCGGCCGGGCCGCTCGCAGAACGTGCGCAGCAGGTCGAACTCGGCGCTGGTCACCGCGACGCGCGCGCCTGCGGGATTGCGGAGCTCGCGCAAGCGCAGATCGATGCGCCAGCCTTCGAAGGTGAGCGCGGAGGCACCTTCGACCGAGCTCGCCGCTTGCGCGGCCGCCTGGCGACGCAGCACAGCGTTGATGCGGGCGAGCAGCTCGCGCGGGTTGAACGGCTTCGGCAGATAATCGTCCGCGCCCATCTCGAGGCCGACGATGCGGTCGACGTCCTCGCCGCGCGCGGTCAGCATGATGATCGGCGTCTGGTTTTCGGCGCGCACCTTACGGCACAGGCTGAGGCCGTCCTCGCCAGGCAGCATGACGTCGAGGATGATGAGATCGACGCGGTGGTCGGCCATAGCGCGCGACATCTCGCGGCCGTCGGCGACGGCGGTGACGTTGCAGGCGTTGTTGCGCAGATATTTCGCAATCAGCGTCCGGGTTTCGCGGTCGTCCTCGACGACCAGGATGTTGGGATGGGGAACGGCCATGGACCTTGTTTGTCCAAAATTCCGGCCAAAAGGCGAAGATTTTTGTTTCGAATTGTTTCTACCGGGCGGTCAGCAACGGACGGCAATCGCCCCACCGCCGAGCGGCAAGCTCTCGTTAAGGCCGTTAACCATACCGTGGCGTGGTCCGCGGCGAAACCCGCAAAACGAAGGGAGCCATCATGACCTCGATCTCGGCGGCCTCCGCCGGCAGCTATCAATCGCCACTGCAACGGCTTCGGCAGGAATTGCAGTCGCAAGTCTCCGCCGGCACGATCTCTGGTCGGACCAGTCCGCGCTCTCGACGGCGCTGACGGATATCGACACGGCGCTCCAGCAGAGCCGATCGAGCGGCCAGTCGAGCGGCGCGCCTCCCTCCAAGGACGAGATGCAGTCGAAGATCGAGGACCTCATCTCGAGCGAAGTGTCGAACGGGACGCTGACCTCCGAACAGGCCGAGGAGCTGAAAAGCGTGTTTCAGTCCGCCTTCGCGGGCGGCGCGGGTGGACCAGGCGGTCCGCCGCCGGACGACGGCTCTTCGGATTCGACGACGACGGATTCGACGAGCAGTAGCTCGACGGACCAGACCACCGCCGAGATCCTCCAGCAATTCCTCCAGGCGCTGCAGCAATCGCAATCGTCAGCATCCTCCTACGGTGCCAATGGCAGCTCAACCGGCAATTCGAGCTTCGCCGCGCTCCTGATCGACTACAAGAGCTGACCTCGGCGACGCCGGGTCGGCGCGGTCCTCGCCGCAGTCCTGCCTTGCCCCAATGCGCATGATCCTCGGCGGGGAACCGTGCACCGCAAAATGTTCCTGAGTGACGAAGGAACAGTTCGCGCATGGCGCGACGAAATTGCGGCACGCACGGAACTGCGCCCGATCAGAGCGGTTTTCTCCGCACGAGTTTTCTGTGAAGGAGAGGACAACAATGTTGATGAAATCGATCGTCACCGGCCTCGCCGGTACCGCGCTACTTGCGACCGTCGCAATCGCGCAAACGCCGCCCGCCGCCACCACCGACAAGGCGGCCCCTGCGGCCACCGCAACGACCACGACGGCTTCCGGCCAGTGGCGCACCTCGAAGATGGACGGCCTGAAGGTCTACAACGAGGCCAACGAGAACATCGGCACGATCAATGACCTGCTGATGGACAAGAACGGTGACATCAAGATCGCCGTGATCGGCGTCGGCGGCTTCCTCGGCATGGGCGAGCATCTGGTCGCCGTGCCCTACGAGAAGCTGAAGTTCGTCAACGAGCCCGTCGCCTATACCGGCACCGGCGCGAACACCGGCGCCCGGCCCGCCGGCACGACGACCGGCGCTGCGACCGGTACCGACAGGCCTGCCGCGACCGCATCGACGTCGTCCGCGTCAAAATGGTACCCGGACCACGCCGTGTTCAATGCCAGCAAGGACGAGCTGAAAAACATGCCGCAGTTCAAGTACGCGGAGTAATGCGGCTCGCGTAACTGCCTGAACGAAGCGCGCCTGGTTTTCACCGGGCGCGCTGTCGTGTCTTTAACTTCCTGCGTCCTCAATCCCCGCTGCCCTTGAGCCGTTCATTGCGTCGGCGCAGGGCTTCCAGGGTGGCGAGCAAGATGACCGAGACGGTCGTCAAGATCACGGCCGCTGCCGTGATGGTCGGGCTGATGTTCTCGCGGATGCCGCTGAACATCTCGCGCGGCAGGGTGCGCTGCTCGGGACCCGCCATGAACAGCACGATCACCACCTCGTCGAAGCTGGTTGCGAACGCGAACAGCGCGCCTGATGCCAGACCCGGCAGGATCAGCGGCAGGATCACGCGACGGAACGCGTAGATTGGCGAGGCGCCGAGCGAGGCGGCCGCGCGTGCCAGATTAGTGTCGAAGCTCTGCAGCGTCGCCCCGACCGTGATCACTACGAAGGGCGTCGCCAGCGCGGTGTGAGCCAGGATCAGGCCGAGATAGCTGCCGGTCAGCCCGATCGGCGCGAAGAAGAAGTACAGGCCGACCGCGGTGATGACCCCGGGCACAACCACCGGCGACAGCACGAAGGCCAGCACGAGCGGCTTGAACCGGCTCTTCCACTGCGCCAGCCCCAGCGCGGCCAGCGTGCCGAGGACCATGGACAACAGCGTCGAGGCGACGCCGATGATCACGCTGTTCTTGAGCGAGTTCATCCAGCGCGGCGAATTGACGAAGTCGTCGTACCAGCGCAAGGAAAGGCCCGGCAGCGGATAGGTGAGGTACGAGCTGGAACTGAACGACAGCGGCATGATCGCAAGGATGGGCGCGATCAGGAAGATGAACACCAGCGTGGAGACAACGATAGTCGCGGTCCACGCGATGCGCTGGCTGGGGGTGCGCAAGGAGGAATTGTCGCTCAATTCTTCATCCCTCCCGTGACCTGCTGGCCCTGCACCAGCTTGCCGTAGACGAGAGCGAGCAGAACGGTGGCGAGCAGCAGCACCGCGCCCAGCGCCGAAGCAAGGCCCCAATTGGCCGTCTCGGTCGTGTAGAGGGCGATGAAGTAGCTGATCATCTGGTCGGCGGCGCCGCCGACGAGGGCCGGCGTGATGTAGTAGCCGAGCGCCAGGATGAAGACGAGCAGGCTTCCCGCGCCGATGCCAGGCAGGGTCTGCGGCAGGTAGATCCGTAGGAAGGCGGTGAGGGGCGGTGCACCGAGCGAAGCGGCGGCACGCATGTAGGCGGGCGAGATCGCCTTCATGCTGCTGTACAGCGGCAGGATCATGAACGGCAGCAGAACGTGGGTCATGGCAACGCAGACGCCGAAGCGGTTGTAGATCAGGCGCAAGGGTGCGTCGATGATGCCGAGCCAGAGCAGACTATCGTTCACGACGCCCTTGCTCTGCAACAGGACGATCCAGGCGCAGGTGCGAACCAGGAGCGACGTCCAGAACGGCAGCAGTACGAAGATCATCAAGAGGTTCGACCGGCCGGGCGGCAGCGTCGCCAGGAGGTAGGCGACCGGAAAGCCGAGAATCAGGCAGAGGGCCGTGACAGCGAGGCTGATGAGGAAGGTGCGGAGGAAAATGTCGCGGTAGATGGCCTGATCCGGTGGTGCGGCGACGATCGCGCCGTCGGCGTTTCGCGTCAGGTCGAGCGCGGCGAGCAGGTAGAAGCCGGTGATCGGGCCGCCGGCGTCCTTGATCGTGGTCCAGGTGGCGCGTTCGCGCCAGGCGGGGTTGATCCTGCCCAGCGTCTCCCTGGCCGTACCGGGCTCAGGCACCGCCTTCAGATTGCGTCCTGTGCTGGTCAGGATCGTGCGGAAGCCGTTCAGCGCGTAGTTGAGCCGTTTGGCCGCAATCGCAAGGGTGCCGGCGGCGCGCGCCGCCAGGATGTCGCTTGCAAGCGCCGCATAGGCGTTTTCATCCGGCAAGTCCTTGCCGTCCCAACTGGCAAGAGCAGCGACCGTTTGCGGCAGGACCCGACGCACCTCCCAGTCCTCGACCGAGCGCCACAGCATGCCGGCGATGGGACCTGCGAAGGTGAAGAGCAGAAACAGCAGAAGCGGCAGGACCAGCGCCAATGCCTTGACCTGGCGTGTCCGCTCCGCACGCCTCAATCGGCGTTTGAGCGGCACCTCAGTCTTGTTATCGGCGCCGAGCGCGGGCGCTGCTGTCATGGAGAAAGCCTCTTGGAGCAGCCTGAGCAAGCGCCTCGTCCTTCGAGACGACCGCTTCGCGGTCTCCTCAGGATGAGGCTCATTGACATTGGTGCCAGTAACGTCGCTGCCACAGACTCAGACCTTCATCCTGAGGGCCCGCCGTAGGCGGGCGTCTCGAAGGATGCGCCACGGGCGAGTTGTCCGCGCGCACCTCTAGCTGCTCCCGCTATTTCGCGGCCCATTTGTTGAAGCGCTCGGTCAGGCGGTCGATGTTCTCGAGCCAGAAGGCCACGTTGATCTCGACCGCGTTCTTGATGTTGTCAGGCGCCGTCGGCAGGTCCTTCAGGACGGCGGGCGCGAGCCGGCCGGCGGCATCCTTGTTCGAAGTGCCATAGGCAATGTTCTCCGACAGCTTGGACTGGTTCTCCGCCTTTCCGACGAAGTCCAGGAACTTGTAGGCCGCATCCTTGTTCGGGCTCCCCTTCAGGATGACCCAGCTGTCGAGGGTGAAGAGCGCGCCGTCCCACACCATGCCGAAGTTCTTCTTCTCGTTCTTGTTCGCGGTGTCGATGCGGCCATTGTAGACCGAGGTCATCGCCACCTCGCCGGAGGCGAGCAATTGCGGCGGCTGCGCGCCGGCCTTCCACCAGACAAGGTCGCCCTTGATAGTGTCGAGCTTCTTGAAGGCGCGCTCGATGCCTTCGTCGGTCGCCAGCACCTTGTAGACGTCCTTCGGTGCGACGCCGTCGGCCATGAGGGCGATCTCCAGCGTGGTCTTCGGGCCCTGGCGCAGCGCGCGCTTGCCCGGAATCTTCTTGGTGTCGAAGAAGTCGGCCCAGCCTTTCGGGGCCTCCTTCAGCTTGTCCTTGTCGTAGCCGAGGACGAAATCGTAGAGGATGGCGCCGACCCCGCAAGGATTGACCGACGGCGGGATGTAGGCGGCCTCTCCGCCGATCTTGGAATAGTCCAGTTTCTCGAACAGGCCTTCCTCGCAGCCGACCGCGAGCTCATCGCTCTCGACCTGGACGACGTCCCAGGTGGCGGCGCCTCCCTGCACCTTGGCGCGCAGCACGCCGACGCCGCCGTCCCAGGATTCGTCGTTCATCGCGATGCCGGATGCTTTCTTGAACGGCTCGAAATAGACCTTCTTCTGGGCCTCCTGATACGCGCCGCCCCACGAGACGACAGTGAGGTCACGCGCTTCTGCGACATTGGTCAGCGCGACACCGGCGCCCAATGCCGCGGCGAAACCCAGAGCAATCTTGCGCTTCAGCATGGTCTTCGTTCCTTCTTCATGTGAGTTGCGTTGACATTGATTGTTTCAGTTTCGTCGCCGGCAGATCAGACGGGATCGAGGGCGAGGCAGTCTTCCGGGCGGAAGGTGATGAACACGCTTTCGCCAGGTCTTAGGCCGTGATGCGCTCCCGGCTGAAGCTTGACCATGAACTCGGCGTTGCCGGCCACATCTAGCACGGCCAGCGCGTGGTCGCCGAGATAGATGGTGTTCTGCACTTTTGCCGGCAGCCGGTTCGGTCCCTCACTGGAATTGCCATTGGGAATTATTGCGACACGCTCCGGCCGCACCGACAGAGAGGTCGATGCGCCTGCGCCTGACACGTTGACCGCCCGTGCGGCGACTGTGCTGCCACCGGCCAGCGCGACGCGGCAATAATCCCTCTCCACGGTTTCCACGGTGCCGGCGAGCACATTGTTCTCACCGATGAAGTGGGCGACGAAGCTGTTCACGGGATGCTCATACAGCGCGTCGGGGCGGTCGATCTGTTGCACGATGCCGTCGTTGAATACGGCGATGCGGTCCGACATCGTGAGCGCTTCGCTCTGGTCGTGGGTGACATAGACGATCGTGATGCCCATCGTCTCGTGCAGCTGCTTGATCTCCAGCTGCATCTGCTCCCGCAGCCGCTTGTCCAGTGCGCCCAGGGGCTCGTCCATCAGCACGAGCTGCGGATTGAACACCAGCGCGCGGGCCAGCGCCACGCGTTGCTGCTGACCGCCGGACAATTGCCCGGGCCGCCGGTGCGCAAAAGTTTCCATCTTGATCATGCGCAGCGCCGCGCTGACGCGCTCTTGCGTCTCCGCCTTGCTCGACTTGCGAACCGAGAGCGGGAAGGCGATGTTTTCCGCGATCGTCAGGTGCGGAAACAGCGCGTAGTTCTGGAACACCATGCCGATGTCGCGCCTGTGCGGCGGCACGTTCTTGATCGGCCGCTCGCTGAGGTAGATCTCGCCATGGGTCGGCACCTCGAAGCCGGCCAGCATCATCAGCGTGGTCGTCTTGCCCGATCCCGACGGGCCGAGCAGGGTGATGAATTCGCCCTTCCTGATGTCGAGGTCGAGGTTCTTCACCACGAGATGCTCGCCATCATAGGTCTTTTGAATGCCGGAAAAACGCACCAGCGCCGGCGCAGGCGTGACCATGCCGGCTTCCATGTTGTCCTCGCGTTGTCCCCTACAATGCGCGTGCGAGATTAGCATCCTGCAGCGAGAATGCCAGCGGCGCAAGCGACGAGGAATTGTGCGGGTCCGGCGAGTGGCGGGACAACCGCCTCTGACGGGTGGCGGCGCCTGCACGCACGCCTCGTCCTTCGAGACGGCGCTTGCGCGCCTCCTCAGGATGAGACTCATCGGCGTCCGTGCTCGTTGCAACAGCTGCCGCGCACTCCGCCCTCATCCTGAGGAGCCCGCCCAAGCGGGCGTCTCGAAGGATGGCCGCAGGGAAGAGCTCTCACATGCGACGGCCCTGCGATGCGCAGGGACGCGCTACATCCCCGACAGCTTCGTCACGAATACGTTCAGCGAGCCGCCGGCTTCCGCGACCACGCGCAGGGTCTTGGAATCGAAGGCGATGTCGGCGAGAGTGAGGCTGTCGATCCTGGCCTCGACCTTGAGGCCGTCCTCGCTCTTCTGGTAATCGGCGATCGCGGCGGCGATCTTCTCGCGGGCGTTGGCGGCGATCGGCTTCAGATCCAGGGTTGCCCTCTGCAGCAGCGCCTGCTGCATCTGCGGGACGACGGCGCGGGCGGCGGCACCCAACAGGCCGAACGCGGCCTCGGATTCCACCGCGAGCTGGATGTCGGTGAGCCGCAGCGTCTGTTGCGCCTGGTCGAGCACCGGCCGGCCCCAGATGTGCACATTCGCCTCGGCGCCGAGGCCGAACCAGCTCTTCTTCTCCTTGGCGCGCACCAGAAGCGAGATCAGCAGCTGGTCACCCGACGGGATGACGTTGGCGCTCTTGACGGTGACGTCGACCGGGCCGGAGCCGTCCTCCGGATAGGTGCGGCCGACCATCTGCGCTGCGATCAGCTTGTTGATCTCGGTGAAAGGCACGTCGATCGGCACGCCGATACTCACGCCTGTGCCGGTCGGCGGCACGATCGAGATCTTGTCGGGGAACGGACAGTCCGGCTTGGTCGGCGTCGAGGTCACGCGTGTCTCGGCTTCGAGGCCGAGCAATAAGGTCACGGCCTGCGCATCGACGCGCGGCTGCGCCGCGATCGCGCGCACCGGCTTCATCTCGAGCCAGAGCGGCGGCAGCGCCGCCGAGGCGCTGGATCCTTGCAGCGGGATCGAGCGGCAGGCCTTGATCCATTGCGCCTTGGCATTCTCGCGCAGGCTGGGATCGTTGCGGATGCGCTCGGAGACGGCGTTGATCTGCTCGCCGACGGTCTTGTCGATCAGCGGCTTGACCTGCGCGGGCACGTTGACCTTGGCGCCGGCGACGTTGAGGTTGGTGTCACCGAGATTGACCTGGGCGCCGAGATTGGGCTCCAGATACCAGGCGGCGGCGAGCTTCGGGCGCGAGGTGACGACGACGTTGCCCTTGATCTCCGCGCTCGCGTTCAGGTTCTTGATGTTGACCGCGCCGATCCGCTTCGCGGCGTCGCCGCCGAGCACGCTGCCAAGCGCATCGCCGAGCGCGCCTGTGGCCTTCGACGACAGAGAGCCGGTCACGTTGAGCTTGCCGGTGAGCGGGGTCGAGATCGTCAGCACGTCCTTGTCGCCGGCTGCCGCCATCGGGCCCCGGACGGCGGACCAGCCGATATCGGCATTCTCCAGGATCTGCGAGATCGGGTTGTCGGCCTTGCCGGCGAAATTGCGCGGCGCGGCCCTCTCGGCCTGCTCGCGGATCGCCGACAGCGCGATGGCGACCGGCGCGATCACGATGGAGCTCTTCGAAGCCGGCGGCAGCGGCGGCAGCTGTGCGACCGGCGGCGCCGAATTCGTCGCGCGCGGCGCCAGCCAGTCCATCGCCTTCAGGCTGATGAAGAACGACGCCGCGAGCACCGCGACACCGATCAGGATAGTCTTCAGATTCCACGTCAGACGCATCAATCCCCCAAGCCGCCCCGACGGGGATTCTACAGGGCGGGCGAGGAGGGCGCTAGAGCGCACCCGTTGGGTGGAATTGGGGCGAACAGGTTAAGGATTGTGAACGCGCCGTCGGCGTGCCGTCACGTCAGGACGCATGATTAGCTTTGCCGCGGGCGCCGGACCGCTCTCACCTTGCCGCGATTGCCTCCGCCGCAGAAGAAACGGTCACCGCCGTCCGATTCCAGGCCTGACACGATCGTGCCGGCGGGCATGTCGATCTGCTCGATCACTTGTCCCGTTTCCGGGTCGATCCGACGCAAATCGCTCTGTTCGTTCTCCCAGGTGCCGTGCCAGAGCTCGCCGTCCACCCAGGTCACCCCGGTCACGAAGCGCTTGCTCTCGATGGTGCGGAGGATCTTCCCCGTTTCGGGATCGATCTGATGGATCTTGCGGTCGCGATATTGCCCGACCCAGAGCGAGCCCTCGGCCCAGGCGAGGCCGGAATCGCCGCCGCCGCCCGGCGCCGGAATGGTGCCGAGCACCTTGCCCGAAGCCGCATCGATCTTCTGGATGCGGTCCTCGGCGATCTGGAACAGGTGCCGTCCGTCGAACGCCGTTCCCGCATGCGCGGCGACGTCGATGGAGCGGTCGATCCTGCCGTCGGCCGGATCGAGCGCGTTCAACTTGTCGCCGGAAGCGAACCAGACGCGCGTGCCGTCATAGGTGACGCCATGCACGGCCTCGACGCCTGGAAAGGGTCCATACTCCGTGACGATCTCGGCGGCTGAACGTTTCATGTGCTTGCTCCCTGTGCTTAACGCGCATCCTACGTCTTCAGGAGCGGCGTGGGGAGTAACAAGCCTGTCGGGAAACCCGGAACGGGCGGCGTCATCCAGCGGCGCGCCCGTCCGTGTCCGAACGACTGCACCTTGCCCGACCGCGCCAGCTCCTCGAGCGCGCGCTGCACGGTGCGCGGACTGATGCGAAGCGCAAGCGCGAGCGCCGAGCTCGACCATGGCTCGCCGTCGGTAAGAAAGGCGAGGACGGCGGCGTGCTTCTCCTCAACGGGCCGCGCCAGCACGAGGACGTCGCGCGTCTTCCGCGGCGCCAGCACGAAGCCCTGCTTCGTCGCGCTGATATCGGCCAGCGGCGCGAGCTTGGTGCGGAGTCGTCCGATCTCGACGCGCAGGCGCGCGCGGTGCGATTCGTCGGCGTGCCTGGCTTGAAAGGCGCCGGATATCAGCGTCTCGCGCGAGACATCCGCAGGCCATGCCTGGGCCAGGAGACGCGCGAGCGCGAACAGCACGGGACGCGTTCCGAGCGACACCGCGGCGCCTTGCCTGCGCACGACGTGATGAAAGGTATCCACGACCAGCGCCGTCGAGGTCGCCAGACGTTCGACCTCTCCCAGCAAGAGCGGATGTTCGCTGCCGCGGGCGATCAGGCGTGCTGCCGGCGTGTCGAGGATCAGGCTCGCGCTGTCGACCTCGGCCACGAGCGCCGGAATGTCTGCAAGGCGCGCTGCGTGAGCCGCGCGGCCGAGCGCTGTGCGCGCGTCGTTCGTTCTGAGCCGCCTGATGGCGATGCCGGCGAGCACGAGCTCCCGGACGACCTGCGACGCGGGCGGGAGCATGGCGGGACGGACTTCGGCGAGGGTGCGCTCGGCCTCGTCGAGGCGCCCGACCAGAAGCAGGCGGCGGGCCTCGACATGGCCTGCATGGGCGGCATTGACGAGATCGCCGTGCTGTTCGAGCGTCGCGCGTGCCGCCGCGAGCGTCTTCACCGGCCAGTTCAGATCGCGCGAGACCAGCGCGATCTCGGCTTCGGCCACCAGGCATCTTGCGCGTGCCACCGCCTCGCGCGGACCGAAGGCGCGCGCGGCGGTGCGCAGCAGCGACTTGGCCTTGGCGAGATCGCCGAGCTGCGCCATCGCGATGCCGCGCAGCGCCAGCGACGGCGCATCGTTGCGCAGCGCGACGCGGTTCAGGGCGCCGAGCGGATCACCGGCCTCTAAGGCGCGCGCAGCGGCAGTGATCAGCGATTCCATGTCAATCCCGCCACACTTGTTACTCCCACCGCGCAACCGCTTGGTGCCAGAAGTCGTTGGCAGGACGTCGAGCAAAAGCTTTGGAGAGTCATGATGACATCAGCAGAAAAAGCAGGAACCAACGGACACACCGCCATGCAGACCGCACCGGTGGTGTCGCCGCAGGACTGGGAGGAGGCCCGTCTGCAGCTGCTCGTGAAGGAGAAGGCGCATACCCGTGCCCGCGACGCCCTGGCCGCCGAGCGGCGCCGCATGCCGTGGATGGCTGTCGACAAAACCTATGCGTTCGAGGGGCCCGGCGGCAAGCTCAGTCTGCACGACCTGTTCCAGGGCCGGCGGCAACTGATCGTCTATCGCGCCTTCTTCGAGCCCGGCGTGTTCGGCTGGCCCGATCAGGCCTGCCGCGGCTGCTCCATGGTGGCCGACCAGGTCGCCCATGTCTCGCACTTGAATGCCCGCGACACCACGCTGGTGTTCGCCTCGCGTGCGCCGCAAGCCGACATCGTCAGGCTGAAGCAGCGGATGGGCTGGATCATGCCCTGGGTCACCATCACCGACAGCTTCGATGCCGATTTCGGCGTCGACGAATGGCACGGCACGAATGTGTTCTACCGAGACGGGACACGCATCTTCCGCACTTATTTCGTCAAGAGCCGCGGCGACGAGCAGATGGGTGGGACCTGGAACTATCTCGACATCACCCCGCTCGGCCGCCAGGAGGTGTGGGAGGACTCGCCGAAAGGCTATCCGCAGACCCCGACCTACAAATGGTGGAATTGGCACGACAGCTACACCGAAGGCGCCGCGCCCGACAAGCGATGGGTGGAGATCTCGGACGCCGGCGAGAAGGCGTTTCGTGAGGAGGCCGCGGGGGAGCGGAAATGACCGGTCCGGTCAGCGCGGTCCCCAGCGGCCTCCCCGACGGCGTCGCGGCCGCACGCCACCTCGCCAGATGGCTGGGGCTGGCGGCCACGCCGACCTTCGCCATCATGGCCGTACTGACGGCTTTGCCCGGGGGTGGGCCCGCGGAGATGCTGTGCGGCGCCGGGCAGGGCTCTCTGCTCGGCGGGATGGTGCCGATGTATCTCTTGATGAGCGCGTTCCACGCCGCGGCGTGGCTGAGGCTGATAGCGGAGTGGCGGGGCGCAGTCAGCCGGTAAGCGCACCGCAATCGCACAGCGGAAAGAGCGCGTTGCGATCTATTGCCCGCCCGCCGCTTGCAGATACGCAACCACCTTACCCGCTTCGTCCTTCGAGATGCCGCCATAGGGCTGCATCTTGTGGCCGGACACGACCTCGTCCGGCTTGACCATGAAGCGGGTGAGCTTGTCCTGGTCCCAGGCGAAGCCGGCTTCTTTCATGGACGAGGAGTAATTGTAGTCCGGCAGCGAGCCGGCCTTGCGTCCGACGATCTTGTTGAGATTGGGACCGAGGCGATTGTCGCCTTCCTTCATGGAATGGCAGGTGCGGCAGGAATTGTTGAAAGCCTGCTTGCCGGCGTCGTCAGGCGCGGGTTGCTGCGCGAGCGAGGCGGGCGCGGACACGAGCAGCGTCAGTGCTCCGGCGCCGGCGAGGGCGTGCAGCCATGGGCTTGGCGAGGGTTGCCTTCGTGGTCGCATTTGCGCCTCCATCGGGGATTGCGCCGCAACAGGCGCAACGGGATGTCAGGGCAAACGAAAACGGCCCCGGTGGGTTCCGGGGCCGTTCGCGTTACGTTGTCCTGTCGCTTCAGCGGCTCGCGGCGCCGAGGTCTGCGCGGCGCTCGGTCATCGGCAGCACGATCACCTTGGTGCCGACGTTGACGCGGGAATAGAGGTCGGTGACGTCCTCGTTGGTCATGCGGATGCAGCCGGAGGACACGCGCTTGCCGATCGTTTCGGGGGCGTTGGTGCCGTGGATACGGTAGATGGTGCCGCCGAGATACATGGCGCGCGCGCCAAGCGGATTGCCGGGGCCGCCGGCCATGTGGCGCGGCAGATAGGGCTGGCGGGCGATCATTTCCGGCGGCGGCGTCCAGGCCGGCCACTCGGCCTTGCGGCTCACCGACTGGATTCCGGACCAGGTGAAGCCGTCGCGGCCGACGCCGATGCCGTAGCGCAATGCCTGGCCATTGCCGAGCACGTAATAGAGATAGGTGTTGGGCGTATCGATGATGATCGTGCCCGGCGCTTCGCGCGTCGCGTAAGAGACGGTCTGGCGGCGGAAGCGGGCCGGCAGCTCTACCGCGTCCTGATCCTCGGACGGCTCGGTCTGGTAGGTCGGCGCCTGATAGGGCTGATACGACGGCTGATACGGCTGCAGCGGCTGCGGCGCGGTCATCGGCGGCAGCGGCTGGAAGAACGGGAAGATCTGCACCGGCGCGGCCTTGGCTGCGCCAGCGAACGCGATTGCGGAGACCGCGACGGCACTGAGTGCAACGGCGCGCGAAAACGTCTTGAATGTGTCCAGATTGAACATGTGATCGCCCCTGTTTGCTCGGTGTTTTGCTCACCGCGGCACCGTTGCGGTGCTCCGTTGCCTAAAGTCCTAACGGCAAAACGTTTCGGGACATTTGCGCGGAAAACCGAAAACGGTTTCACGGCCGCAAGAATTGTTTCATGACAGTTTCGTGGCCCCGCCGGCTCGTTAACGAACAAAACAGCGCGCCGACACTTCTGTGACGTCACACGCCTGAAATATCCTTCGTTGATGGTCGATGCCTGAGAATCATCAAACTCTCGGGATTTTCCCATGCGGGTATTAATCGCGACGGACGCCTGGCATCCCCAGGTCAACGGTGTGGTCCGCACCCTGACCTCCCTGGCGAATGCGGCCAAGACCCTCGACGTCGAGATCGACTTCCTCACCCCCGACGGCTTTCCGTCCTGGCCGCTGCCGACCTATCCGGGCCTGCGCTTTGCGCTGCCTTCGGCGAAGGAGATCGCGCGGCGGATCGAGAAGGCCGCGCCGGAGGCGCTGCATATCGCGACCGAGGGCCCGATCGGCTGGGCGGCGCGCGCCTATTGCCGCCGCAACCGGCTCGCCTTCACCACCTCCTACACGACGCGCTTTCCGGAATACGTCTCGGTGCGGACCGGCATCCCGGCGGGCGTCGGCTATGCGGTGCTGCGCCACTTCCACGATGCCGCCGCCATGACCATGGTTGCGACGCCCTCGCTGCGGCAGGAGCTGTCCGAGCGCGGCTTCAAGCGGCTCGGCTTCTGGACGCGCGGCGTCGACACCGGGCTGTTTCATCCCGACGCTCCGGCACAGCTCGACCTGCCGCGCCCGATCTTCATGACGATGGGGCGCGTGGCGGTGGAGAAGAATCTCGAAGCGTTCCTCTCGCTCGACCTGCCCGGCACCAAGGTCGTGGTCGGCGACGGCCCGCAGAAGGCGGCGCTGGAGAAGAAATATCCGGACGCAGTCTTCCTCGGCGAGAAGAAGGGGGCGGATCTCACCGCGCATCTCGCCGCGGCCGACGTATTCGTGTTTCCGAGCCTGACCGACACCTTCGGCGTGGTGCAGCTCGAGGCGCTCGCCTGCGGCACGCCGGTTGCGGCGTTTCCGGTCACGGGCCCGAAGGACGTCATTGCCGATCACCCGATCGGCGCGATCGACCACGATCTGCGCACCGCCTGCCTGCGCGCGCTCACGATGTCACGCGAGACCTGCCGCAACTTCGCGCTGGAGCGCTCCTGGGAGAACAGCGCGCGCCAGTTCGTCGGCAACCTCACCTCACTGCAGCCCAGCCGCTCCTTGCGCGCCTCGCCTCGCATGGCGCGGCGGCCGGTGCGCGGCTGACCGTTTATTCGAACCACAGCGAGAACCTCATCGATGGCTAAGATCATGAACCTTGACGGCACCCAGCAGCTCGACCTCACGCGCGGCACGGTCGAGCAGGCCTATGACCGCTGGGCGCCGGTCTACGATCTCGTGTTCGGCGGCGTGTTCGCCAAGGGCCGGCAGGCCGCGATCGCGGCCACCAACAAGATCGGCGGCCGCGTGCTCGAGGTCGGCGTCGGCACCGGCATCTCGCTGCCGCTCTACGCGCCGAACCTGCGCATCTTCGGCACCGACATTTCGGAAGCGATGCTGGACAAGGCGCGCCGCCGCGTGACGGAGCAGAAGCTGAAGAACGTCGAGGGCCTCGCGGTGATGGACGCCGAGAAGCTCGAATTCCCCGATAATTCCTTCGACGTCGTGATGGCGCAATACGTCGTCACCGCCGTGCCGAACCCGGAGAAGGCGCTCGACGAATTCGCCCGCGTGCTGCGTCCGGGCGGCGAATTGATCATCCTCACCCGCGTCAGCGCCGACACCGGCATGCGCCGCTTCATCGAGCAGAAGCTGCAGCCGGTGGTGCGTCCGCTCGGCTTCCGCACCGCCGAGTTCGCCTGGTCGCGCTACGCCAAATGGCTCGCCGGCGCGCACGGGATCGAGCTTGCCGAGCGCCGCTTGATTCCGCCGCTGGGACACTTCTCGCTGGTGCGCTTCCGCAAGGTCGACGTCGCCAAGGCGGCTTGAGCTCACGCGTCGCGTGCGTCATCGCGCCGCTGCACATCGTCACATGACAAAATGATGATGTCACACGGCCTACATCGAATCTCTGTAAATCCTGAACCCGAAAGCATTTTGGGGATGAGCATGATCAAGAACTATCTCGAGCAGCTGCGGATCCAGCGCTGGGACGACCATCGCTACTATCACCACAGCCGCATCAATCAGAGCCTGCACTTCGTCAGCGCGCTGAGCTTCCTCTTCGCCTATGTCTGGCTGTTCATCGATCCCGTCGTCTCCGCGCTGGTCGGCTGGCTGGTGTCGATGACCTCGCGCCAGGCCGGCCATTTCTTCTTCGAGCCGCACACCTACGACCACATCAATCAGGCGACGCACGAGTACAAGGAAGAGATCAAGGTCGGCTACAATCTGCAGCGCAAGGTGGTGCTGATGGCGATCTGGGCGCTGTCGCCGCTGGTGCTGGTCGTCGATCCCACCCTGTTCGGCATCTTCACGCCCTGGCAGAGCGCGACCGACTTCATGCGGCAGGTGGCGAAGATCTGGCTCGTGGTCGGCGGCGGCGGCCTGTTGTTCCGCACCGTGCACCTGTTCTTCATCCGCGACGTCGAGACCGGCCTCGTCTGGATGACCAAGATCCTGACCGATCCGTTCCACGATTTGATGCTCTATCGCGGTGCTCCGCTCGCCCTGATGCGCGGCGAGCTGATGGATCCCGGCCTGCACCTCAATCCCGAGCACACGCTGGGCTTCATCGACGAGCCCGTGCTCGAAGAGCAGCACGCTTGAAGCGCGCGGCGCACGCGACACGCTCCGATGTCTGATGGCTACGTCATGCCCGGCCTTGTGCCGGGCATCCACGTGTTCGGGACTGCGAACGCGGTGCTTCCTTCACCTCTCCCCGCGTGCGGGGAGAGGTCGAATTTGCGCGGAGCGCAAATTCGGGTGAGGGGGACTCTCCGCGGGGATGCTGCCAGATGGTCGTGCGTCAATGCTCACCGCACGCGCGGAGAGTCCCCCTCACCCCGACCCTCTCCCCGCAAGCGGGGCGAGGGAGAAGGGCGAGCGGTGATCGGGGCCAAGTGTCAGAAAGCCTCAGCGCCCGAAGCGCTTGGCCAGCATCTCTTTCAGGATCTGGCGCTTGATCTGCTTGTTGGTGAGCACGCCATCGTGCCACCAGAAGCCGTCGGCCTTCATCTTCTGCGCGGCGCGGACGAAGCGGTCGGCGACTTCGGTGAAGTCGGCGTCGGTGTAGTTGAGGCTGAAGATCAGCCGTCCGGTGCCGACCCAGCTCAACGCCAGGCCTTCGGCGCGCAGGTAATATTGCAGCATCCAATTGTAGCGGGACGGCGTGGTGTATTTCACCGTCCAGATCGAGGAGAAGTTGGCGAAGCGCACCGGCAGGTCGGCATCCTGCATCATCTGGTTGAGCTTCTTCACGCGCCCGTTCCAGGTCTCCTCCAGCCCATCATAAACGGCGCGGAAGTTCGGGCTGGCGAGGCGGCTCAAGAACTCGTCCATCGCCGTCATGACGTAGGGGTGCGAGTTGAAGGTGCCGCGGGCGAAGCAGATGTCGGCGGGGCGGTCGTCGCGGAAGCGCCGCATCAATTCGCGCTTGCCGCAGACCACGCCGACCGGCAGGCCGCCGGCGAGGCTCTTGCCGTAGGTCACCATGTCGGCGCGCACGCCGAAATACTCCTGGGCGCCGCCGGCGGCGAGGCGGAAGCCGACGAACACCTCGTCGAAGATCAGGACGATGCCGCGTTCGCTGCAAACTTCGCGCAGCTTCTTCAGCCATTCGGTGTAGGCCGCGCGATCGAAATGGCCTTCGCGCGAGGAATCGACGAGCGAGGAATCCCCGGGCGCGTTGGCGTTAGGATGCAGCCCCTGCAGCGGGTTGACCAGCACGCAGGCGATGTCCTTGCGCGTGCGCAGGACATGCAGCGTCTTCTCCGACATCTCGGCGAGGGTATAGGTCTCGTGCGCAGGAATGGGATTGCCGACGCCCGGCTGCACGTCGCCCCACCAGCCGTGATAGGCGCCGGCGAAACGAACCAGATGCGTGCGCTTGGTGTGGTAGCGCGCCAGCCGCACCGCCTGCATCACGGCCTCGGTGCCGGACATGTGGAACGAGACCTCGTCGAGGCCGGAGATTTGGCAGAGCCGCTGCACATTCTCGAGGATGACGGGATGGTAGGGGCCGAGCACGGGGCCCAGCGCATGCGCGCGCTTCTCGGCGCCCTCGATGCACTCCTTGTAGAAGTCGTTGCCGAAGATGTTGACGCCGTAGGAGCCCGTGAGGTCGTAAGCGGTGTTGCCGTCGACGTCGGTGACGGTGACGCCGCGCGAGGATTCCATGAAGGTCGACGTGCCCAGATGCTCGCGGACGAGACGCGAGAACTGGAACGGCACGCGGTAGCTTTCGGTGAAGTTCAGGTCGGAGATCGTCTCCGCCGCTTCCTTCGTCATCGCGCGACCCCGGGGGTAGCGCTCGGCGTAAAGCCTGGCGAGACGGAAAAAGGCGTCCTTGCGTTGCGCTGCGATGTTCGCCGGCGCGCCGTCGCAGGCGAAGTATTGATCACCCTCGAACTCGTAGAACGGCAGCAGCCGCGCCACCCGGCGCGACATCTTCGAGTGCCCGGCCAGCGAGCGGTGCTTGGCGCGGGAGAGTTCGACCCGCGCCTTGATCTTCGGGAGGACGGCGGCAGCGGACGCTGCGGCGGCCACGGACATCGAGAGAATCGGGAGTGTCGTTTCCATGACAACAAGCGCTAAACCTGCGAGCTGACAGATTCATGACAGTCAAAGCCCTCATCGCCTCTTTCACCCAGCAGGAAGACCTCAACTTCCTGTTGACCAACCGCATCCCGCGCGCGGCCCTGACCCGCTTCATGGGCTGGTTCTCCAAGATCGAGAATCCCCTGGTGCGGGACTTCTCGATCGCGCTGTGGAAGCTGTTCTCCGACCTCGATCTGTCGGAGGCGCGCAAGACGCAGTTCAGCAGTCTGCACGACTGCTTCACCCGGGAGCTGAAGCCGGGCCTGCGGCCGTTCGATCCTGATCCTGCAGTGGTGGCGAGCCCCTCGGACGGCATCGTCGGCGCTCACGGGAAAATCGCGGACACCGAGCTGTTCCAGGTCAAGGGCGCGCCCTATTCGCTGCTCGATCTCGTCGGCGATTCCGCGCTGGTCGAGCAGCACCGCAACGGCTCTTTCGTTACGCTGCGGCTGACGTCGAGCATGTATCACCGCTTCCATGCGCCTTATGACGCGCACATCGAGCGGGTCACGCTGATCCACGGTGACGTCTGGAACGTCAACCCGATCGCGCTCAAGCGCGTCGAGCGTCTGTTCTGCAAGAACGAGCGCGCGGTGATCCGCACGCATTTGTCGACCGGCGAAGCCGTGACGCTGGTGCCGGTGGCGGCGATTCTGGTCGCGAGCATCCGCCTGCACTTCCTCGACATGGTGCTGAACGCGCAGACGCGCGGCCCGGTCAATTTTCCCTGCGACGTCAACGTGAGCAAAGGCGAGGAGCTCGGCTGGTTCGAGCACGGCTCGACCATCATCATCCTCGCGCCCGGCGATTTCTCGTTCTGCGACGGCATTGCCGAGGGCACGCGCATTCGCGCCGGTCAAGCGCTGCTCAGGAGAAAGTAGCCTTCAATCCGCCGCCCCCGCCGCCTATATCGTCGGGCGGGGACGATTCGATCGATACGGATGTGACGATGGCGCGGGCGCCGGTCATGGCGGCGGGTGGTATTGTGTTGCGGCGCGCGCCGGTGCCGCTGGTTGCAGTCGTGCGCCAGCGCAAGCGCAACGAATGGGTCCTGCCCAAGGGCAAGCTCGACGACGGCGAGACGCCGAGGGAAGCCGCGCACCGCGAGGTGTTGGAGGAGACCGGCCACGACGTGGCCGTGCACGAATTTCTGGGCACGCTGGTCTATCAGTCCGGCGGGCGCTCCAAGGTCGTGCATTACTGGCGGATGGAGGCCGACGGCGGGCCGGTCCGCAAGCTGATGAACGACATCAAGGCGGTCGACTGGCTGACGCTGGACGACGCGATCGCCCGTCTGTCGCGCGAATACGAACGCGTCTTCCTGACTCAGATCGGACCGATCGCGCTCGCGGCGGCAGGGCTGGCGCCTCTGTTCGCCCCGGAGCAGGTTTCCGAGCCGGTGTCGCCGTTGGCGAAAGACGACATCCATGCATCTTTGCAGACGCTGACACCTGCGGAAGCAGCTTCCGTCGATGAATTGCGGCACGGCCTGTTGCGGAAGGTGAAGGCCTGGCTGCGCGGCGAGGCGTGAGTTATTTACGCGCAATTTCAGTGCGGCATTGAAGGTGCACCCTCTCCCCTTGTGGGAGAGGGTGGCTCGCCGCAATAGCGGCGAGACGGGTGAGGGGTCTCTATCCTCACGAGCGGGTCCGGCGAGTGGATAGAACCCCTCATCCGGCGCTTCGCGCCACCTTCTCCCACAAGGGGAGAAGGAAGACTACCGCCGCTCCTTCTCCTTCGGAGCGGGCGCGGGTCTGTGCGGCGCTGCGGGACGTTGCGCGGCGGGGAGGCGTGGCTGGAAGCCGCCGGGGCGCTGCATACCTGGTTGTTGAGCCGGAGGCTGGCCCGGTTGCAATCCTGTGCGCGGCAATGGCTGCTGCGGATCTGCTTGCTGTGTCCCGCCCGGTTGCGGCGGCACGATTCCTCCGGGCTGAATCTGTCCATCACGCTGCGGCAGGGTCTGCGGTACGCGTGGACGGCCGGCACCTTGCGGCTGGCCGGGCTGCGGCTGCATGCCTTGCTGTAGTCCCTGCCGGCTCGGCGTGCCCGGCTGCTGCTGACCCGGACGATTGTCCTGTCGCGGCTGGACGTTCGGTCGTTGCGGCTGCCGGCCTGGGGTTGTCGTCGGCCGCAATTGTTGCTGCTGCGGCGGTTGTGCCGGCCGCGGAATGCGGCTGAGCGCAGCCGGATTGGCGCGACGGAAGTCGCGCTGCTCGATGACGATCTGCCGGCCCGCGGTCTGCGCCAGATGCACCTGGCCGACGAAGCCGCGGTCGCGCGCGATCTGCGGCGCGGGAATTATGATCGGCACGGCAGCAAAGCGCATGCCGCCGGCCGTGGCTGCGCCCGCTCGGATCGCAAAGCCGCTCGCGGCTTGCGTCAGCGCGCCGAGCCGCGCGCCGCTCGCGCGTTCCTCGACATCGATGTGGCCGACCCGGCCGTCGGCGTCGGGATAGAGCTTGATGTTGACGTTCGCGCCCGGTTCGCCGCCGCCCCTTCGGGCACGTCGACGACCCCGGTGGTGCCGCGGATGCCGAGCGTTGCCGTCGGCGTCGTGATCTTCATGTCGCCCGTCTTCGCCACCGCGGCCGCCACGAAGGCAACCGTGCCCTTGCCGACGTCGAAGATCGCCGAATTCTGCTTGCCGCCGTCGTCATAGACGTAATTGTCGATGGTGATCTTCGCGCTGGCCGAGAGGTTGAACGTGGTGGCGTCGTTGAAGGTGATGCCCGAGCGCGGAGTTCGACGAGGTCTGCACGATGTCGTTGAGATAGATATCGTCGCGCACGCGCAGCGGATAGGAATTCTTGTCGCGGATCACGGTCGCGATCCCCGTCACGGTCGCGACGTTGCCGATCGGCTCGACGGCGGGGGGCTGTGCGTCTGCAGACGGTGCCGGCGTCGCCGTCGGCGTCGGCGAAGGCGCGGGCGTTGGCTGGGCTTGCGGTTGCGCCTGTGCGAACTCGATCGTCTCGGATGCGCACGCTACACCAGCGCCTGCCAGCGGCAAGGCCAGCAGGGCGAGCGCGAATACGAGGCGGCGCCAAGCCAGCATTGATGTCACGAAGGACTCCCGGTGAGAGCGTGAGGCGAGATCGGGCGATTTCAACGGGGTGTGGCTGAATGGTGGATGAACGTCTGTCGTCGGGGCAGGGGCTAGCTATCCTTCCGTCATGGCCGGGCTTGTCCCGCCTGCACGGACGAAGCCGCTACGGCGCGGCGAAGGCACGGCCATCCACGTCTTGATTGCGGTACGAAGAACGTGGATGCCCGGGACAAGCCCGGGCATGACGAAGAGTTGTCTACTTTTCGCGATGCGCTCCGCGGGTCAGCTCACGCGCTTCCAGGTCTGGCCGCCGCAGAACATGCCGCCGAAGGCGCAGCCTTGCACGCGCATCGTATTCGGACCTTTCATCGAGATCGTGGAGTCGTAGTTGCGGCCGGAGTTGGGATCGCGAATGCGGCCGCTCCACTTCGATCCTTCGGGCTTCATGTTGATCAGGATGCGCTCATTGGTCTTCTCGGCATAGCCGCAGAGATTGGCGCCACACTGCTCGACGCGGACATTGCCCTTGTTCTCTTCGGTCGCCCAGATGCCGATCGGCGAGTTCGCTGCGGCCACGGGCGCGGCAGCCACCGGAGCCGGCGCGGGAGCCGCGGCGACGGGAGCGGCAACAGGGGCAGGCGCAGCAACAGGAGCAGGCTGCGAGCTGTCGAAGCCGACAGAAGGAGCGGCGGCAGCGGTCGCGGCTGGGGCAGCGGGCGCGGCTGGCGCTGCCGGCGCAGTCGCTTGCGGCACGGGCTGCTGCTGCACGGGAGCCGGCGTGGGTTGCGCCGTCGTGGGCGCCGGAGCCGGCGTGGTGTCGTCGTCATCGTCCTTGGAGCCGCCAAGACCCTTGAGGTTGATGTTGTTCAGCTTGATCGGCTTGTCCGACAGGCCCGGCGCGACGATGGTCACGCAATTGAGCGAAGCGCAGTTGCGCGGCGTCTCGATGCGGATGTGCTGGCCCTCGATCTGGAACGAGATCGAATTGCCGGCATGCGCGGCGGCGGTCGAAGCCAGGAAGAGGGCGGTGGCGGCGATGGAGAGCTTGTTCATGACAACCTCCGAAAATAGCGCGGTCCCGATATGGACTGGTGTCGCTGGTGAATGAAGCGTGGTTCGACCCTAAGCCGCGGCGGTCGGGCGTTCTGTGATGGGCGTCACAACGAGCGAACAACGCCTGGGTGATGCAGCGCACATTCAGCCTCGCCTGCGCTGCGTAACGTCGTCGCGACACCGAGGGAAACGCAGATGCAGCGGCTTGCAACCTGGCTTGCCACCTGTCTTGCCACATCGATCGCGTTGCTGGCGATCGCGCCGACGGCGCAGGCCGGCGCCTACACGTTCTCGATCGGCGGCAACCGGTTCCATGTCGAGGCGCCGCGCAATTGCCGATCTGCGTCCTGTATCACGGTGGCTTCCAGGCGCAGCCTCAGGTCGACGGACGATGTCGGCATGGCACGAGCCGCGCAGCCGGCGCCCACGCTGATGGTCCAGGCGCCGCAGCCGGCTTGTCCGACGGCAGCGGTCAAGCCGCCCCAAGCGGCTGTGGTGGTGCCGGCACCGGCGCCTCCCGTGCTTGCCGCGGCGACGTCGCAGCCCGTTGCACCGCCGCCGGCGCCAAGCTTGGAGATTTCGAGACTGGAGACGTTGAGGCCCGGTCCGCCGCGGGTTGATCTGGAGCGCACCGATCAGCCGAAGACCGCCGCGCTCGAACCGCCGCGCATCGAGCCGCCGGTCATCGTTCCGAGCACCGAGATCAATCAGACCGCAGCGGTGGCGCAGATCAGCACTGACCCGGGCCACGCGCTGCTCGGCGAATGGGAGAGCGCCGGCGCCAAGGGCACGGTCCGCATCGAGCGCTGTGGAGCTGCGTTGTGCGGTTACGCGCTCAGTGAAGCGTCGAGCCGCGGCGAGAGCGTGCTCGTCAACATGAAGCCGAAGAAGCACAATGTCTGGACCGGCAGCATCTACAGCCGCTCCAGCGGCAACACCTACTACGCCACGATGACGCTGAAGAGCTCCGGCAAGCTGCACGTCGAAGCCTGCGCGCTCGGCCGCTTCTGGTGCTCCGGCAACGACTGGACGCGGGTCGATGCGCCACGGGAGGAGCTGATCACGACGTCACCTCAATGGAGCGCGCGGTCGTAGCTCGTGGCGATGCGCATTGTTGTGCCCTCGCCCCTTGTGGGAGAGGGCAGCTCCGCTGGTCGACACGAATTCACTTGGGTGAGGGGTTGTCTCCACAAGCACTGTGCCGCGAGGATAGAACCCCTCATCCGTCGCGCTTTCGCGCGCCACCTTCTCCCACAAGGGGAGAAGGGAAGAGAGTCACTGTGTGCTTTGAGTCTAAATCATCCCGAGCACGATGGCGCCGACGAAGGCCATGGCGAGGTAGGCGGTGATCACGCTCAATCTGCCGGCGAACGTCATGAGGTCGCTCCCTCGGTGCGCGCTGCTTGGCGCGCAGCCCTTATGGTTAACAGAAAGTCTCTTTTCGAAAAAGTCAGGCTCGCTGTCGCTCGTCATCGGCAGCAACCGGTGCCGCCGCGCCCGGTATGGTTAAAGAACACTGAAATCAACACGTTGAAGAGTCTTTAAGTAAATTCATCGAACGTGCGTGCATGACGCGCGGAGTTCGTTTGTATCTCGTCGGCTCCATCGTCCTTGTTTCGCTAGCGGGTTGCGGTCGCGGCTTCTTCCAGGCCGAACGCGAACCCTGGCGGGCCGAGGCAGAAGCCGCATGCCTGAAATCGGGCGCAGTCAAGGAAAGTGCGGACATCGTCCGCATCGACCCGATCTCCGGGCCTGGCAGCTGCGGCGCCGAGTTTCCGCTCAAGGTCGCCGCCATCGGCGAAGCCTCCGGCACCTATGGCTTTGCCGACGAGGCGCTGCGTCCGCCCGGCAGCATCGGCAACCAGCCGCGTTGGCCGGTGCAGCCGCAGTCGAATTATCCGCAGAGCCAAGGCTATCCAACATCGTCCTATCCGGCATCGTCCTATCCGCAGCGCTCGAACTATCCCGAGAGCGCGGTGCGCCAGCCCGCCGGCTACGGCACGTCGTCCGGGCCGATGTCGCTCAACGCACCCGGCGTGGCCGCGCAGGAGGACGAGATCGATCTGCCGCCGGAGGGCACCGATGCCGCGGGGGCGGCGCGCTACATGAACACACCGAGCTATCCGGCTCGTCCGGCGCCTTACTCGCAGGCGCCGGCGCAGCAGCCGCTGCCGCGTCTTGGTCCAGCGCAGGGTAATCCCGTCACGAGCGTCGGTCCCGTCGCGATCAAGCCGACCGCGACGCTCGCCTGTCCGATCGTGTCCGAGCTCGACCGCTGGCTCGCCGACACCGTGCAGCCGTCGGCGATGCGCTGGTTCGGCGTGCGCGTCGCCGAGATCAAGCAGATCTCCGCCTATTCCTGCCGCGGGATGAACGGCAATTCGCGGGCCCATATTTCGGAGCACGCCTTCGGCAACGCCCTCGACATTTCCGCCTTCGTGCTCGCCGACGGCCGCCGCATCACCATCAAGGACGGCTGGCGCGGCATGCCGGAAGAGCAGGGCTTCCTGCGCGACGTGCAGGCTGGGGCCTGCGCGCACTTCACGACCGTGCTGGCGCCGGGCTCCAACGTCTTTCACTACGATCACATCCATGTCGATCTGATGCGCCGCGCCAGCCGCCGCCTGATCTGCCAGCCGGCCGCGGTGTCGGGCGAAGAGGTCGCCTCGCGCGCGCAATCGCGCAGACCCTATGCGAGCGGGCGCGAGCCGTCGGTGACCGGTTCGCTCGGTGCTCGCAAGAGCACGATGCACAAGCGGGAAGACGACGAGTACATCGACGAATAGCCCGATTTGCCAGTAGCCCGGATGGAGCGAAGCGCAATCCGGGAAGAACTGTCCCCGCATTCCGCTTCGCTCCATGCGGGCTACGATCGCGTCAAAGGCAATGTCTATCGTCCGCTATCTCACCCACCCGCAGGTGCAAATCGATCCCGATGTGCCGGTGCCGCAATGGGGCCTGAGCCCGGTCGGTCGCGCGCGCACCGAAGCCTTGGCGAATGCAGGCTGGCTTGCAAGCACGACGCAGATCGTCGCCAGCGGCGAGCGGAAGGCGATCGAGACCGCCGAGATCATTGCCGCTCGTCTCGGACTGATGATCGAGATCCGCGAGGCCATGCACGAGAACGACCGTTCGGCGACCGGCTTCCTGAAGCCGGCCGAGTTCGAAGCCGTCGCCGACCAGTTCTTCGCCGCGCCTCATCTCAGCGTGCGCGGCTGGGAGCGTGCCGCGGATGCACAGGCGCGGATCGTGCGCGAGGCTGAGGCGGTGCTGGCGCGACATCGTCCCGGCGACGTCCTGTTCGTCGGCCACGGCGCAGTCGGCACGCTGCTGTTTTGCCACATTGCGGGCCACCCCATCGCCCGCATCCACGATCAGCCCGCCGGCGGTGGCAACTGCTTTGCGTTCGCGCGGGAGGGGCGGCGCGTCCTTCACGGGTGGCGCGCAATGGAAGACATCGAAATTTGATCCCAGCCGAGCCGGAGTTCACCCCGCAGCCGGCTTCCGCGGCGCCGGTGCCAATCCCATGCAGCGCTGCACCTCACCCGGGACGTTGTAGGTGCGCATGATGTGGCGGCTGTCGCGCAAGCCGGACGCCTCGCGTTGCACCACGAACATCCAAAGCGCCTGGCCAGCTTCCAGCACCAGCTTGCGCCTGGCCGGTTGCATCGCTTCCGGCACATCGGTCGCTGCGTGGGCGGCGTCGAACTCGCGCAAGCGCGACAGGCTCTGTTCGAGGGCGCGGCCCATCCGTCCAAGCGCCGAAGCCTGTTCCTGGACGATCTCGTAGTGGAGGATGTCGAGCGGCGGGCGAAGATCACGAGACATGGCCGCAATATAGCCGCCCGGCCCACAGGCGCAACGCGCGGCTACTTCGCCTTATACGCCGCCAGGAACATCCGCGTTGCGCTCTCGACCACCGCACTCATGCGCTGTTCCGACGGCGCGGGCGCCGCCTGGAACACGAAGGGCAGGAACAGCGAGGCCTTGCTGAGCTCCATGAACTGCGAGGCGGCGAGATCGCAATCGTCGATCGCGAGATCGCCCGAGGCGACACGGGCCTTGAGATAGTCGGAGAGGCGGTTGATGCTCTTGTCCAGCACGCGCGCATAGTAACGGCGGCCGACATCCGGCATGCGCTCGGCGATCGCCATCACGGTGCGGATCGCCGATCCGCCACCGGGGCGGCAGACCAGGTGAAGATAGGCGAGGCCGAACTCCTTCAGCGTGGTCTCGGCCTCGCGCTCGGGATCGAAACTGAACACGACCTGGCCATGCTGGAGCGCCTCCTGTTCGACGATGGCTTCGAACAGCGCGAATTTGTCGGCGAAATAGACGTAGAGCGTGCCCTTGGAGACCTGCGCGGCGCGGGCGATCTCGCCCATGCTGGCGCCGTCGAAGCCAAGATCCATGAACACCTTGCGGGCACCGTCCAGAATCTGGCGGCGCTTGGAATTGTCCTCGTCCGGGACGACGTGCAATTGTTCGCCGGCAGCTACAACCATTGGTTTAGGGTCTCGGAAGCTTTTTGGTTCGGATCAGGGCCATGAAACGCCAACGAAGGCTTCGCGGCAGTAAGGTCTGCAGGACACGATCTCTATATTGACCGAACCGTTCGGTCAATGGTATTTGAGATCCAGCGAGGAGACCGCCCGCAGCAGCGGGCGCCCTCGGTTGCGTTTTTGGGGAGGCCTGGATGGCCGCATCGAGAGACCAGACGGCTCGCGTCCTTCGCCAGGAAGCGGTGGAGGACCAGGCGGGTGGTGATGCTGGCTCCGAGGCATCCGCACTCCCTGCCGAGCAGTTGCGCCCTCATGTCGCCGAGGAAACGAAGCGTCCGACCCGCGAGGCGCCGGAGAACCCGGTGACCGACAAGCCGCCGGCACCCGCGGCGGAAGCGCCCGCCGCCGCTGCGCCCAAATCCGGCAAGCGCAAATTCGTCCTGACCGGCCTCGGCCTCGCGCTCGCGTTCGCCGTTGCGGGCTATGCCGGCTATTACACGCTGGTCGGCCGCTTCTACATCTCGACCGACGATGCCTATGTCCGCGCCAACAACACCATGCTCGGCGCGCGCGTTGCCGGCCACATCTCCGCGATCCTCGCCGGCGACAACACGCCCGTCCAGGCCGGCGACATCATCTTCCGCATCGACGACGGCGATTACAGGATCGCGGTCCAAGCCGCCGCGACCAAGATCGCGACCCAGCAGACCACCATCGATCGCATCGGCCGCCAGGTCGCCGCACTCGACAGCCAGGTCGCCCAGGCCAAGGCGCAGCTCGTCTCCGCGGAAGCGGGCCTCAAGCGCGCCGACCTCGATTACGAGCGCCAGCAGGCGCTGAGCAGCAAGGGCTTTGCCTCGCGCGCCACCTTCGAAAGCTCGGAAGCCGGACGCGACCAGGGCGCCGCCGCGGTCAGGGCTGCAAAGGCCGCCTTTGAGGTTGCCGTCAGCAATGTCGACGTCGCCAAGGCGCAGCAGGCCGAAGCGCAAGCGCAGCTCGCCGAGCTCAAGACCACGCTGGCCAAGGCCGAGCGCGACCTCGGCTTCACCGCGGTGCGCGCACCGGTCAACGGCACGTTCTCGAACCGCCTGGTCAACACCGGCGACTTCGTCGCGGTCGGCCAGCGCCTCGGCAACATCGTGCCGCTGGACGAGGTCTATATCGATGCGAATTTCAAGGAGACGCAGCTCAAGCGCATCCGCCCGGGACAGCCGGTGACGATCAAGGTCGATGCCTATGGCATGCGCAAGTTCTCCGGCGTGGTCGACAGCATCGCGGCGGGCGCCGGCTCGGTGTTCACGCTGCTGCCGCCCGACAACGCCACCGGCAATTTCACCAAGATCGTGCAGCGCGTGCCGGTCCGCATTCGCGTGCCCAAATCGGTGGCGAAGCAGAACCTGCTCCGCGCCGGCATGTCGGTCTACGCCACCGTCGACACCAACAAGGGCGCTGCCGACGCCGACAGCGAGGTCGACCTCGACCATCCCACCGCGGTTCATCCGCAGTAGGGACGATGACATGAGCCGCGCCGCTGCCCCGAATGCAGGTGCGCTCCCTCTCCCGCTTGCGGGAGAGGTGAGATGAGTCCGAGCTGACACATGGCCACCGCCACCACCGCTTCACCTGCCATGATGGCGGATCCCGCTTCGGAGCGCATTGCGCCGAAGCGGCTGTTCGCGTTCATCATCATGGTGTTCGGGATGTTCATGTCGATCCTGGACATCCAGATCGTCTCGGCCTCGTTGAGCGAAATCCAGGCCGGGCTGTCGGCGAGCTCCAGCGAGGTGTCCTGGGTTCAGACCGCCTATCTGATCGCCGAGGTGATCGCGATCCCGCTGTCGGGTTTCCTGTCGCGCGCCTTCGGCACGCGGCTGCTGTTCGCGATCTCGGCGGCGGGCTTCACCGCCGCAAGCCTGCTTTGCGGCTTCGCCACGACGATCGAGGAGATGATCCTCTGGCGTGCGCTGCAGGGCTTTCTCGGCGCCGGCATGATCCCGACCGTGTTCGCTTCGGCCTACACCGTCTTCCCGCGCACCAAATTCCACATCGTCGGACCCATCATCGGCCTCGTCGCGACGCTGGCCCCGACCATCGGGCCGACGGTCGGCGGCTACATCACCGACCTGATGTCGTGGAACTGGCTGTTCTTCATCAACGTCGTGCCCGGCATCGGCATTACATTAGGTGTGCTGGCGCTGGTCGATTTCGACGAGCCGCATTTCGAATTGCTCGACCGCTTCGACTGGTGGGGCCTGCTGTTCATGGCGAGCTTCCTCGGCACGCTGGAATACGTGCTGGAGGAAGGATCGCAACATCAATGGATGCAGGACACGTCGGTCGCGATCTGCGCCTGGATCAGCGGTCTCTCGGCCATCGCCTTCTTCTGGCGCGTGTTCACGGCGGCCGAGCCGATCGTCAATCTGCGCACCTTCTCCGACCGCAATTTCGCCGTCGGATGCACGCTGCAATTCTGCATCGGCATCGGCCTCTACGGCCTGACCTACATCTACCCGCGCTATCTCGCCGAAGTGCGCGGCTACAGCGCGCTGATGATCGGCGAGACCATGTTCGTCTCCGGCATCACCATGTTCCTGGTCGCGCCGCTGGTCGGCCGGCTCATGGCGAAGGTCGACATGCGCTACATGATCGCATTCGGCCTCATCGTGTTCGCGATCGGCTCCTACCAGATGACCTTTATCACGCGCGAATACGATTTCTACGAGCTGCTGGTGCCGCAGATCCTGCGCGGCATCGGCATGATGTTCGCGATGGTGCCGACCAACAACATCGCGCTCGGCACGCTCGCGCCCGAGAAGGTGAAGAACGCGAGCGGACTGTTCAACCTGATGCGCAATCTCGGCGGCGCGGTCGGCCTCGCCGTCATCAACACCGTGCTCAACGAACGCACCGACCTGCACATCGTCCGCCTGCAGGAGCGGGTGACCTGGGGCAACGCGACCGCGACTGAAACCCTGACCATGTTGATGCAGAAGTTCCAGGGGCTCGGCGATTCCGCGCTGATGGCGATGAAGCAGCTCAGCCAGATCGTGCATCGTCAGGCCGTGGTGATGAGCTTCGGCGATGTCTTCCTCATGCTGGCGCTGTTCTATCTCGGTCTCAGCCTGCTGGTCGCGCTGCTGAACAAGCCGGCTTCCCCGTTCGGCGCGGCCGGCGACGCGCACTAATTTGCAACACTCGTGCGTGATCTCGCGCGAGCCCCGTTGCAATCGGCTGGCGACACATCTATAAAGCGCACCTCATTCATTCGAACCGGGGAGAGATTTGCATGATGTCGTCGCAATCGCAGATCGTACGCCCGCGCTCGATGATGACCTCGATCACGTTCTGGCTCGGTATGTACGCGGCCTGTTAGAGGCCTCTTCCGCCAGCTTCGATTGGGCCAAGGTTTTGGCCAAGCGTCCCGATCGCTTCGTTTCCCAAGTCAAAGTCAGTCTTACGTGACGCCGTCGCGGCCTTCGCGGCCGGCCTGCGTCCATCGATGGAGCCGGCCCGCGCGAAGCGGCCGGATGATGCCATGACCGCTCTGTCAAAGAAGCCCGCCGCCATTCGCGTGGTGCTGCCCTTCGTCTTCCGGCACTGGCTGAAGCAGCCGGTGCGCGGCCTCGTCGTGGCCGGCGGCCTGTTGGGCGCAACCGTCGCCGACCTGTTCATGCCGGTCTTCTCCGGACATCTGGTCGATGCGTTGACCCGCGGACCGTCCGATCCCGATGCGCGCCATGCCGCGCTGGTCGCGTTCGGCGCCATCGTGGCGCTGGGCGCGGCCTCGGTGGTGCTGCGGCTCGCAGGGTTGCAGGCGATCGTGCCGTTCACGCTCAAAACCATGTCGGACGTCGCACAAGAGGCATTCACCCGCGTGCAGCGCTTCTCGACCGACTGGCATGCGAACTCCTTTGCCGGCTCCACGGTGCGGAAGATCACTCGCGGCATGTGGGCGCTCGACCTGCTCAACGACACCATCCTGATGGCGCTGGCGCCCTCGCTGCTGGTGCTGGTGGGCTCGATGATCCTGATCGGGATGCACTGGGCCTCGCTCGGCGTGGTGATCGCGATCGGGGCGATCTTCTACGTCACGATCACGGTGGTGCTCTCGACCCGCTACATCGCGCCGGCGGCCCGCGTCTCCAATGCCTGGGACACCAAGGTCGGCGGCACGTTGGCGGATGCGCTGACCTGCAATGCCGTGGTGAAATCCTTCGGCGCGGAGTCGCGCGAGGACACGCGGCTCGCCGGTGTCATCAACCGCTGGCGCGTGCGCGTGCGGCGGACCTGGTACCGCTATAATTACACGGCGAT
The DNA here is from genome assembly GCF_020194135.1 of Bradyrhizobium sp. BRP23. Taxonomy (NCBI): domain Bacteria; kingdom Pseudomonadati; phylum Pseudomonadota; class Alphaproteobacteria; order Hyphomicrobiales; family Nitrobacteraceae; genus Bradyrhizobium; species Bradyrhizobium sp. BRP23. The sequence continues at coordinate 227,413 of NZ_JADYVW010000006.1, read as the reverse complement.
GTCGCAGCTCTCGCTGCTGCTGTGCCTGCGCGCGTCCGTGATCGGCGGATCGGTGCTGCTGTGGATGTCAGGTCACGCCTCGCCCGGCGACGTCACTTATGTGCTGACCAGCTACTACATCATCCACGCCTATTTGCGCGACGTCGGCATGCACATCAACAACCTCCAGCGCTCGGTCAACGACATGGACGAGCTGGTGGCGATCCATGACGAGCCGATCGGCATTGCCGATGCGGCCGACGCGCGGCCGATCGCGATCGAGGGCGGCGAGATCGTGTTCGACGACGTCACGTTCCGCTATGGCGGCCATCGCGTGCCGCTGTACGACGGCTTGTCGGTCAGGATCCGCGCCGGCGAGCGGGTCGGCCTGGTCGGCCGCTCCGGCTCCGGCAAGACCACCTTCGTCAAGCTGGTGCAGCGGCTCTACGACGTCACCGGCGGCCGCGTGCTGATCGACGGGCAGGATATCGCGCTCGCCACGCAGCAATCGCTGCGCAGCCAGATCGCGATCGTGCAGCAGGAGCCGATCCTGTTTCACCGCACGCTCGCCGAGAACATCGCCTATGGCCGGCCCGGTGCCAGCCTTGAAGCGATCGAGCAGGCGGCCCGCCTCGCCAACGCGCATGACTTCATCCTGCGCCTGCCGAAGGGCTACGGCACGCTGGTCGGCGAGCGCGGCGTCAAGCTGTCGGGCGGCGAGCGGCAGCGCGTCGCGCTGGCGCGCGCCTTCCTGGCGGATGCGCCGGTGCTGATCCTGGACGAGGCGACCTCGAGCCTCGATTCGGAATCGGAGGCGCTGATCCAGGAGGCGATGGAGCGGCTGATGAAGGGGCGCACCTCGATCGTGATCGCGCACCGGCTGTCGACGGTGAGGAGCCTCGATCGCATCCTGGTGTTCGACCGCGGCGAGATCGTCGAGCAGGGCACGCATACGGTGCTCGCAGCCAAGCAAGGGGGCATCTATCGCGGCCTGTTCGAGCGTCAGGTGGTGGAGCTCGGACAGATCGCAGCAGCGGAGTGAGGCGCGCGGCGGCGGGGCGAAGTCCCGCCGTCACGGCGTCGAGGGATGGAATGAGATGAAAGACCTGACGCGCGGCTCCATCGCTAGCCACATCCTGAGCATGGCGCCTCCGATCATGGCCGGCATGATCTCGATCATGATCTGCCAGCTGGTCGATCTCTACTTCGTGTCGGGGCTGGGTGATGCCGCAGTGGCAGGCGTGGCCGCCGCGGGAAATGCCGGCTTTCTCGTCAACGGCCTGATACAGGTGCTCGGCGTCGGGACAGTGGCGCTGATTGCGCATGCGGTGGGACGCAAGGACCGGCGGGACGCCAATCTGATCTTCAATCAGGCGGTCGCGCTGTCGGTGCTGTTCGGCCTGCTGACCCTGGTCACGGGAGCGGTGCTGTCGCGTCTTTACATGCGTTCGATCGCCGCTGACCAGGCCACGATCGAGGCGGGGACCACTTATCTGTTGTGGTTCATGCCGGCGCTCGCGCTGGAATTCGTCATGCAAGTCATTGCCTCCGCGCTCAGCGCGACCGGCATCGTGCGCCCCGCCATGTTGGTGCGGGTCCTTGCCGTCATCATCAACATTACACTGGCGCCGGTCCTGATCTCCGGCTGGGGCACGGGTTATCCGCTCGGTGTCGCCGGCGCCGGACTGGCGAGCACGATCGCGGTGGGCGCCGGCGTCCTGATGCTGCTGGCGTATTTTCGCAAGGTCGAGCGCTACGTTGCATTCAATCCGGTGCAGTGGCGTCCGCAACCACGCCACTTCAAGCGCATCCTCAATGTCGGTCTGCCGGCCGGCGGCGAGTTCGCAATGATGTTTATCTTCATGGCGGTAGTCTACTACGTGCTGCGCGACTTCGGCGCGGCGGCACAGGCAGGATTCGGTATCGGTCAGCGCGTCCTCGCCCTCATCCAGATGCCGGCGCTCGCGGTTGCACTGGCGGCCGGGCCAATCGCCGGCCAGAATTTCGGCGCCGGCAACGCCGCGCGGGTGCGAGAGACTTTCGTCAAATCGGTGCTGATCACCTCCATCGTGGCGGTCGGCTTCATGATCCTCGCGCAGCTGAAGCCGGAGCTGCTGCTGGCCGGATTCTCCAACGACCGGGAGACGATGGAGATCGCCTACCTGTTCCTGCGGATCATCTCGCTCAACATGGTGGCGCAGGGTCTCATCTTCACCTGCTCGAGCATGTTCCAGGGCCTCGGCAACACCAAGCCTGTGCTGCTGAGCTCGATGACGCGCGTGCTCACCTATTCGCTGCCGGTGCTCTGGCTGTCGACGCGACCCGGATTCCGCATCGAGCACGTCTGGTATCTTTCGATCGCGGCGACGACGCTGCAGGCCGGCTTGAGCCTATGGCTGCTGCGCCGCGAGTTCGGCAAGCGCTTCGCGCCGCGGGACCAGGCCGCGGAGACGGTGGAAGCCAAGCCGGTCGCGCCTTCCGCCCGTGCTCCCGCGTAGCGAAAGTGACCTCCCGCGAGTTCGCGGCGCTTTAATGCGCGCCAAGGCTGTTCCAGACGAGCGTCAGGCCCGACAGAAACAAGAGGCCGAGCACGACATCGCCGAAATGCTTGTCGTTCAGCGCATGGTAGACGCGCGCGCCCGCCCATGCGCCGATCAGCGTGCCCGGAAACGCGACGGCCGCGAGCCAGACCACCTTGAGGGCGACGAGACCTGATGCCGTCTGCAACACCAGCGCGGTGGCGAGCACCGTGAAGTTAAAGAGTTGGAAGATGCCGCGCCGCTCGTGCTTGTTCCAGCCGCGGATGTTGGCCCACAGGATCGGCAGCGGGCCGGACAATCCGGCAAGTCCGCCCAGAATGCCGCCGGCAAAGCCGATCGCACCGTCTGCGATCCGGCCGCCGATCTTGATCGCGAGCGGCCTCTTGTTCAGATACAGTGCGCTCGAAAAGATCAGGATCAGCACGCCGACGCTCAGCCTGAACACCTCCGGGTCCGCGGAGGCGACCATCATGGTCCCGAGCGGCACGCCAATCAGTCCACCGATCAGGAACGGCCAGACCAGCGAGAGATCGAAATTCTTCCACATCGAGGGCAGCGTCGAGGTCTGCGCGATGACCGAGCAGATCAGCACCAGGGGCACCGCGAGCGAGGGCGGCAGCACGTAGAGCCAGATGCCGAGCGCCATCAGCGCCGTGCCGAAACCGGCCAGTCCCGAGACGAAGCCGCCGGCGAGCGCGCCGAGCAGCAGCAGGACGTAGGTGAGCGTTTCCAACGGATTGTCCTTGTCGCAAGGGGCGACCCTGAACGGTTGATCGCACGGCTCGCATAACATGCCTGCCGGCATCGAGGTCAATCCATGCCGCACGCAAGCGTGATCTGCGGCTTTCCAGCGCCGCGATCGTCAAAGACTAGACGATCTGCCTCGTATCGGCAGGCTTGTGCAGCGCGCCGACCAGGATACGCAGCGCTTCCGTCAATTCCGATCTGTTTCGGGCCGCGCCGAGCGAGACGCGTGCCGCATGCGGCGGTGCCCCGTCGACGGTGAAGGCATCGCCGGCGACGACGGCAAGCCCGTTCCGCAGCAGATGTGCGGCAAGATCGGGCCGCTCCTCCGGCAGCCGCAGCCAGAGATGATGCGCCGCGGGCCTGGCGAGGAACTGAAAGCCTTTCAGCGCGCGTTGCGCGAGCTGCTGGCGCCCGACCGCTTCGTTGCGGATGGCGCTGATGATGCGATCGGCGATGCCGTTTTCGATCCAATGCGTCACCAGCGCGACCATCAAGGGCGCCGGCATTTGCACGGTCGCCTGCAAGGAGGTGCGCATGTCCCGCTGCGCGCCGCTGTCGGGCGTCACCAGATAGGCAACGCGCAGCGCCGGCGCGATGCATTTTGACAGCGTGGTTGCAAGATAAGTCCGCTCCGGAATGAGGTTCGCGATGGGCGAGGCCGAGCGGTCGAGCAGCCCGTAGGCGTCGTCCTCGATCAGGATGGTGCCGGCATCGCGGATGATCTTCGCAATAGTGCCGCGCCGCTCGGCGGAAAGCGTCGCCGTGGTCGGATTGTGCAGCGTCGGAATGAGATAGACGGCTTTCGGCGTATGCACGCGGCACGCCTTTGCCAGCGCATCCGGCAGGATGCCGTCCTCATCCATGGGGACACCGACGAGCTTGACACCGAACAGTGCCGCGGCGGCCTTGATGCCGGGGAAGGTGAGCGCTTCGGTCAGTACGGTGTCGCCGGGTCGCGCAAGATGGGCGAGCAGGTTGAAGAGGATCGTCTGAGCGCCGGGAAAGATCACCAGCCGGTCGGCCTGTGCATGCGGAACGCGGGCGCGCATCCAGCGCGTCGCGACCTCGCGCTCATGCGCGCTGCCGCCGGGCGGCTGGTAGTTGAGATACGCCGTCAGGCCCGATTGCGCGCGGAGGGCTTCGAGCCCGGCGATGATGCGCTCGTCGAGCTGCGCCTCCAGCGGGTGCGGCGGCACGTTCATCGACAGGTCGATCGCGACCGGGTGCGGCAGGTCAACCGCGCGCCGCGCGCTGGTCTCCGAGACGAACGAGCCCTGTCCGACCCTGGCTTCCATGATGCCGCGGCGCCGCGCCTCGGTGTAGGCGCGCGTCACCGTGGTGAGGTCGATGCCGAGGGCCCTTGCCAGCGCGCGCTGCGTCGGCAGCTGCTGACCGCGCACCAGCCTGCCGGCGGCAATATCGGCCTCCATGGCCTCGACGATGCGCTGGTAGCGCGGGCCCGAAAGCTCCGAGATTGTAGGGATCCATTCCATGCAATTTAGGCCTATAACCTTTGAATGTATGGATGCAAGATATTATTGTATGGATCATCGAAAAGGAAGAGGTGTGGTCATGTCTGTCTCTCTGGCGACGGTCTCTCTGGCCAAGGCGATGTGGCGCGGCTTCAGCGGCAAATGCCCGAATTGCGGAGAAGGGCACATGTTCGGCCGCTTCCTGAAAGTGACGCAGGCTTGCGACCATTGCGGCGAGGAGCTGTTCCACCAGCGCGCCGACGATTTTCCCGCCTATCTCGTGATGGTGGTGGTCGGCCATCTCGTGGTGCCGGCAATCCTCGCGGTCGAGACCGCCTACGCGCCGCCGGAGTGGCTGCAGCTCGCGGTGTGGCTGCCGGTGACGCTGTTCGCCTCACTCGCGCTGCTGCAACCGACCAAGGGCGCCATCGTCGGCCTGCAATGGCAGCTCGGCATGCATGGTTTCGAGGCGGGCAAGCTGCGGCGCGAGGCCGGCGAGCTTGCGCCGGTGCTGGTGAAGGACACGCGCGCCGCCTGAGGCGGCGTTTACATCGCGCGGCATGCCGCTACACTCCATCGTATCAAGCAAGAACGATGGAAACGCCGATGGCCCCGCGTGCGAAGACCTTCCTGCTCTGTCACGGCGCATGGTCCGGCGGATGGGCCTGGAAGAAGATGCACCCGCTGATGGTGCAGGCCGGCCACCGCCTGGTGGCGCCGACCTATACGGGCCTCGGAGAGCGCGCGCATCTGGCCAATCCTTCGGTCGATCTCGACACCCATATCCAGGACATCCTCAACGTCATCGCGTTCGAGGATCTCAGCGACATCGTGCTGCTCGGGCACAGCTATGGCGGCATGGTTGCGACCGGCGTCGCCGACCGTGCGCGCGAGCGCGTAACGGAACTGATCTATCTCGACGCCTTCGTGCCGCGTGACGGCCAGTCGCTGTTCGACCTCAACGAGGGCGGGCGCGAGCCGATGCGCAAGGCAGTCAGCTCGGGCGACGGCTATCGCATCCCGCCGAACCCGCCGCCGCCGGACACCTCGCCGGCCGATCTCGACTGGCTCAACGCGCGCCGTGTTCCGATGCCGATCAAGTGCTTCGAGACGCGCCTGAGGCTCGAACATGGCGAGCCGGCGATGCCGCGCAGCTACATCTACTGCACGCGCCTTCCGCCCGGCGATGTGTTCGGGCAGTTTGCCCAGCGCACGAAGAGCGAGGAGGGCTGGCGCTATGTCGAGCTCGACGCTAGCCACGCGCCGAATGTGACGGCGCCGGAGGCGTTGATGGCGGTGTTGGACGAGATCGTCGCATAGGTCGCAGCCGTCATTCCGGGGCGTGCGCAGCACGAGCCCGGAATCCATTTCTCCTCCGCGCCGGCCGCCTGATGGATTCCGGGCTCTCGCTTCGCGAGCCCCGGAATGACGGCGGTTGGCTGGCGAGGTGATCGGCCAAAATGGTGAGGGGTCCGATGCGTTGGCACCGAACCCCTCGTCGCACATCAGCCGGCCTGTAAGCCGGGTTCTGTAGGGCACCGTCCGCTTGCGCGAACGATACGTGACGGCCATTCCTCTGGGGTCATGTTTGCACATGGCCTCGAGCAACCTACCCGGACGGCGGGCCTGACATCGCCCCGCGGCGTTATCGCTTTCGCGAACAGCCCGCTTAAGCCGTCCCTATTCGGTTTTGCTCCCGGTGGGGTTTGCCATGCCGGCTCCGTTGCCGGACCCGCGGTGCGCTCTTACCGCACCTTTTCACCCTTACCGCGCCGAAGCCCCGAAGGGCGAAGGCGGGCGGTTCATTCTCTGTGGCACTTTCCCTGGGGTCACCCCCGCCGGACGTTATCCGGCACCGCATGTCAAGGGAGCCCGGACTTTCCTCCCCGGCGGCCTTTCGGCACCTGCCGGAGCGGCCGTCCGGCCGACTGACTGATAACGCATGGGGCATTTGTGACGGTTTCGTCAAGCCGATATCGCCGTGCACGGCCCGCCCGAAATATTTTATCCTGAAGATGTCGTTTGGCGCGCCGCCCGTTCGACTGGTTGTCGGCAACACAGCCGAACACAGGAGTGAAGCAATGCAATATCTGCTGATGATCTACCAGAACGAGGTCGAGTACGCGAAGATCGACGCGGCGACCAGCCAGAAGATCCTGGCCGACTATCAATCCTTCACGCAAGACATCATCCAGAACGGCAATTTCAAGGCCGGCGACCGCTTGCAGCCGACCACGACCGCGACAACGGTGCGCGTGCGCGACGGAAAGACGCTGACGACCGATGGTCCGTTCGCGGAAACGCGCGAGCAGCTCGGCGGCTATTACCTGATCGAAGCCAAGGATCTCAACGCCGCCATCGAGATCGCGGCGCGGATTCCGAGCGCACGCATCGGCTCGATCGAGGTGCGGCCGATCTGGGTCTATGAGAAGTGACGGCTCTCTCACCTTCGTCATTCCGGGGTGCGCCGCAAGGCACAGGCCCGGAATCCATATCCCCGAATCGTGGTTATGGATTCCGGGCTCGCGGCTTTGCCGCGCCCCGGAATGACGAGAGGGGGGTGATCGCGTGACATGACCCCTGGCGAGATCGACAAAATCTTCCGCGACAAGGCGGGGCGGGCGCTAGCCACGCTGATCCGTCTCGTCGGCGATTTCGATCTCGCCGAGGACGCGCTGCAGGATGCGTTCGCGGTCGCGCTGGAACGCTGGGCGTGTGAGGTCCCCGACAATCCGCGCGCCTGGCTCGTCAACGTCGCCAAGCATAAGGCGATCGATCGCATCCGCCGTCAGGCTGTCTTCCGCGGCAAGCAGCAGGCGCTGGTGCACGAGCTCGAGCTCAACGCGCTGGGCCCGGACGAGCCGACAGCAACGCTCGACGATGACATGCTGCGGCTGATCTTCACCTGCTGCCATCCCGCGTTCGCGCCCGAGGTGCAGGTCGCGCTGACGCTGCGCACCGTGTGCGGACTGTCGACAATGCAGGTGGCGCGCGCCTTCCTCGTCGGCGAGGAGGCGATGGCGCAACGGCTCGTCCGCGCCAAGCAGAAGATCAGGCTTGCCGGAATCCCCTATGAGGTGCCGGAACGCGAGATGCTGGCGCCGCGGCTCGATGGCGTGCTCGCCGTGATCTATCTCGTCTTCACCGAAGGCTATGTCGCAACCGAGGGCGCGGACTTGATGCGGCCTGATCTGGCGAGCGAAGCCATCCGGCTTGGCCGCCTGCTGAACCGGCTGATGCCCGACCGCGCCGGCATCAAGGGCCTGCTGGCCCTGATGCTGCTGCACGACGCGCGCCGCGCCGGGCGACAGACGCCGGCCGGCGACATCGTCCTGCTCGAAGAGCAGGACCGCTCGCTGTGGCACCGCGCGCAGATCGACGAGGGGCTGCGGCTGGTGGAGCACGCGCTGCGCGTGCCGGGCCGGCCACAACCCTATGCGGTGCAGGCCGCGATCGCGGCGCTGCATGCGCGTGCGCCGAGCTTCGAGGAGACCGACTGGCCGCAGATTGCGGGGCTGTACGAGGTGCTGCTGCGCATCAATCCGTCGCCCGTGATCGAGCTCAATCACGCCGCGGCGCTGTCGATGGTCGATGGGCCGGCACGAGCGCTCGATCTCGTCGATGCGATCGCCGCGCGCGGCGGGCTTCGCGGCTATGAGCTGTTGCCCGCCGTGCGCGCGGATCTGTTGCGGCGGCTCGGCAGGACGGAGGAGGCGCGCGAGGCCTATCGTGCGGCGACGGTGGCGACGCAGCTCGAGCCGTTGCGAAGGCTCTATGCGCGAAGGATGAGGGAGATGGGGTAGGAGCCTCACACGCCGTCATTGCGAGCCAACGGGTCCGCGCGAAGCGCGGCCCGATGACAGGCTCCGCGAAGCAATCCAGACTGTCATCGTAGAGACAGTCTGGATTGCTTCGTCGCAAGAGCTCCTCGCAATGACGGCGTGTACGGCTACTCCGTCACTTCGACGCCACCGGCGTTCCTTCCGCCGGCAGGCTCGACAGCAGCGCCTGTAAGGTCGACAGCGTCGAGTGATCGGCGACGCCGTCCAGCCGCGCCGGGCGGAAATGGCGCTGGAAGGCGGTGACGACTTCCATTGTCGCAGCGTCGTACTTGCCGTTCAGGGGCACGCCATAGCCGTACCTTGCGAGCGCCTGCTGCATGCTCAGCACCGCGTCGCTGATGGTGCCGAGCATGAGAGTCTCGCCGCGGACGATCGGCGCGGGCGTCACCCAGTGGCCGACGCCGGAATTGGCCAGCGAATGCCACGGAAATTTCTCGCCGGGATCCTTCTTGCGGGCGGGCGCGACGTCGGAATGGCCGAGCACCCGGTGCGCCGGCACCTTGCGGCGGAGCATGATGCCGCGGCACAGCGCGATCACGGCGGCAATCTGGCGCAGCGGATACTCCGGATAGCCCCAGTCATGGCCGCGATTGATGATCTCGATTCCGATCGAGCAGGAGTTGACGTCGTCCTCGCCGGCCCAAGAGGAGACGCCGGCGTGCCAGGCACGCTTGGCCTCAGGCACGCATTGCACGATGCGGCCGTCCTCCAGCACGACATAATGCGCCGACACTTCGGTGCCGGCGGTGCAGAGGCGCGCCAGTGCGCCTTCGACATCGGGCATGCCGGTGTAGTGCAGCACGATCATGTCCGGCTGCCGTCCCTTGTTGCGCTCGCCATGGTTCGGGGAGGGGATGATGTCGGAGACGATCGAGGAATCGGGCTCGAAGGTGCGCAGGCCCGCCACGGTCTTGGGAACCGGGAGAACGCGGTGACGCTTCGAATCAGATCCAGGCGTGGACGAACCCGAGGGCATGAGCAGCTCAAATGGACGGAGAGTGGGGCAAGCCCTTCTCTTTACTATTCCTTTACCCTTCATCGCGCGCAATCGCGCGGCGCGGTTAACGGATTCATTTTGGCAATGTGTGTGGATGACGCATCACTCCCCTCGTCACCTTTTCCACTTGTCACGAACCGAGCAACGCTTTCTTAACGCTAAGGGCCGTTACTGAGAGATGAAGAGCCGACCCGCGTCCGGAGGCGGCCAAAGCGTATTTTGGCTCGAAATCCCATGGCTGCCCGACAAATTCCGCTGGGAACACTGGGTTTGTGGCCCGGGACGATCGGGCTCGGTAACCATGCTGGACGAGGGCTTTGTCGTGGAACCGCCGCGACGCGCAATGATTCGAGGCGTTATGGGCTTGTTCGGCCTCGATTCCGCTTGGGTATCTCGGCCGGCGGCCGGCAGGCGTCGCGCATGAGTTCGGTTCCGCACATCCCCGTTCTTGGCCGTGAGGCCATCGCGCATCTCGCCCCGCGCGAGGGCGGCGTCTATGTCGATGCCACGTTTGGCGCCGGCGGCTATAGCCGCGCGATCCTGGACGTGCCGGGAACCCGAGTGATTGCCATCGATCGCGACCGCACCGCGATTGCCGGCGGTGCCGAACTGGTCGAACGCGCCGCGGGCCGGCTGACGCTGGTCGAGGACCGCTTCTCCAACCTCGCCGAAGTCTGCGCGGCGCAAGGCGTCGATGGCGTCGACGGCGTCGTAATGGATGTCGGCGTGTCCTCGATGCAGCTCGACCAGGCCGGCCGCGGCTTCTCCTTCCGCCTCGACGGTCCGCTCGACATGCGGATGGGACAGACAGGTCCGACCGCGGCCGAAATCGTCGCGCGCGCCTCGGAAGGCGATCTCGCCGACATCATCTATCTCTTCGGCGAGGAGCGGCATTCGCGTCGCATCGCCCGCGCCATCGTGGCGGACCGGCAGGAAACTCCGTTCACGACCACGCGCGCGCTCGCCGATCTCGTCGGCAGGGTGGTGCGATCGAAGCCCGGCGACATTCACCCGGCGACACGGACGTTCCAGGCGCTGCGCATCTTCGTCAACGAAGAGCTCGAGGAGCTCCAGACCGCGCTCGCTGCGGCCGAGCGCGTGCTCAAGCCCGGCGGCCGCCTCGTCGTCGTCTCGTTCCATTCGCTGGAAGACCGCATCGTCAAGAATTTCCTCTCCGAGCGTTCGAAGACCGGCGGTGGCTCGCGGCATCTGCCGGAAGTCGCGCAAATTGCGCCGAGCTTCCAGCTGCTGACGCGGCGACCGGTCGTCGCCGGCGAGGACGAAGTTGCGCACAATCCGCGCGCGCGCTCGGCAAAGCTGCGCGCGGCCGAGCGCAGCTCGGCGCCGGCGCATGAGACCAATGAGGCATCGTCCTGGCCGAAGCTCGCCGACGTGATGAGGGGCGGCTAGCGCATGCGCATCATTCACCTCCTCGTCATCGGGGCGCTGATCTTCGCAGCCGCTCATGTCTACCGGATCAAGATGGACTCCACGGCGCGTACCGAGAAGGTGCTGCGGCTGCGTGCGGAAATCCGCGAGCAGCGCGATGCGATCGCAGGGCTGCGGGCCGAATGGGCCAAGCTCGATGCGCCGCATCGGCTGCAGGGCCTGTCCGACCGGCATCTGCACCTCAAGCCGGTCAACGGCACGCAATATGATTCGCTGAAGAGCCTGCCGGAGCGTCCGCCCCGGATGTTCAGGCCGGGCGAGCCCGATCCGATCGGGGCCATGCTCAAGACCATCGAAGCCGCGAGCGACCCTGATGCGGTGACGGGCTCCGTGCCTCAGCGCGAGGACAAGCAATGAGCCCGGCAACGCCTGCAAAACTTACCGAAAAGTCGACCGAGCGGTCAGGTGAACCTTGGCGGCGGCGGCTGATCCGAAGCCTGCTCTACGGGCGCAACGTCGATCGCGCCGCGAAGGCGCGCGCGCGTGTCGGCCTCGCCATGCTCGCCTTCGCTTCGGTCTATGCCCTGATCGGCGGGCGGCTCGTGATGTTCGCGATCGGCGCCGACGCCCACAGCGCGCGCCGCGCCGCAGCGCAAGAGGTGGTTGCGACCGCGCGGCCCGACATCGTCGATCGCAACGGCGCCATCCTTGCGACCGACGTCAAGGCGGCGAGCCTGTTCGGCGAGCCGCGCCGCATCATCGACAAGGACGAGGCGATCGAGCTCCTCACCGCGACCATTCCCGACCTCGACGAGGCCGAGGTGCGCGAGCGCCTGAGGACACGCAAGGGCTTCGTCTGGCTCAAGCGCGAGGTCACGCCGGCGCAGCAGCAGGCCGTCCACAAGCTCGGCATTCCCGGTATCGGATTCCTGCGCGAGAACAAGCGCGTCTATCCGACCGGCAACGAGGTCGCTCACCTCATCGGTCTCGTCAATATCGACAACCAGGGCATCGCCGGCCTCGAGAAGTGGCTCGACAATCAAGGGCTCGCCGACCTCCACCGCGCCGGCTTTGCCACCGACCGGTTGCAGAAGCCGATCGAGCTCGCGGTCGATCTGCGCGTCGAGCACGCGCTGCGCGACGAGCTGTTGAAGGCCAAGGACAAGTTCCGCGCCAAGGCCGCGTCAGGCATCGTCTCAAACGTCAAGACCGGCGAGATCGTGGCGATGGTCTCGCTGCCGGACTTCGATCCCAACAATCCGAAGGAAGCGCACGACCCCGACCGCATCAACCGCCTCACCACCGGCGTCTACGAGATGGGCTCGACCTTCAAGGCGTTCACGCTGGCGATGGGGCTCGATTCCGGCAAGATCAATCTGAACTCGATGTGGGACGCGCGCGGAAACCTGCATTACGGCAAGTTCACGATCCACGACAGCCATCCGGTCGGGCGCTTCATCAACACCAAGGAAGTGTTCACCTACTCGTCCAACATCGGGGCGGCACGGATTGCGCTCAACCAGGGTGTCGAGGCGCACAAGGCGTTCCTCGCCAAGCTGGGCCAGACGACGCGGCTGCGCACCGAATTGCCGGAGAGTGCGGCGCCGCTGCTGCCGCGGCGCTGGAGCGAGCTGAACACGGTCACCGCCGCGTTCGGCCAGGGCCTGTCGGTGGCACCGCTGCAGGCGGTGATGGGCATCAACGCGCTGGTGAACGGCGGCTATCTGATTCCGCCGACGTTCCTGAAGCGCAGCGAATCCGAAGCCCAGGCGATGGCCAAGCGCGTCATCAAGCCGGAGACCAGCGACAAGATGCGGTTCCTGATGCGGCTCAATGCCGAAGTCGGTTCGGCGAGAAAGGCGGACGTCAAGGGCTATTACGTCGGCGGCAAGACCGGCACGTCCGAGAAGGTCGTCAACGGCCGCTACGCCAAGAAGCGCGTGCTCAATTCCTTCACCGCCATCCTGCCCTGCGATGATCCCAAATATCACGTCCTGATCATGCTGGACGAGCCGCAGGCACTGCCGGAAACGCATGGTTTCATCACCTCGGGCTGGAACGCGGTGCCGACCGGCGGCAAGGTGATCGAGCGGATCGCGCCGCTTCTGGGGGTCGAGCCGCGGTTCGAGCTGCCGCCTGCGGAGCGCCTTATTCTTGCAGCATCCAGGACAACCCAGTAATCAACCGGGTGGGCCATCGCCGCTGCTGAGTCGGGATTTTCCCCGGAGGATTCGGCTTTCCGGCACGGCATGTCGACTGGAACACCATGAAGCTGCGCGACCTCTTAGGTCAGGATGTCAAGGGCAATGATGCCGCGATCGAGCCCGCCGCTGCGGCGCTCGAGGTGAGCGGCGTTGCGCTCGACAGCCGCGTGGTCCAGCCGGGCAATCTCTTCTTCGCGCTCGCAGGCAGCAAGACTGACGGCGCCCGTTTCATCGATGCTGCGATTGCGGCGGGCGCGGTGGCGGTCGTCGGCGACCATGCGCCGGCCGCCTGCAAGGTGCCGTTCATCACGAGCGCCAATCCGCGCCGGGCGCTGGCGCTGGCCGCAGCGAGGTTTTTCCCGGCGCAGCCTGCGACGATCGCCGCGGTGACCGGAACCAGCGGCAAGACCTCGGTCGCCGCGTTCACACGCCAGATCTGGGAGCGGCTCGGGCACGCCTCCGCCAGCATCGGCACCATCGGTCTCGTGTCGCAGAAGCGCACCGTCTATGGCTCGCTGACTACGCCGGATCCGATCGTGCTGCACCGGCAGTTGGACGAGATCGCGCGCGAGGGCGTCACGCATCTCGCGTTCGAGGCGTCCTCGCACGGGCTCGACCAATATCGCCTCGACGGTGTGCGGATCTCGGCCGGCGGCTTCACCAATCTCTCGCGCGACCACATGGATTACCATCCGACCGTTGCGCATTACCTCGCGGCCAAGCTCCGCCTGTTCCGCGAGCTGGTGCCGCCTGATGGCGCGGCGGTGATCTCGGCCGATCATGATTGCTCGGCGGAGGCGATCGATGCGGCAACATCGCGCGGCCTGCGCGTCATGGCGGTCGGCCGCAACGGCGATGGCGCCGGCGAGGGCATTCGCCTCACGGAGGCCGTAGTCGAAGGCTTCTCGCAAAAGCTTACGGTCGAACATCGCGGCAGGGCTCACGCGATCCGGCTGCCGCTGGTCGGCGAATTCCAGATCGAGAATGCGCTGGTGTCGGCCGGCCTCGCCATCGGCACGGGCAGCGATGCTGAAAACGTGTTTGCGAGCCTCGAACATCTCGAAGGCGCCAAGGGCCGGCTCGAGCGCGTCGGCGAGCGCAACGGCGCGCCGATCTTCGTCGATTATGCGCACAAGCCCGATGCGCTCGCGAAGGCGCTGCAGGCGCTGCGGCCTTATGCGAAACGCAAGCTGGTCGTCGTGTTCGGCGCCGGCGGCGACCGCGATGCCGGCAAGCGTCCGATCATGGGCGAGATCGCGGCGGCGAACGCCGACGCCGTCATCGTCACCGACGACAATCCGCGCAGCGAGAAGCCGGAAGCCATCCGCGCCGCGATCCTCGCCGCCGCCATGGGCGCCCGCGAGATCGGCGACCGCGCCGAGGCGATCCGCGCCGCGATCGAGGACTTGCAGGAGGGCGATGCGCTGCTCATCGCCGGCAAGGGCCACGAGACCGGGCAGATCGTCGGCGGCGAGGTGCTGCCTTTCAGTGATCACGAGGCGGTCGCCGCCGCACTAGCGTCGAGGGTTGCATGAGCGGGCCAATATGGACGGTTGCCGAGGTCGCGCGCGCGCTTGGTGTTACGGGATCTTTCCCGGACACGGCAATAGACTTCGTCACCCAGGACAGTCGGCTGGTGAAGCCGGGCAGCCTGTTCGTTGCGCTGAGCGGCACGCCGAGCGGCGGCTTCATCTCGGCTTTCGCCAGCGCGCGCGACGGCTGGGAGTTCGCCGACAAGGCGGAAGCCGCAGGCGCAGTGGCGATGATCGTGCCGCACGAGATCGCGGGCATCCGCATCCCCCAGATCGTGGTCAAGGACACGCTGATCGACGGCCTCTGGGGCCTCGCGCGCGCCGCACGCGCGCGCTTCAACGGCCCGGTGATCGGGCTCACCGGCAGCGCCGGCAAGACCAGCACCAAGGAATTCATCGCCGCCTATCCGAACGCCTATGCGAGCCCCTCGAGCTTCAACAATTTCTGGGGCGTGCCGCTGACGCTGTGCAATGCCAGGCGGGACGCCAGCCTCTGGGTCGTCGAGATGGGCATGAACCAGAAGGGCGAGATCGCCCGTCTCAGCGAGCTCACGCAGCCGACCGTCGCGCTCGTCGTCAACGTCCAGCCGGTGCATCTGGAAAAGCTCGGCTCGCTCGAAGCCATCCGGCGCGAGAAGGTATCGATCGCGCTCGGACTGCCCGAGAACGGCGTGCTGGTGCTGCCCGCCGGAATCAAGGCTTCCGAGTGGAAGGGCAAGGTCGTGCGCTTCGGCGGCGAGTATGCCGAGGTGCACGAGGTCGCGCACGCGCCGCACGGCGAGAGCTGGCAGGTCGTGGCCGCGATCGGCAGGAAGGAGATCGCCTTCAGCCTCACCCCTGGCGCGCCGCACCGGGTGCACAATGCGCTGGCAGCGCTCGCCTCGGTTCATGCCGCGCATCTCGACGTCGCGACGCTCGCGGTCAAGCTCGACCGCGTCGGCATCATGACCGGCCGCGGCGTCGAGCAGGCGGTCGGCGACATCACCGTGATCGACGACAGCTTCAACGGCAATCCGGCCAGCGTGGCCGCGGCGCTGCAAAGTCTGCAGGCGCGCAACATGAGCGGCGGCCGCCGCATCGCGATTCTCGGCGACATGCTCGAGCTCGGTGCGGACGCAACGAGCTATCACACCGGCCTTGCCAGCCACCTCGACGGCATCGACGGCGTCTATTGCGTCGGGCCGCTGATGCGCCACCTGTTCGACGCATTGCCCTCGGGCAAGGGTCTTGGCTGGCACGACGATCCCGCCACGCTGAAGCCGGACGAGGTCGCAAATCTGCTGAAGGCAGGCGACGTCGTGGTTGTCAAGGGCAGCAAGAAGATGTTCTGGGTCAACAAGTTTGTGCCGGGGCTGGTGGCCGCCTTGCAGGCAAAGGCGTAAACTGCTTGGAAGACGCCGTTCCCGAATCCCACCCTTTGCGGCGGAAGCCGTCCGTTTCCCGAAACGCGCGGCCCATGACGAAGACCAGCGAATGCGCGTGAAGCACCTGGACGTGCAAAGGCGCCATAGGACCGTCTGAATGTTTTACTGGCTGATCGAGCTTTCCAACACATTTCCGGGCTTCGGTGCCTTTCGCACCTTCCTGAACGTCTTCCGCTACATCACCTTCCGCACCGGTGGCGCCATCGTGACCGGCGCGCTGTTCGTGTTCCTGTTCGGCCCCTGGATCATCGATCACTTGCGCATCCGTCAGGGCAAGGGCCAGCCGATCCGCACCGACGGTCCGCAATCGCATCTTTCCAAGAAGGGCACGCCCACCATGGGCGGGCTGATGATCCTGTCCGGGCTCACGGTCGGCACCGTGCTGTGGGCCAATCCGCTCAACCCCTATGTCTGGATCGTGCTGGCGGTGACGCTCGGCTTCGGCTTCGTCGGCTTCTATGACGATTACCTCAAGGTGACCAAGCAGACCACGACCGGGTTCGGCGGCAAGCTGCGCCTCTTGATCGAAGCCGTGATCGCGCTGGTCGCCTGCTATGCGCTGGTGCGGCTCAACCGCGATCCCGCCTCCACCGCGCTGACGATTCCCTTCCTGAAGGATACCGTGCTGCATTTCGGCTGGTTCTTCGTCGTCTTCGGCGCCTTCGTCATCGTCGGCGCCGGCAATGCGGTGAACCTCACCGACGGCCTCGACGGCCTCGCCATCGTGCCGGTGATGATCGCCACCGCGAGCTTCGCGATGATCGCCTATCTCACCGGCAACTTGGTGTTCGCCGATTACCTCCAGATCAAATATGTCGCCGGCACCGGCGAGCTCGCGGTGCTCTGCGGCGCGTTGCTCGGCGCCGGGCTCGGCTTCCTCTGGTTCAACGCGCCGCCGGCCTCGATCTTCATGGGCGACACCGGCTCGCTCGCGCTCGGCGGCATGCTCGGCGCGATCGCGGTCGCGGTGAAGCACGAGATCGTGCTCGCGGTGATCGGCGGATTGTTCGTGCTCGAGGCGGTTTCGGTCATCGTGCAGGTCGTGTCCTTCAAGCTCACGGGCAAGCGCGTGTTCGCGATGGCGCCGATCCACCATCACT
Organism: Bradyrhizobium sp. BRP23; assembly: GCF_020194135.1. Lineage (NCBI taxonomy): Bacteria > Pseudomonadati > Pseudomonadota > Alphaproteobacteria > Hyphomicrobiales > Nitrobacteraceae > Bradyrhizobium > Bradyrhizobium sp. BRP23. Next base: position 210,187 of record NZ_JADYVW010000006.1, on the reverse strand, counting down.
TCGAGCAGAAGGGCTGGACCGAGCCGCAGATCGTGATCCGATTCTGGATCATCTCGGTGATGCTGGCGCTCGCCGGCCTCTCGACGCTGAAGCTGCGGTGACCGATCGATGATCCCCGTCACGTCCTTCGCCGGCAAGACGGTCGCGGTGTTCGGCCTCGGCGGCTCGGGGCTCGCCTCCTGCCATGCGTTGAAGGCCGGCGGCGCCGACGTGATAGCCGCCGACGACAATGCCGAGAACGTCGCCAAGGCCGCGCAGGCCGGCTTCATCACCGCGGACTTGCGCAACGTCTCCTGGGCGCAGTTCGCCGCGTTGGTGCTCGCGCCCGGCGTGCCGCTGACCCATCCGGTGCCGCATTGGAGCGTGTTGAAGGCGCGCGAGGCAAGCGTCGAGGTGATCGGCGACATCGAGCTGTTCTGCCGTGAGCGGCGCCGCCATGCGCCGGACGCGCCGTTCGTCGCCATCACCGGCACCAACGGCAAGTCGACCACGACGGCGCTGATTGCGCATCTGACCAAGGTCGCCGGCTACGACACCCAGATGGGCGGCAATATCGGCACCGCAATCCTGTCGCTGGAGCCGCCGCGCACGGGCCGCGTCCACGTCATCGAGATGTCGTCCTACCAGATCGACCTCACGCCCTCGCTCGATCCCTCCGTCGGCATCCTGCTCAATGTCAGTGAGGACCATATCGATCGCCACGGCACGATCGAGCATTACGCCGCGGTGAAGGAGCGCCTTGTGGCCGGCGTGCAAGGCGGCGGCACCTCGATTGTCGGTGTCGATGACGGCTTTTGCCGCGACATCGCCGACCGGCTCGACCGCGCTGGCAAGAACCTGGTGCGCATCTCGGTCAAGAACCCGCTCGCGTCGGGCATTTACGTCGAGCACGGCACCATCGTGCGCGCCGCGGGCGGCGCCCGCAGCGAGATCGCCGCGCTCGGCGGCATCGGCTCGCTGCGCGGCCAGCACAACGCGCAGAACGCGGCCTGCGCGGCCGCCGTCGCGCTCGCCATGGGCATCAGCCAGGACGTGCTGCAGAACGGCCTGCGCAGCTTTCCGGGCCTGGCGCATCGCATGGAGCAAGTCGGGCGCCGCGGCAACGTGCTGTTCGTCAATGATTCCAAGGGCACCAACGCGGACGCCACCGCGCATGCGCTGTCGTCGTTTTCGGAGATCTTCTGGATCGCCGGCGGCAAGCCGAAGGCGGGCGGCATCACTGGCCTGACCGGCTTCTTCCCGCGCATCCGCAAGGCCTATCTGATCGGCGAAGCTGCGCAGGAGTTTTCGGGCACGCTGGGCACACAGGTCGGGCATGAGATCAGCCAGACCCTGGACGTTGCGGTCGAACACGCGGCCCGCGATGCGGAAGCGTCGGGCCTCACCGACGCCGTCGTGCTGCTGTCCCCGGCCTGCGCATCGTTCGACCAGTACCGCAATTTCGAGATCCGCGGCACCAAGTTCCGCGAGCTGGTGCAGGCGCTGCCGGGTGTGCAGCCGGTGGTGTGAGGACACCGACACCAACGATTGAATGACATAATGACTCTGGTAGGCGCCTGGCTTGTAGACGAGACCGATGAACTGGCGCTAGCCCGCCTGGGAAATGTCCTGCTCGAGTTCGATGAGAGCGGTGGGTTGCGCTACACAATTCGTGAGCACGACAAGCGACAAATCATCAATCTTCGATATCGGGTGGAGGGCTCGACGATTGTCACCGACCAGCCCTCAGCTCCACAAGTTGAACGAACCCAGTTCTCATTCGCCGAGGATGGCGTTCTCACTCTGGCGTTTGGCGGCATACCCTATCGATTCGTCAGGGCTCCCGGTTCGTAGCCCGGCACCAACGCTTCGCTCAAAAGTTACCCGTCCCTTTAACCTCCCGGTAACCAACCTCGGCGACCAATGAACGGACCTCTGTCCGAAAGCGGCCGCCCATGCTCTCCCGTGAAGAACGCACCCCCTTTTCCGAGTGGTGGTGGACCGTCGACAAGCCGCTGATGGGCGCCATCCTGGGGCTGATGCTGACCGGGGTGATCCTGTCGCTGGCGGCGAGCCCGCCGGTTGCGACCCGCATCGGGCTCGATGCCTTCCATTTCTTCAGCCGCCACGTGCTGTTCCTGGTGCCGTCCTGCATCGTGCTGCTCGGGGTGTCCTTCCTGTCGCCGCGCGCGATCCGCCGCTCGGCGCTGATCATCTTCGCGGCGAGCATCGTCCTGATCGTGCTCACGCTCGCCTTCGGCCCGGAGGTGAAGGGCTCGCGCCGCTGGATCACGCTGCTCGGCGTCAACATCCAGGCCTCCGAGATCGCAAAGCCGTCCTTCGTCGTGATCGCGGCCTGGCTGTTCGCGGAATCGACGAGGCGCCCGGAGATGCCGGCGACCTCGATGGCGGTGGTGCTGCTGCTGATGCTGGTCGCGCTATTGGTGATGGAGCCGGATTTCGGCCAGACCATGCTGGTCCTGATGGTGTGGGGCTCGCTGTTCTTCATCGCGGGCATGCGGATGATCTGGGTGTTCGGCCTCGCAGGTCTCGGCGCGGCCGGCCTGTTCAGCGCCTATCTGTTCGTTCCGCACGTCGCGGGGCGCATCAAGCGCTTCATGAACCCGGCCTCCGGCGACACCTTCCAGGTCGATACCGCCATGGAGGCTTTCTACAACGGCGGCTGGTTCGGGCTCGGACCGGGCGAGGGCATCGCCAAGCGCAGCCTGCCGGACAGCCACACCGACTTCGTCTTCGCGGTCGCGGGCGAAGAGTTCGGCATCATCCTGTGCCTTGCGATGCTGGCGCTGTTCGCCTTCGTCGTCATGCGCACGCTGTCGCGCGCCTATGCCAACGAGGACATGTTCTCGCGCTTTGCGGCCTCCGGGCTCGCGATCCTGTTCGGCGTGCAGGCAGCGATCAACATGTCGGTGAACCTGCAGCTCATCCCCGCCAAGGGCATGACGCTGCCCTTCATCTCCTATGGCGGCTCCTCGATGGTCTCGCTCGCCTATGGCATAGGCATGATGCTGGCGCTGACGCGGCTGCGCCCGCGCACCGAGGTCGAGGCGAGCGGCCACGCCGAGGCGATGCGCAGTTACGCGTGAGCCGTCATTTGCGAGGAGCGAAGCGACGAAGCGATCCAGGCTGTCTCCGCGGAGGTGGTCTGGATTACTTCGCTTCGCTCGCAATGACGAGAAAGACCCTGTAAAACGCCCTCATTATGGACACGTCCCCCCTGATTCTTCTCGCCGCGGGCGGCACCGGCGGCCATCTGTTCCCGGCCGAGGCGCTCGGCGTCGAATTGATCCGGCGCGGCTATCGCGTCCGCCTCGTCACCGACGAGCGCGCGCTGCGCTATAGCGGGCTATTCAGCAAGGACATGATCGACGTCGTCAGAAGCGAGACCGCGCGCGGCCGCAATCCGCTTCAGCTGGCCTATGCCGGCCTCACGCTTGCCGCCGGCACGCTGTCCGCCTACGCGCTGATCAAGCGGCTGAAGCCCGTCGCCGTCGTCGGCTTCGGGGGCTATCCGACGCTGCCGCCGCTGGTCGCGGCGAAATTCGCCGGCGTGCCCGGCATCATCCACGACGCCAACGCCGTGCTCGGCCGCGCCAACCGGTTCCTGTCGAGCCGCGTGCGCGCCATCGCGACGTCCTTGCCCGGTGTGCTCGATCGCGATCCGGCGCTGGCAGGCAAGACGACGACCGTCGGCACGCCGATGCGTCCGGCGATCCTCGCGGCCGCCGCGGTGAAGTATGCCGCGCCCGAGCCGAACGGTCCGCTGCGTCTGCTCGTCGTCGGCGGCAGCCAGGGCGCGCGCATCATGGCCGACATCGTGCCTAGCGCGATCGAGCGGCTCGAGCCTGCGCTGTGGAGCCGTCTCGTCCTCACCCAGCAGGTGCGCGAAGAGGACATGAGCCGCGTGCGCGCCGTCTACGACAAGCTCAAGATCAAGGCCGAGCTCGCGCCGTTCTTCACGGATCTGCCGGCGCGGCTTGCCTCCAATCATCTCGTGGTATCGCGCTCCGGTGCGGGGACCGTGGCCGAGCTCGCCGCGATCGGTCGCCCCTCCATCCTGGTGCCGTTGCCGGGCTCGATCGACCAGGACCAGTTCGCCAATGCCGGCGTGCTGGCCAAGGTCGACGGCGCGATCCGCATCCCGCAGACCGAGTTCAGCTCCGACCGGCTGGCATCCGAAATTTCTGGCTTCGCCGCCGAGCCGGCACGGCTTGCCGCCATGGCGGCGGCGGCGAAGGGGGCGGGGCGGCTCGATGCGGCCGAGCGGCTGGCGGATCTCGTGGTGAAGACCGCGGGAATCTGACGCCTGTTCCGGCCCGAATGGCCAAAAAAGCCACTTGTCATGCCCCGCGAAAGCGGGGCATCCAGTATCCGACGCAGTTGATTTGAATCTCTGGCGTCGCGGAGTACTGGATCGTCCGCCTTCGCGGACGATGACCCCAAGGAAACCACATGAGACTGCCGCGCGAGATCGGACCCATCCACTTCGTCGGGATCGGCGGGATCGGCATGAGCGGCATCGCCGAGGTGCTGGCCAATCTCGGCTATGCCGTGCAGGGCTCGGACGCCGCCGACAATTACAATCTCGACCGTCTGCGCAAGAAGGGCGCGAAAGTCTCGGTCGGCCACAAGGCCGAGAATATCGACGGCGCCGAGGTCGTGGTCGTGTCTTCCGCGATCAAGCGCGACAATCCGGAACTGATGGCGGCGCGCGAGAGGCGCATTCCCGTGGTGCGCCGCGCCGAGATGCTGGCCGAGCTGATGCGGTTGAAGAGCTGCGTCGCCATCGCCGGCACCCACGGCAAGACCACCACGACGACGATGGTCGCCACGCTGCTCGACGCCGGCGGGCTCGATCCGACCGTGATCAACGGCGGCATCATCAACGCCTACGGCTCCAACGCGCGGCTTGGCGCCGGCGACTGGATGGTGGTCGAGGCCGACGAGAGCGACGGCACGTTCCTGAAGCTGCCGACCGATGTCGCGATCGTCACCAATGTCGACCCCGAGCATCTCGATCACTTCAAGACCTTCGAGGCGGTGCAGGACGCGTTTCGTCACTTCGTCGAGAACCTGCCGTTCTACGGCTTTGCCGTGATGTGCATCGATCATCCCGTGGTGCAGAGCCTCGTCGGCAAGATCGAGGACCGCCGCATCATCACTTATGGCGAGAATCCGCAGGCCGATGCGCGGCTGGTCGATCTCACCGCCGGCGGCGGCGGCTCGAAGTTCAAGGTCGTGATCCGCGACCGCAAGAACGGCACCACGCACGAGATCGCCGATCTCGCGCTGCCGATGCCGGGCCGGCACAATGCCTCGAATGCGACGGCGGCGATCGCGGTCGCGCACGAGTTCGGCGTGTCGGACGAGGCGATCCGCAAGGCGCTGGCCGGCTTCGGCGGCGTCAAGCGCCGCTTCACCAAGACCGGCGAGTGGAACGGCGTCACCGTGATCGATGATTACGGCCATCACCCCGTGGAGATCGCAGCCGTGCTGAAGGCCGCGCGCGATTCCTACACCGGCAAGGTGATCGCGGTGGTGCAGCCGCATCGCTACACCCGCCTGCAATCGCTGTTCGAGGAGTTCTGCACCTGCTTCAACGATGCCGACGCGGTCGTCGTCGCCGACGTCTATGCCGCCGGCGAAGCGCCGATCGAAGGTATCGACCGCGATCATTTCGTCGCCGGCCTGCGCGCCCACGGCCATCGCGAGGTGGTCCCGCTACCGGCAGCGACGGAGCTTGCCGGCATCGTCAAGGGATTGGCGAAGCCAGGCGATCTCGTCGTGTGCCTGGGCGCCGGCAACATCACGCAATGGGCTTATACATTGCCCGGCGAATTGAAGGCGCTGGGGTAGGGCGGTGGGATTCCCCGACATCACCCCTTCGCTCAAAGCCGCGATGCCCGAGCTTCGCGGGCGGCTGCTGGCAAACCAGTCGCTGGCCGAACTCACCTGGTTTCGCGTCGGCGGGCCTGCGCAGGTGCTGTTCACGCCGGCGGACGAGGACGATCTCGCTTACTTCCTCGCCCATCTGGCTTCCGACGTTCCCGTCTACGTCATCGGGGTCGGCTCCAACCTGATCGTGCGCGACGGCGGCATTGCCGGCGTGGTGATCCGGCTTGCGCCGCGCGCCTTCGGCGAGGCGACTGCGAGCGGCGACATCGTCACGGCCGGCACGGCTGCGCTCGACAGGCGCGTGGCAGAGGTTGCCGCGTCGGCCAATATCGGCGGGCTCGAATTCTATTTCGGCATTCCCGGCACGATCGGCGGCGCGCTGCGCATGAATGCAGGCGCCAATGGCGGCGAGACCAAGGACGTGCTGCTCGAGGCGAGGGGCGTCGGGCGCGACGGCACCAGGCACGTCTTCTCCAACGCCGACATGAAGTTCGTCTACCGCAGCAGCGGCGTCGATCCCTCCATCATCTTCACCTCCGCGCGCTTTCGCGGCGAGATCAGGGACGCGGAGGCGATCCGCGCGCGCATGGCGGAGGTGCAGAGCCATCGCGAGACCGCGCAGCCGATCCGCGAGAAAACCGGCGGCTCGACCTTCAAGAATCCGCCCGGCCATTCCGCCTGGAAGCTGATCGACGCCGCCGGCTGCCGTGGCCTGCGCGTCGGCGGCGCGCAGGTCTCGGAGATGCATTGCAACTTCCTGATCAACACCGGCGAGGCCACCGCGCACGACATCGAGACGCTGGGCGAGACGGTACGTGCACGCGTGAAGGCGAATTCCGGAATCGAGCTACACTGGGAAATCAAGCGGATCGGGGTTTCATGATTTCCGTCATTCCGGGGCTCGCGAAGCGAGAGCCCGGAATCCATAGGGCGGCGGAGTTCGTGGATGAATGGATTCTCAGGTGCGCAATTGCGCACCGTAGTTCGCGACTACGTCGCGCCCCGGAATGACGGAACGAGAGAGACTATGAACATGCGCATCACCATCCTCTTCGGCGGCTCCAACCGCGAGCGTCTCGTCTCGGTTGCCACAGCCCAGGCGCTGCATCAGGCGCTGCCCGAGGCTGACCTCTGGTGGTGGGACGTCGAGGACAAGGTGCACGTCGTGCAGTCGAAGCAGCTGCTCGAGCATGCCCGCCCGTTCGAGGACGAATTCAAGCCGGGCACGCGCGGCGTCCCGCTCGCGCAGGCGCTCGACCGGGCCAAGGCTGAGGATCGCGTGCTGGTGCTCGGCCTGCACGGCGGGCGTGCCGAGAACGGCGAATTGCAGGTGATGTGCGAGGCGCGCGGCGTGCCCTTCACCGGCTCGGGCTCGGCGTCGTCGCATCTGGCCTTCGACAAGATCGCAGCCAAGCGCTTCGCCGCGCTCGGCGGCGTGACGCCGCCGGAAAATCTTGCGCTCGATGATATCGACGAGGCTTTCGCCGAGTATGGAAGGCTGATCGCAAAGCCCGCGCGCGACGGGTCGAGCTACGGCCTGATCTTCGTCAATGCCAAGCAGGACCTCGTCGCTGTCCGCAACGCAGCGAAGCATGAAGAGTACGTCATCGAGCCCTACATCGCCGGCGTGGAGGCGACCTGTGGCGTGCTGGAGCGCACCGACGGCTCGATCATCTCGCTGCCGCCGATCGAGATCATTCCGGGCGAGGGCAATTTCGACTACGCGGCGAAATATCTTCTGAAGTCGACCCAGGAGATCTGCCCCGGCCGCTTCGCACCCGAGATCACCGCCGCGCTCCAGGCGCAGGCGATGCTGGCCCATCGCGCAATGTCCTGCACCGGCTATTCCCGCTCTGACTTCATCGTCTCGGACAAGGGCCTCGTCTATCTCGAGACCAACACGCTGCCCGGGCTGACCAAGTCCTCGCTCTACCCCAAGGCGCTGAAAGCCGAAGGCATCGAGTTCGTCGACTTCCTGCGCGGCCTGGTCGAGCTCGCCTGCCAGCGCGTGCGGAAATAGTCAGGACTGGTTAACGGCCGGACCGGCGAAACGGGCCGGTTTGGTGGCCAAAACCGGTAAAATGCCGGACATGGCGGCGCAAATGCCAGATATCGCGAGGCAAAATGCGCAGGTCGTTAACGAATTTTACCTTTTGTTTACCAGGACGTCCGAAGGTTAACGCTGGCGGCGCATATGGCGCTTTGGCTGCCGGCGCGTGAGCTGTCGCGGGTGATGTCACCTCCAGCGAACGCTTTGAAGGGGAGAGGTTTTCTTCTGCTGAAGACCAGCACCCGGCCCGGCAAGTCCGAGACGTCATGTTCGCCAGGATCCGCGCGATGTCGCGGGCAAACTGTTGACGAGCTCGTGCAATGGATGGTGCAGGACGCCTCACCCGATCGCTTTTCGGATCGCTGAGGCCCCAAGCTGACCTGAAGGCGGCCGCTATCGGAGCGGTCGTGCTTCTGCGCGAGTGGGCGCAGGTCAAGCGCGAAGAGGCGCGCGCTGCCGCCAGGGACAAGGCCAAAGCCAAAGCCCAGGCCAAGGCCGCCGTCGAGCGCGAGCCGCCGCCGCGCCTGGTCGCGCTGGTCGAGCGCTATCTGCCGCGCCGGGTCGGCCTCAGCATGACCGTGCTGCTGTTGATCGGCAGCTGCGGCTTCGGCATTGTCAAGGGCGGCCACCTCCAGGATTTCGTCACCGCGGTCAGCGATGCCCGCAATGCGCTGGCCAATTCCGCCGGCTTCCGCATCACCTCCGTCGTCATCAACGGCCGCAAGCAGCTGACCCAGGACGAGATCCTCGCGATCGGCGGCGTCAGCGGCCGCTCCTCGCTGCTGTTCCTCGATGCCGAGGCGGTGCGCGACAAGCTCAAGGCCAATCCCTGGATCGCGGATGCGACCGTGCTGAAGCTCTATCCGGGCCAGCTCATGATCGAGCTCACCGAGCGCAAGGCGTTCGCGCTGTGGCAGGAGGCCGGCCGGCTCTCCGTCATCGCCGACGACGGCGCCGTGCTCGAGCCCTATGTCTCGCGCCGCTTCCTGTCGCTGCCGCTCGTGGTCGGCAAGGGCGCCGAGACCCAGGCCCGCGATTTCCTGGCGCTGCTGGCGCGCTACCCGCAGGTCCATTCGGTGACCAAGGCCGCGATCTACGTCGGCGAGCGGCGCTGGAACCTGCGGCTCAAGGACGGTCTCGACATTCGCCTGCCCGAGCAGGACGTCGGCAACGCGCTTGCGATGCTGTCGAAGCTCGACAAGGAGGACAGGCTGTTCTCGCGCGATATCGTCGCCGTCGACATGCGCCTGCCGGACCGGCTGGTGGTGCAGCTCTCCGAGGACGCCGCCAAGGCGCGCGAGGAGCTGTTCAAGGACAAGAAGAAAAAGAAGGCCGGGGATTCCGCATGACCGGTCTCGATCGCACCCAGACGCCGAAGACGCGCCCGATGCCGCACAAGCGCGGCGGCATCGTCGCCTGCCTCGACATCGGCACCAGCAAGATCGCCTGCATGATCGCGCGGCTGAAGCCGTCGCCGCCGAGCGATGCGCTGCGCGGCCGCACCCATGCGGTGGAATTGATCGGCTACAGCCAGATCCAGGCGCGCGGCATGAAGGCCGGCGCGGTGATCGATCTCGGCGAATGCGAGCAGGCGGTGCGCCAGGCCGTCGGGCTTGCGGAGAAGATGGCCAAGGTGCGGGTCGAGTCCGTGCTGTTGTCGGTCTCCGGCGGCCGGCTCGCCGGCCAGCTGGTCGAGGCTGCCGCCGACATTCGTGGCGGCGCCGTGACGCCGGCCGATGTCAGCCGCGTCACCTCCACCGGCATGCGCCACGCCACCGGCGAAGGCCGCACCGTGCTGCACGCCCTGCCGGTCGGCTACACGCTCGACGGTGTCAAAGGCATCCGCGATCCCCGCGGCATGGTCGCGCACCAATTCGGCGTCGACATGAACGTCGTCACCTGCGACGCCACCGTGGCGCGGAACCTGATGCTGGCGGTGGAGCGCTGCCACATCAATGTCGAAGCCATGGCAGCGAGCCCCTATGTGGCCGGACTCTCGGTGCTGACCGACGACGAGGCCGATCTCGGCGCCGCTGTCGTCGAGATGGGCGCCGGCACCACCACGATTGCCGTTTATTCGGGCGGCCGCTTCGTGCATGCGGCGGGTTTTGCGGTCGGCGGGCAACACATCACGATGGATCTTGCGCGCGGACTCTCGGCGACCATTGCCGATGCCGAGCGAATCAAGACCTTATACGGCACCGTCATCACCGGCGGATCGGACTCGCGTGAGCTGATGTCTGTGCCGACAGCCGGTGACGAGCAGGATCTGCCGCAGATCGTCTCCCGCGCCACCATCGCAAACATCGTCAAGCACCGTGCCGAGGAAGTCTTCGAAATGGTTCGGGACAAGCTGAAGGATTCGCCCTTCGCCGCAGAGCCGAACGGCCGCGTCGTGCTCTCGGGCGGGGCCTCGCAGCTGACCGGCCTCGTCGATCTCGGCACCCGGATTCTCGGCCGGCCCGTGCGGGTCGGTCGTCCGCTCGGCTTCGGCCGGCTGCCCAACGAGGCGAAGAACGCCGCGTTCGCGGTGCCGGCCGGACTTCTGGTCTACCCGCAATATGTTCACCTCGAACATGTCGAACCGCGGCATACGCGGCAGCAGATCAAGACAGGGACCGGCGGATATTTCGGAAAGGTCGGACGATGGCTACGCGAGGGCTTCTGATGACCGCTTTCCGCAATCTTCGATTTTCACCAACTCCCGCGGCCGCCGGCCGGGGCGAACCCACGCGCGCGTGATCGAGAGGCAACCATGACCATCAGCATCAATGTTCCTGATATTCACGAACTGAAGCCCCGGATCACCGTGTTCGGCGTCGGCGGCGCCGGCGGCAACGCCGTCAACAACATGATCACGGCGGGCCTGCAGGGCGTCGACTTCGTGGTCGCCAACACCGACGCGCAGGCGCTGACGATGTCGAAGGCGCAGCGCATCGTGCAGATGGGCACGGCCGTCACGCAAGGCCTCGGCGCCGGCTCGCAGCCGAACGTCGGCGCCGCGGCGGCGGAAGAGGTGATCGACGAGCTGCGCGACCATCTGTCGGGCGCCAACATGGTGTTCGTCACCGCCGGCATGGGCGGCGGCACCGGCACCGGCGCTGCTCCCGTCATCGCCAAGACCGCGCGCGACATGGGCATCCTCACCGTCGGTGTGGTGACCAAGCCGTTCCACTTCGAGGGCCAGCGCCGCATGCGCACGGCCGAAGCCGGCATCGCCGAGCTGCACAAGGTCGTGGATACGCTCCTGATCATCCCGAACCAGAACCTGTTCCGGGTCGCCAACGAGAAGACCACCTTCGCCGACGCCTTCGCGATGGCCGACCAGGTGCTCTATTCGGGCGTCGCCTGCATCACCGACCTGATGGTCAAGGAAGGCCTGATCAACCTCGACTTCGCCGACGTCCGCGCCGTCATGCGCGAAATGGGCAAGGCGATGATGGGCACCGGCGAAGCCTCCGGCGACAAGCGCGCGCTGACCGCCGCGGAAGCCGCGATCGCCAACCCGCTGATCGACGACAGCTCGATGAAGGGCGCCAAGGGCCTCCTCATCTCAATCACCGGCGGCAAGGACCTCACTTTGTTCGAGGTCGACGAAGCCGCGACCCGCATCCGCGAGGAAGTCGATCAGGACGCCAACATCATCGTCGGCGCCACCTTCGACGAAGCGCTCGACGGCCTGATCCGCGTCTCGGTGGTCGCCACCGGCATCGAGCAGGCGGCGATCGCCCGCAACAGCCAGGCGACCTCCGCGCCCGTCGCCAACCCGGCCCCGCAGATGCAGCAGGCTGCCGCCCCGGCCGTCGCCGCCGAGAGCCGCCTCGCCGACCTGACCGCCCGGCTGCGTGCCGACAACCAGCGCCTGGCCGAGCGCGCCCAGAAGCTGGAAGCCCAGACCCCGGCCGCCGCGCCGGCTCCGGCTGCCGCCGCGCCCCGTCCGAACGTCGAGCGCGCGGCGCTCGCCGCGATCGCCGCTGCCGTTTCCGAGGTGCCGCAAGCGCCCGCGCCGCAGACCTATGGCGACGTCACCGTTCGTCCGATCGCGCAGAAGCCGACCCTGTTCCCGGAGGCCGACATGGCCCCGGTCGCGGTGCAGGAGCCCATGACGCCCGATACCTTCATCCCGCCGCAAGCCGAGCGTCCGGCCCGCGCGCCGCGCATGCCCCGAATCGAAGAGCTGCCGATGCCGGCGCAGGCCGAGATTCGGCAGGCCCGCGGCGAAGCCGAGGAGGAGACCCCGCAGAAGACCCGCCTGTCGCTGCTGCAGCGCCTCGCCAATGTCGGCCTCGGCCGTCGCGACGAGGAAAGCGAGCCGCCGGTCGCGGCCCGCACCGCCGGTCCCGCCATGCCGCCGCTGCCCGAGCGCCGGCCGCAGAAGACCGTCGCGCAGCAAATCGCGTCCAATGAGCCGGTATCGGAGTATGCTCGCCGTCCCGCGCCGCAGGGTCTGGACGTCCACGGCCGTCCCGCGCCTGTTGCGCCGGCGCCACAGGGTGACGACCATCTTGATATCCCGGCCTTCCTGCGGCGGCAGGCGACCTGAGGATTGTTACAATAAGGCAGACGAAAAAAGGTCCCGGCGAGAAGCTTGCCGGGACCTTTCCTTTTGCTCCGGACATGCTCGGATTGCGCAGCCAACCAACTGATTTTAAATCATTAATTACGACTTCGGTGGTTCAGTAAAACTGCCGATAACAGTCCCGAAACCCGGCGCAATTTGGTTAAGCCTTGGCGCGAATACGGCGGGTTTGGGGTAACAATCGGTAAAAAAGCGTGAGTTGGCGCTGTTTGAGGCTGCAACTATGGTTTGCCGTGACTTGGGGATACGGAGATTCGGTAGCGTCGGCTCTGGCCGGCCAAGCGGGTCTCGTATAAGTCGCAGTGGGTCGTAGTGGGGCGGGTTCCTGATGAAATTTAGCCGGCAAACAACGCTTCGTGCGCAAGCCTCTGTGGCAGGCGTAGGCGTTCATTCCGGTCTTCCCGTCACTCTCACGCTTGGGCCTGCGCCTGTCGACGCGGGTTTTATTTTTGTCCGGACCGGACTTGAGGGAAGTGACCGCGAAGTTCAGGCCACCGCCGAGCAGGTGATCGCGACCGACTTTGCCACCGTCCTTGGCGACCGCAACGGTCCGCTGGTGTCCACCGCCGAGCATGTGCTTGCTGCACTGCGGGGAATGGGGGTCGACAACGCCACCATCGAGATCGACGGTCCCGAAGTCCCGATCATGGACGGCAGCGCCGCCGCCTTCATCGCGGCGATCGACCAGGCCGGCATCGTCACCCAGCCGGCGCAGCGCCGCTTCATCCAGGTTTTGAAGCCGATCTCCGTCAAGATCGGCGACTCCTTCGGCGAGATCAGGCCCCACACCAACGGGTTCCGCGTCGAGGTCGAGATCGATTTCACCAATCCCGTCATCGGCCAGCAGGCTTATGCCTTCGACCTCAATCCGGAAGGTTTCCGCCGCGAAGTCGGCCGGGCCCGGACCTTTGGCCTGATGAGCGATGTCGCGCGGCTCTGGAGCGCGGGCTATGCCCTTGGCGCCTCCTTCGACAATACCGTCGTGTTCGATGACGAGCGCCTGCTCAACACCGAAGGCCTGCGCTACGCCGATGAATGCGCCCGTCACAAGGTGCTGGACGTGATCGGCGATCTCTCGCTGGCCGGCTTGCCGCTGCTTGGCGCCTACCGCTCGGTGCGTGGCGGCCACAAGCTCAACCACGCCGTCCTGACGGCGCTGCTCGCCGACCGGACCGCCTGGCGGGTGGTCGAGGGCGAGGCTGCCCGCCGCACCACGCGTGCCGTGGGCGAGGTCGGTCGCGGCATCGTCGGTGGCCGGGTCGCCGCGGCCTTCGGACCGGATGTGTCCTGACGCAGCCTTGCCGCCTTTGGAACGTGTTGGCGGCCCCCGGGAAACTCCTGGTAACCATGATCGGCTAGCATTGCGGCGGGTTCGCCTTAATCCGGGCGAAATGCCTCCCTATCCGGTTCGTTAACGATCGTTTTCGGATACATCGGCGTGGTCGCATGGCAGGCACCACGATTACATTTCGCGCCCATGAGGGGTTCGTGGGCTGGCGGACACCGCATCACAGGGCGTCAGGGCTTAAACTCATGTCGGCACAGCGTATGACGCGCGGATATTTCTCGGTCTCCTCGCGAGCCCGCGGGCTGCTTCAGGCCGTCACCTTCATCATGCTCGCGCTGCCGCTCGCCGGATGCGGCACGGGCGCGCTCTGGGACAAGTTCACCGCCAAGGACGACACCTTCGTCGAGGAGCCCGCCGACAAGATCTACAATGAGGGCCTGTACCTCATGAACGAGAAGAAGGACATGAAGGCGGCGAACAAGAAGTTCGAGGAGGTCGACCGCCAGCATCCTTATTCCGACTGGGCCCGCAAGTCGCTGCTGATGTCGGCCTATGCGTCCTATCAGGGCGGCGATTATGACGGCTGCATCGGCGCCGCCACCCGCTACGTCACGCTGCATCCCGGCAGCCCGGATGCGGCCTATGCGCAATACCTGATCGCCGCCTCCCATTACGACCAGATCCCGGACATCAGCCGCGACCAGACCCGCACCGAAAAGGCGATCGCCGCGCTCGAAGAGGTGGTGCGCAAATATCCGAACTCGGAATATGCGACCTCGGCCAAGGCCAAGATCGAGGGCGCGCGCGACCAGCTCGCCGGCAAGGAAATGAATGTTGGCCGCTACTACGCGCAGAAGCGCGACTACACGGCCGCCATCAATCGTTACAAGACCGTCGTCACGCAGTACCAGACCACCCGCCATGTCGAGGAGGCGCTGTTCCGGCTCACCGAGGCCTATATGGCGATCGGCATCGTCGGCGAAGCGCAGACCGCGGCGGCGGTGCTTGGGCACAATTTTCCTGACAGCCGCTGGTACAAGGACGCCTATAATCTTGTAAAATCCGGCGGTCTCGAGCCGAGCGAGAATCAGGGGTCCTGGATCAGCCGGACCTTCAAGAAGATGGGTCTCGGCTAGGAAATTTGGTTCCATGCTGGCGCGTCTGTCGATCCGTGACATCGTCCTGATCGAACGGCTCGATATCGAATTCGCCTCCGGCCTCGCGGTTCTGACCGGCGAGACCGGTGCGGGCAAATCCATCCTGCTCGATGCCTTTGCGCTGGCGCTCGGCGGCCGCGGCGACGCCGGCCTCGTGCGTCACGGCGCGGAGCAGGGGCAGGTCACGGCGGTGTTCGATGTCCCGAAGAATCACCCTGCGACGAAGATTCTGGCCGAGAACGGTCTGGACGATACCGGTGAGATGATCCTGCGCCGGGTGCAGCTCGCCGACGGCCGCACCCGCGCCTTCATCAACGACCAATCGATCAGCGTGCAGACGCTGAAGGCGGTCGGCACCGCCCTGGTCGAGATCCACGGCCAGCACGACGAGCGCGCGCTGGTCGATGCCGCCACCCACCGCCGCCTGCTCGACGCTTTTGCCGGCCTCGAAAAGGACGTCGCGGCGGTCGAAGCGCTCTGGGACGCGCGCCGCACCGCCAATACCGCGCTGGAGGAGCATCGCGCCGCCATGGAGCGCGCGGCGCGCGAGGCCGATTATCTGCGCCACGCCTCGGACGAACTGAAGCAGCTCGCGCCCAAGGACGGCGAGGAGACTGCGCTGGCCTCTCGCCGCACCACCATGATGCAGGGCGAGAAGATCGCCTCCGACCTGCGCGAGGCGCAGGAGGCGGTCGGCGGCAATCATTCGCCGGTCGCAGCGCTCTCGGCGGCGGTGCGCCGGCTGGAGCGCCGCGGCGTCAATTCGCCGGCGCTGGTCGAGCCGGCGGTCAAGGCGATCGACGCGGCGATCAACGCGCTGGAGGAGGCCGATCAGCATCTCCAGGCGGCGCTGGCTGCAACCGATTTCGATCCGGCCGAGCTCGAGCGCATCGAGGAACGGCTGTTCGCTTTGCGTGCGGCATCTCGCAAATATTCGACGCCGGTCGACGGCCTCGCCGCGCTGGCGGCCAAATACGCCGCCGACGTCGTCCTGATCGATGCCGGCGCCTCGCGCCTGAAGAAGCTGGAGCAGGCCGCGATCGAGGCGGACAGAAGCTATGCGGCGGCCGCCAAGAAGCTGTCGCTGGCGCGGCAGAAATCGGCGGAGAAGCTCAACAAGGCGGTCAATGCCGAGCTCGCCCCGCTCAAGCTCGAACGCGCCAGGTTCATGACCCAGGTCGAGACCGACGAGGCCGCGCCTGGGCCGCAAGGTTTCGATCGCGTCGAGTTCTGGGTGCAGACCAATCCGGGCACCAAGCCGGGTCCCCTCATGAAGGTCGCCTCCGGTGGCGAGCTGTCGCGCTTCCTGCTCGCGCTCAAGGTCGTGCTGTCCGACCGCGGCTCGGCGCCGACGCTCGTCTTCGACGAGATCGATACCGGCGTCGGCGGCGCGGTGGCCGATGCCATCGGCGGGCGCCTGGCGCGGCTTGCCGGCAAGGTCCAGGTCATGGCCGTGACCCACGCCCCGCAGGTCGCCGCCCGCGCCGACCAGCACCTGCTGATCTCCAAGGACGCCCTCGACAAGGGCAAGCGCGTCGCCACCCGCGTCAATGCGCTCGCCGCCGACCACCGCCGCGAGGAGATCGCCCGCATGCTCGCCGGCGCCGAGATCACGGCCGAGGCGAGGGCTGCGGCGGAACGGCTGCTCAAGGCGGCGACGGCTTAGGCTTGTGTCCCGGACGCGCGTAGCGCGAGCCGGGACCCAGAATGCCTGCCGCGACATGGGCCCCGGCTCTGCAGCGCACCGCTGAAGGAGCGCTGCGCTGCGTCCGGGGCACGAGATTTCCACAAGCCTTTACCCTCCCGCCCGCTCCGTCGTATCCAAGCGCCATGGCCAGAGCAGCAAAATCCAAAGCAACACCGCTACGCGACGTCGTCGAGCTCACCAAGGCGCAGGCCAAGGTCGAGCATAAGCGGCTCGCCCTCGAGATCGAGGGGCACAACGAGCGCTACTATCAGGAGGACGCGCCCACCGTCACCGACGCCGAATATGACGCGCTGCGCCAGCGCCTCAACGCGATCGAGGCGCGTTTTCCCGAGTTCGTCACCGCGGACTCGCCCTCGCAGAAGGTCGGCGCCGCGCCGTCAGGACGCTTCAAGAAAGTCCCGCATGCCGTGCCCATGCTGTCGCTGGACAACGCCTTTGCGGAGGAGGACGTGCGCGACTTCGTCGGCCGCATCGTGCGCTTCCTGAAGCTCGACGACGACAAGATCGGCTTCTCCGCCGAGCCGAAGATCGACGGCCTCTCGATGTCGCTGCGCTACGAGGGCGGCGAGCTCGTCACCGCCGCGACGCGCGGTGACGGTGCGGTCGGCGAGGACGTCACCGCCAACATCCGTACGCTCGAAGACGTGCCGCAGAAGCTGAAGGGCCGCAACATTCCCGACATCTGCGAGGTGCGCGGCGAAGTCTACATGACCAAGAAGGCGTTCCTGGCGCTCAACGAGCGGCAGAAGGCGGCAGGCGACACCATCTTCGCCAATCCGCGCAATTCGGCCGCCGGCTCGCTGCGGCAGAAGGACCCGACCATCACCGCCTCCCGCCCGCTCGGCTTCTTCGCCTATGCCTGGGGGCAGATGAGCGCGATGCCGGAAGACACGCAGAGCGGCATGATCGGCTGGTTCGAGCGCTGCGGCTTCAAGACCAATCCGCTGACCAAGCTCTGTCACTCGGTGGATGAGTTGCTCGCCTTTCATCATGCGATCGAGGAGCAGCGCGCGCGGCTCGATTACGACATCGACGGCGTCGTCTACAAGGTCGACCGCATCGACTGGCAGGAGCGGCTCGGCTTCGTCTCGCGCACGCCGCGCTGGGGGATCGCGCACAAATTCCCGGCCGAGCGCGCCATGACGGTGCTGCGCGACATCGAGATCCAGGTCGGCCGCACCGGCTCGTTCACGCCGGTCGGCAAGCTCGAGCCGGTCGGTGTCGGCGGCGTCATCGTGCAGAACGTCACGCTGCACAATGAGGACTACATCAAGGGCATCGGCAACAAGGGCGAGGTGCTGCGCGAGGGGCGCGACATCAGGATCGGCGATACCGTCGTCATCCAGCGCGCCGGCGACGTCATTCCGCAGGTGGTCGACGTCGTCCTCGACAAGCGGCCGAAGAGCGCCAGGGAATTCCACTTCCCGAAGAAGTGCCCGTGTCCGCTGCACACCGACGTCGTGCGCGAGGAGACGGCGACGGGCGAGGAGGGCTCGCGCGCCCGCTGCACCGGCGAGTTCGCCTGTCCCTACCAGAAGATCGAGCATCTGAAGCTGTTCGTGTCGCGGCGGGCCTTCGACATCGACGGCCTCGGCGAGAAGCAGCTCCAGTACTTCTTCGACGAGGGCTGGGTGAAGGAGCCCGCCGACATCTTCACGCTGGAGAAGCGCAATTCGAAGCTGAAGCTCGAGGAGATCGATGGCTACGGCGCGACGTCGGTGCGCAACCTGTTCGGCGCCATCGAGAGCCGGCGCAGAATCGCGCTGGAGCGCTTCATCTTCGCGCTCGGCATGCGCCATGTCGGCGAGACCACGGCGCTGGCGCTGGCGCGCGGCTACGGCTCGTGGGACGCCTTCCATGATGCCTGCCTCAAGGTTGCCAAGGGCAACGAGGAGGCGATCGCGGACATGGACGCGCTCGACCAGATCGGCGACACCGTGATCAAGAGCATCGCCGATTATTTCGGCGAGAGTCACAATCGCGGCATTGTCGAACGCCTGACCAAGGAGGTCGAGATCGTCGACGCCGAGAAGCCGAAGAGCAATTCGGCCGTCGCCGGCAAGACCGTGGTGTTCACGGGCTCGCTGGAGAAGATGACACGGGATGAAGCCAAGGCGACGGCCGAGCGGCTCGGGGCCAAGGTGTCGGGCTCGGTTTCGAAAAAGACCGATCTCGTCGTCGCGGGCCCCGGCGCCGGCTCGAAGCTCGCGGACGCCAACAAGCACGGCGTCAAGGTGCTGACCGAAGACGAGTGGTTGAAGCTGATCGCCGAGTGAGGGGCGCGTTGGCCCCTCGCAACCGTCGTCATCGCACAGGCGCTCCCCCAACAGCTTCCCGTGATGGTACGCGGGGGCGCAAGAGTTCCTTCACCATTCGCGTTGACCCGATGTTTACCGCTTCACGTGAGGCCGCATTTACCAATGCGCGACGTCGCCCCGTGAAAACACCTGCATTCGCTTGAGTGTGCCGCCTGCGCAACGCCGATTAACGCCCCGGCAACCTAAATTGGATACTCACAATAAAGATCGAATTGCACGGATGTACTGAGTTCGATCGAACCAGCGTAAGCGTAGCGT
Source organism: Bradyrhizobium sp. BRP23 (assembly GCF_020194135.1). NCBI lineage: Bacteria > Pseudomonadati > Pseudomonadota > Alphaproteobacteria > Hyphomicrobiales > Nitrobacteraceae > Bradyrhizobium > Bradyrhizobium sp. BRP23. Next base: position 190,934 of record NZ_JADYVW010000006.1, on the reverse strand, counting down.
GAGCGTATCGATGTCTGTGTTGCGTAACCATCCGAAGGGCGCGCGGTTCGCGTCCTTCGGCATCGGTCTCTGCATCTTCGCATTGATGCCGAGAGAGACCGGCTATCAGGACATTGCCTCGCTGCTGGCGCGCCAACCCGGCGTCGCCGAGCGGTGGCAGAAGCAGGTGTTCTCCGCTGCGTCCTCGATCCAGCTTGCCACCTACAGTTTTTCCCGCCCCATCGGCACCTCGGTTCCGCAGAGCGCGATGGTTCGGCTCGCGAGCCTCGACGGCGGCGACGTCACCGGCGCGATCCGCCGCAATCCGGCGCTTCAGGCACCGCCGCGCTACCACGCATCCGACTTTCCCAAGGTCGATCGCGCCCTGAAGGGCGATCGCCTCGCAATCGTCCCGCCGACTCAGTCGCCTGAGACGGCCGCGCCGGCTGCAGCACCGGCCAAGGAAGATCCCGCGACCTCGAACAGCTCGGTGTTCGGCGCCAAGACCGCCGCATTGCCGCCGGCGATGTCGCCGGAATCCGCGGCCCCGCTCGATCCCGAGCTGCAGGAGGCGATGCGCGCGCCGCCGCTGCCGCAATATTCCAATCCGCCGCAGGCGAGCGAGGCTGCGCGCGCGTTCGCGGTGCAGCCGCTAGAAGCGCTGAAGCGCGCCACGGCGCCGGCTGTTCCCGCGCGCGATCCTTTCAGCGTCAAGACATCGAGCCTGTTCTTCGGCAGCTCCTCGCTGGGCGGCAATCTCGAGACCATCGAGAGCTGGCAGCCCGGCGCCGAGCCGCTGATCGTGATGCCCGACCCCGACATGAAGGTGACGGCCTCGCTAACCCCGCCGACGGCGGAGATCGCCAAGGACATCGAGAGCGGCGAGAGCGTCGCGCCGAAGGGCGAGGTCAACGCCGACAACCAGCGCGGCAAGTCGCCGGCGGAGCGACTCGCGCTCGACGACAAGTCGCGCGCCAAGTCCGAGAAGTGTCTTGCCGAAGCCGTCTATTTCGAGGCCCGCGGCGAAGCCGTGCGCGGCCAGATTGCGGTGGCGCAAGTGGTGATGAACCGCGTCTTCTCCGGCAAATATCCCGACACCGTGTGCGGCGCGGTCTACCAGAACAAGCACCGTCACCTGGCCTGCCAGTTCACCTTCGCCTGCGACAACAATGCCGACGTGATCCGCGAGCCCGAAATGTGGGAGCGCGCCAAGAAGATCTCCAAGGCGATGCTCGACGGACAGATCTGGCTGCCCGAGGTCGGCAAGTCCACGCACTATCACGCCTACTGGGTGCGCCCGTCCTGGGTCGCCGAGATGAAGAAGCTGTACAAGACCGGCGTGCACACCTTCTATCGGCCGCGCAACTGGGGCGACGGCAGCGAGTTGCCGAGCTGGGGCACGCCGGCGCAAACCGCCGCGCTCTCCGCCGCGCTCGCGCAGGAAGCCAAGAGCTCCGCGGAGTTGGGCGAGCGGCGGTAGCGCCTACAAGTGATCGTCATGCCCGGGCTTGTCCCGGGCATCCACGTTCTTCGTAACGCATGACGTTGATGGCCGGGACAAGCCCGGCCATGACGCGAGAGGTGCCATCACGCCTCGATGTCCAGCGCACAATCGAAATTCGGCGCAGAATGCGTCAGGGCGCCGGCCGACGCATAGTCGACGCCGGTGGCCGCGATGGCGGCGATCGTGTCCAGCGTGACGCCGCCGGACGCCTCCAGCGCGACGCGGCCCGCGTTGAGCCTCACCGCCTCGCGCAGCGTCGCAAGGTCCATATTATCGAGCAGCACCGCATCGGCCATCCCGCTCTCGAGCACCTCGCGCAGCTGCGCCAGCGTGTCGACCTCGATCTCGATCTTGACGAGATGGCCGGCATGGGCGCGGGCGCGCTCCAGCACCGGGCGGATGCCGCCGGCCACCGCAATGTGGTTGTCCTTGATCAGGATCGCATCGTCGAGCCCGAAGCGGTGGTTGAAGCCGCCGCCGCAGCGCACCGCGTATTTCTCCAGCGCCCGCAATCCCGGCGTGGTCTTGCGCGTGCAGCAGATGCGCATCCTGGTGCCTTCGGTGCGGGCGACATAGTCCGCGGTGAGCGTGGCGATGCCCGACAGCCGGCCGACGAAGTTCAGCGCGGTGCGCTCCGCCGTGAGAATGGCGCGCGCCGGGCCCGAGATCGTCAGCACGTGCTGGCCGCGCGCAACCCCCGTGGCATCGCGGACATGTGCGCGCACCTCGATCTCGGGCGAAAGCTTCTGCAAGGTCGCGAGCGCCAGCGGCAATCCGGCGATCACGCCGGACTGGCGCGCGACCAGGATGGCTTGCGCACGCGTCGCCTCCGGGATCGTCGCCAGCGAGGTGATGTCGCCGGCGCGGCCGAGATCCTCGTCGAGCGCGCGCTCAACGGCCGCCTCGATCGCGAGCGGCGAGAGGAAGGCATCGGGATAGAGCAGTGAGGTCGGGGTGATCATGGGGCCTCCTTCAGGCGATCATGGATTGCGCAAGGCGTGGCCGCGGGCGCTCGTCGAGGCTCTCCGCGACCTCGCGCGCCGCGGCGAGTGTGGTCATCGTTCTCTGCGCCAGCGCTGGGTTCTCGGCCGGATCATCGGAACGGCAATGCGCACCGCGGCTTTCGCGCCGCGTCCAGGCCGCAGCGGCGACGAGCAGGGCCGAAATCGCCATGTTGCCGAGGACGCTGCGTCCGGCCTCGCGCTCGAGCCTGACGAAATGGCGCACGGCTTGCGCAAGCCCATCACCGTCGCGGATCACGCCGACATGCGCGCTCATCATTGCGCGCAGCCGCTTCACCTCCGCAGCATCCGGCGTGCCGGCGCGTGGTGTCACCAAAGACTCGGGAAGGCGTGCCGGCGGGGGCACAGTGCGGCCGGCGATGTCATCGGCAATGCGGGCGGCATAGACGACGGCTTCGAGCAGCGAATTCGAGGCAAGCCGGTTGGCGCCATGCGCGCCCGTGGAGGAGACTTCGCCGGCGGCCCAGAGGCCCTCGATCGAGCTGCGACCGCGCGCGTCCACCGCGATGCCGCCCATGTGGTAATGCGCGGCTGGCGCGATCGGAATCGGTTGCGTCGCGGGATCGATGCCGGCGGCGATGCAGCTCGCATGCACGGTCGGAAAACTCGTCGCGAAACGCGCGCCCAGCGCCTGTCGCGCATCGAGGAAGGCGCCGCGCCCGGCCGCGATCTCGGCGAACACGCCGCGGGCCACGATATCGCGGGGCGCGAGCTCCGCGAGCGGGTGGCGGGCGCTCATGAAGCGCTCGCCGTTGCCATTGATCAGCGTTGCCCCTTCGCCGCGCAGCGCTTCGGTGGCGAGCGGTGCCGGGTCGCGGCCGACCATGATGGCGGTCGGGTGGAACTGCACGAATTCAGGATCGGCAATCACGGCGCCGGCGCGGGCGGCGATCGCAAGGCCCGAGCCGCTCGCTTCCGACGGGTTGGTGGTGACGGCGTAGAGATGGCCGAGCCCACCTGTCGCAAGCACGACCGCGCGTGAGGCGAGCACGAGCGGCCGTGCCGCAGGATTGCCGGCCTCGCGCAATTGAAGCCCAGTGACCGCGCCGTCCTCGGTCAGCAGTGCTTCGGCGACGAAGCCTTCCATCAGGCGGATCGAGGGCGTGCGGCGCGCGGCCTCGCTCAAGGCCGCGATGATCGCGGCGCCGGCGCCATCGCCGCGCACATGCACGATGCGACTCGCGGAATGCGCAGCTTCGCGTCCGACCGCAAGCCTGCCGTCGAGATCGCGGTCGAACGGCACGCCATAGGCGAGAAGATCGTGGATGCGCGGCGCAGCCTCCCGCGCAATGCCGAGCGCAACGGCTTCGTCGACGAGGCCGCCGCCGACCGCGACGGTGTCGGCAGCGTGTGCCTCCGGCGTATCGCCTTCGGCGACGGCCGCCGCGATGCCGCCTTGCGCCCATGCCGAGGAAGCACCGTGCCCGAGCGGGGCCGCAGAGATCAAGGTCACTGGCCGCGGCGCGAGCTTGAGCGCGCAGAACAGTCCGGCAAGGCCGCCGCCAACGATGACGACGTTGTCGGTGCTGGCGAGGTCGTGGATGTCGTGTTGCATGTTGCTCGCCCTCAATTTCTCAGATTGATCATGCGCTCGACCGAGTGCCGCGCGCGTTCCGCGAGCGCGGGGTCGATCGTCACCTCCTCGCCAAGCGTCAGCAGGCTTTCCAGGATGTTGGCGAGCGTGATGCGCTTCATGTGCGGGCAGAGATTGCAGGGGCGAAGCATCTCCACGTCGGGCAGCTCGGCCCGGACATTGTCGGCCATCGAGCATTCCGTGATCATGACGAGCCGCCGCGGCCGCTTCGCGCGTACCCAGTTGATCATGTGCGCGGTCGAACCGGTGAAGTCGGCTTCCGCCAGCACGTCCGGCGGGCATTCCGGATGCGCGATGATCTGCACGGACGGATCGGCTTCGCGAAAGCTCCGCAGCTCCTCGCCCGTGAAGCGCTCGTGCACCTCGCAGGCGCCCTTCCAGGCGATGATCTTCACGTAGGTCTTCGACGCCACGTAAGTGGCGAGGTATCGGTCGGGCAGGAAGATCACGGTCGGGGCGTTCAGGCTCTCGACCACCTGCACCGCGTTCGAGGACGTGCAGCAGATGTCGACCTCGGCCTTCACCTCCGCCGAGGTGTTGACGTAGGCGACAACAGGCACGCCGGGGAACTTCTCCCGCAGCAGCCGCACGTCCGCACCGGTGATGCTGGCGGCGAGCGAGCAGCCCGCACGCGAATCCGGGATCAAGACGGTCTTGTCCGGATTGAGCAGCTTCGAGGTCTCCGCCATGAAGTGCACGCCGCATTGGACGATGATGCCGGCCTTCACCTTGGTGGCTTCGACCGCGAGCTGGAGCGAGTCGCCGCCGATATCGGCGACGCAGTGGAAGATCTCCGGGGTCTGGTAGTTGTGGGCGAGGATGACCGCGCCCCGCGCGCGCTTGAGCTCGTTGATCGCGTGAATCGTCGGCGCCATCAGCGGCCATTCGATCGACGGGATCACGTGCTTGACGCGGTTATAGAGCGGCGCAGTGGCGCGTTCGACCGCCGGCGTCCATTCTAGGGAGGGCATCGGCCATGTCGGTCCCGGAGGCACCGGGACGGGGCGCGGGGAGACGGTGGGTTGGCCTTGCGGCCGGTTGGCAAAGTCGTCGCGACCGTAAATTGCAGTGATCGGCATTGAAGCCTCCCAAGTGTGGCCAATTATGCGTGGCGTTATGCTCAGTTTGAGAATATATGGGACCCGAGAAATCCGGCCTAGGAGGCCGGGCGAACGTCGCTGCGGTCGGCATATGCTCAACCTGAGTAGATCGAACATAGCACGCGTCGCTGCTTGCCGCTAGGGCCTGCCCCACACATTCCCGTCACTGCGCGCCTGCCAGGCGAGGTCAGATTGAAACGCAATGCTCCCGCGTCAGCTCTTCGTGGAATGCAATCGTTTTGGCCTTGGGATTTTCATGCATATGCATTAAACGGGCTGTCCCGCGGCTGCTGATTTGCGGCTCCGCCAAGGACAAGACGAGGACAACCATGTCGACACAGATCGGCGAGCTCGCTCCGGCCTCGCGTTCCTCCAACTGGCGTACCCCGGCCGTCATCATCCTCTGTGGTTGTGCCATCGGCATGCTCGGTTTCGGTCCGCGCTCGGCGCTCGGCTTCTTCGTGCAGCCGATGAGTCACGAATTCAGCTGGGGCCGTGACGTGTTCGGCCTCGCCATCGCCGTGCAGAATCTGTTGTGGGGACTGGGCCAGCCGTTCGCCGGTGCGGTCGCGGATCGCTTCGGCCTGTTCCGGGTGATGTGCGTCGGCGCGCTGCTCTATGCCGGCGGGCTGCTGTTGATGCGCTATTCCTCGACGCCACTGTCGCTCAACATCGGCGCCGGGGTGATGATCGGCTTTGGCCTCGCCGGCTGTTCGTTCAATCTGGTTCTGTCGGCCTTCACCAAGCTCTTGCCCGCGGAGAAGCGCGGCATCGCGCTCGGCGCCGGCACGGCCGCGGGCTCATTCGGGCAGTTCCTGTTCGCACCGATCGGCGTTGCCTTGATCGACAATTTCGGCTGGCAGCAGGCGCTCTCCGTATTCGGCTTCCTGATGCTGCTGATCATCCCGCTGTCGCTGGCGCTCTCGACGCCGCCGGTGACAAGCGTGAACAGCGCAACGCCCGCGGATGACCAGACCATCACCAAGGCGCTTGCCGAAGCTTTCGGTCATCGCTCCTACGTGCTCCTGGTGCTCGGCTTCTTCACCTGCGGCTTCCAGCTCGCCTTCATCACCGTGCATCTGCCGGCGTTCCTGGTCGATCGCGGCATCACCGCACAAACCGGCGGCTGGGTGATCGCGGCGATCGGCCTGTTCAACATCATCGGATCGCTGAGCGTGGGGTATCTCCAGAACTACCTTCCCAAGCGCTACATCCTCTCGGCCATCTACTTCACGCGCGCGCTGGCGATCCTCGCTTTCATCTCGTTCCCGATCACGCCGTTCTCGGCGATCGCGTTCGGTGCAATCTCCGGCCTGACCTGGCTGTCGACGGTGCCGCCGACCTCGGCGCTGGTGGCGCTGATGTTCGGAACGCGCTGGCTCGCGACGCTCTACGGCTTTGCCTTCGTCAGCCATCAGGTAGGTGGCTTCCTGGGCGTCTGGCTCGGCGGCATCGTGTTCGAGAAGTTCGGGTCCTACACGCCGATCTGGTGGCTCTCGATCCTGTTCGGCGTGCTCTCGGCGCTGATCAATCTTCCGATCGTGGAAAAACCCGTTCAGCGGGCGGTTGCGCAGCCCGCCTGATCGGCTAAACATCCCCGACAAACAAAGTCAGGGAGTTCAGTCGTGGCCACATTCAAGGCTGTCAGGATCGACAAGGCGGACAAGGGCACCACCGCGCAGCTCGCGCAGTTCGACGAAACCGAGCTGATGGAGGGCGACGTCACCGTTCGAGTCGAATGGTCGACGCTGAACTACAAGGACGGCCTTGCGCTCACCGGCAAGGCGCCGGTGGTGCGCCGCTTCCCGATGATCGCCGGCATCGATTTTGCCGGCACGGTCGAAGCCTCCTCGCATCCGCAGTGGAAGGCGGGCGACAAGGTCGTCTGCACCGGCTGGGGCATGGGCGAGACCCATCTCGGCGCCTATGCGGAGAAGGCGCGGGTGAAGGGCGACTGGCTGGTCGCTCTTCCGCAAGGGCTATCGGCGCGCGATGCCATGGCGATCGGCACCGCCGGCTTCACGGCGATGCTCTCGGTGCTGGCGCTGGAGAAGCATGGCATCTCGCCGAAGAGCGGCCCGGTCGTGGTGACGGGCGCTGCCGGCGGCGTCGGCTCGGTCGCGATCGCCGTGCTCTCGAAGCTCGGCTACCACGTCATCGCTTCGACCGGGCGGGCCTCCGAGGCCGACTACCTGAAGCAGCTGGGGGCTGCCGAGATCATCGATCGCAATGAATTGTCGGCCCCGGCAAAACCCCTCGCCAAGGAGCGCTGGGCCGGCGGCGTCGACAGCGTCGGCTCGACCACCCTCGCCAACCTGCTCTCGATGACGAAATATGGCGGCGCGATCGCGGCCTGCGGCCTGGCCGCCGGCATGGACCTGCCGTCCTCGGTGGCGCCGTTTATTTTGCGCGGAGTGTGCCTTCTCGGCATCGATTCGGTGATGTGCCCGATCGAGCCAAGGAAGGCCGCCTGGCAGCGGTTGGCCTCCGATCTGGATCGGACCAAACTGACTGAAATCACAGAGGAAATTTCGCTCGGCGAGGTTCAGGGCTGGGGCGCGAAAATCCTCGCCGGCCAGGTTCGCGGCCGCGTCGTGGTAAAAATTGTCTGACGGCGTTCAGACTTTACCAACCAAGCTGCTTCAATCTCGCCATGGTTCGTATGGTAAGCAGCGGGTAAAGAGATAAAGGCATCGCCCGCTGCGGGGGTTGGTTCGGAGTTGAGCATGCTTGCGCGTATTGTGTTGGGGGCTGTCACGGCGGCAGCGACGTTTGCGCCGGCCATCGCTGGAAGCATGAACGCCGACGAGGCGCGCCGCTTCGTGGCCGGCAAGGTGTTCGCCTTCACCTGTTTCGACGGCACCCGCGGTGCAGGCCGCATCCTCGACGATCTCGGCGCCGCCGGTGCGGTGCAATTCTCGGGCTCGGGCCCGGTCAAGCACCTCCGACTTCCCGGCAATACGCTCCAGATCCGCGGCCAGAACGTCTGCGCCTCGATCAAGGGCATTCCGTTCGAGCCCTGTTTCAACCTCGAAAAGACCGACGATCGCAGCTTCCGCGGCTCGGTGTCGGGCATGGGCTTCGCCTATTGCGACTTCCGTCACCAGGGCGGCAACCAAATGCTGATGGCGCGCGCTGCGGCGCGGCCGCGCTCGCTGCACAAGCCGGAGCACACCGGCACGGTCGCCGCCTCGACCACCGAGGTAGCCGCGCGCGTCGAGACGCCGCGTGTCGAGGGCAGCCGGCTCGAGCCGGTGAAGTCCGAGCCGGCGAAGAACGAGGGACCGCTGGAGCTGCGCCGCTCCACGCAGTGAGTTCGTCTGCGCGAGACAACCCGCGCCATTGATCGTCGAAGGCATCATCGAACATCAAGCCGCCTGCGCCGTAGTCATACGGACGGCGGCTTTCATGCCTTGGTAGCTGTTCGGGCCGCAGTTTGCGCGCGCCGGGGGGCGGTCCCACGCAAGGGTTCAACCATGTCGCTCTATTTCTTCCGCATCAGCACCGGCCGTTATTCCGGCGCCGCCGACCTGCCGTACGAGTTCGAGGATCGCGCAGCCGCCTGGACCGAGATGACCGAGGTGTGCGCCAATCTGCTCAGCGGCATCGCGCGCGGCCTGAAGCCGAACGCCGAGTGGTGCATGGAGTTGCTCGATGAGGACAAGCAGCCGGTCTTTCGAATCAGCCTCGTCGGCGAGGCCATCGGATGTAAAGCGTCCTAGCTCCGACTTGAAGCTGCAATTTACAACTATGACGGGATCGTTTCCTTTCGCGCTCAATCATTTAGCGTGCAAAGTCCGTATTTCTGCGAGGGATTTCGTTAACCAAATCGGAATGTGAGAAGCTCATTTTTTGGGCAATGGCGCAGTCAGGGGAAGCCGACAATGACTCGGCTGCGCGTTCCTTCGGGGGAAGCATGCCCATGTTGAGCCTAGTTCAGAATCTGAGGATCGGGACCAAGCTGGCGATTGCGTCGGCGCTCGGTGTGCTCCTGGTTGGGGCCATGATTGCAAGCCAGATGCTCGGCAATGCGGGAATTCGCGAGAGCAGCCAGAGCGCGCTTGCGCAGCAGCAGATCGCGCGCGACGCAGTCAAGGCCGAGGCTGCGGTTCGCGGCATGCAGCTCGCGGTACGAGACCTTCGTCTTGCCAATAGCCCGGCTGACATTCAGAAGGCCGTCCAGAATCTGGGCGACCGGCAAAAATCGACGAATGCGCTGGTCGATGAAATGCTGAAGCTTTCTCACGAGGCGGAGAACCGCGCTCGGATGGAGAAACTGAGATCGCTGGCTGCGAATTACGAAAAGGCCGCGCAGCAGATCGCCGGCGTGCGCGGCGAAGCCCTGGCCGCCAGCGGTGCAGACGGAGCGGCCCGCGCTGCGAAGCTCAATGAAGACGTCGTTCGCATCGCACGCGAGGTGACCCTGCCGATTGCCGGCGAGCTCGACGTGCTGATCGGCCAGATCGCCGACTACGCAAGGCACAAATCCGAGGAGAAGAATTCCGCGGCCGCGGCCCAAATGAGATCGAGCGAGCAGCTCGCGATCCTGGTCGGCGCACTCGCCATGCTCGTCCTCGTCGGCTCCTGGCTGATGTCGTTCCTGACCATCGCGCGGCCGATCCGTGCGCTCACGGTCGCCATGGACAAGCTCGCCGGCGGCGATTTCTCCGTGGTTCTGCCCGGTCTCGGCCGCAAGGACGAGGTCGGCGGCGTCGCGGCGGCCGTTGAAAAGTTCAAGGTCGTGTCGGAGCAGAAGGCGCGCGAGGACGCCGAAGCCAAGATCAGGCAGGACCAGATTGCGGCCGCGCAGCGCAAGGCCGAGATGCACAAGCTGGCTGACAGCTTCGAAGCCGCGATCGGTGAGATCGTCGATACCGTGTCCTCGGCCGCGACCGAGCTGGAAGCTTCCGCCTCGACGCTGACCGCGACCGCGGCGCGCGGCCAGGAGCTCACGACCATGGTTGCTGCCGCTTCCGAGGAAGCGTCCACCAACGTGCAGTCGGTCGCGTCGGCGACCGAAGAGCTGTCGTCGTCGATCACCGAGATCAGCCGGCAGGTGCAGGAATCCGCCCGCGTCGCCGGCGATGCGGTGAACCAGGCTCGCACCACGACCGATCGCGTCGGGGAGCTCTCCGCTGCTGCGGCGCGGATCGGCGACGTGGTCGAGCTGATCAACACCATCGCCGGCCAGACCAACCTCCTGGCGCTCAATGCAACCATCGAGGCCGCGCGCGCCGGCGAGGCAGGCCGCGGCTTTGCCGTCGTCGCTTCGGAGGTCAAGGCGCTTGCCGAGCAGACGGCGAAGGCGACCGGCGAGATCGGCCAGCAGATCGCCAGCATCCAGACCGCCACCGAGCATTCGGTCGGCGCGATCAAGGACATCAGCCACACCATCGAGAAGCTGTCGGAGATCTCCTCGACCATCGCAGCCGCGGTGGAAGAGCAGGGGGCCGCAACGCAGGAGATCTCCCGCAACGTGCAGCAGGCGGCGACGGGCACCCATCAGGTGTCGTCCAACATCACCGACGTGCAGCGCGGCGCGAGTGAGACCGGTTCGGCATCCTCGCAGGTGTTGGGCGCCGCGCAATCGCTGTCCGGCGACAGCAACCGGCTGAAGCTCGAAGTCGGAAAGTTCCTCGATACCGTCCGCGCGGCCTGACACGTGCCTTTGCGTCCGCATCGTAACGGGAGATGCCGGTGCGGCTGCAACAGAGAGTTGCAGCGAACCACGATCGCTGCGCACGAGCCGTATTTTTACGTAGCCTCCTGTTAACGCCTGTTTGCGATTATGCGCGCAATCCTTCGGGAAAAGAACCAGCCAGCATTGTTGAACTGACCTTCGCCCGGGTCGTCCGTCGTGACGTCTGCGGCGCAGATGATGTGCGCGTTGCCGGGTAATCATCGGGATTGTCGTGATGTCGAAATTGTCGATCGTCTTCAAGCTGCTGACCGTGCTGTCGGTCCTCGTGCTCTCGCTCGCCGGCGTCGGCGTGATGGCGATCGGCACGATGCAGAACATCAACGCCCATACGGTCGAGATCGCGCAGGGCTGGTTGCCGAGCGTGCGTGCGCTCGGCTCGATGCGTGCTGACATCAACGAGCTCCGCGTCGCGCTGCGTCTGCACCTGATGCAGGATACTGCCGAAGGCAAGGAGGCCGCCGAGAAGCGCCTGGCAGGCTTGCGCGAACGGATCGAGAAGACCCGCAAGATCTACGAGCCGCTGATCACGCGCGCAGAGGAGCGCTCGCTCTACGAGCAATGGACCAAGGCCTGGGCCGAGTACCTGAACGGCGTGCAGGATGTAATGGCGCTGTCGCGCAAGAGTGTCGGCCGCTTCCCGACCGATGCCAACGAGATGTTGCAGACCAAGGTCGCGAAGATGGCTCAGGCCGCCGATCCGCTGCTCCAGAAGGGCATCGAAATGAACAATCAGGGCGCCGAGCTGGAGACGAAGCAGGCCGCCGACAGCTACGCTACGATCTTCCGTGTGCTGGTCGGGATCATCGTGGCCTCCGTCGTGATCGCGATCGGCGCCGCCTACTATCTCGTGCGCGACGTCTCGCGTGGCATCGCTTCGATCATCCGCCCGATGCAGTCGCTCGGCGAGGGCGACCTTGCGGTGGAGGTGCCGCATCGCGGCGAGAAGACCGAGATCGGCTCGATGGCGGATGCGCTCCAGATCTTCAAGGAGGCGCTGATCGCCAAGAAGGCGGCCGACGCTGCGGCGGCGCGCGACGCCGAGGCCAAGATCGAACGCGGCCGACGTGTCGATGCCATCACCCGCAATTTCGAGGTCATGATTGGGGAGGTCGTCGAGACCGTGTCGTCGGCCTCGACCGAGCTCGAGGCCTCCGCGGCGACGCTGAGCGGCACCGCGCAGCGCGGCCAGGAGCTCGCAACCGTCGTTGCGGCGGCGTCGGAAGAAGCTTCCACCAACGTCCAGGCGGTGGCCTCGGCCTCCGAGGAGCTGTCGTCCTCTATCACCGAGATCAGCCGCCGCGTGCAGGATTCGGCGCGGATGGCAGCGGAAGCGGTCGAGCAGGCGGCGCGGACCAACGAGCGCGTCAACGCGCTGTCGCAGGCGGCCGCCCGCATCGGCGACGTCGTCGAGCTCATCAACACCATCGCGGGCCAGACCAATCTGCTCGCGCTGAACGCGACCATCGAGGCGGCGCGCGCGGGCGAAGCCGGCCGCGGCTTTGCCGTCGTCGCCTCCGAGGTCAAGGCACTGGCCGAGCAGACCGCGAAAGCGACCGGCGAAATTGGGGCGCAGGTCTCGGGCATCCAGGCGGCGACGCAAGAATCCGTCAACGCCATCCAGGAGATCGGCGGCACCATCGAGCGGCTGTCCGAGGTGTCGGCCGCGATCGCCGCCGCCGTCGAGGAGCAGGGCGCGGCCACGCAGGAGATTTCGCGCAACGTTCAGCAGGCCTCGCTCGGCACGCAGGAAGTGTCGTCCAACATCACCAACGTGCAGCGCGGTGCGATCGAGACCGGCTCGGCCTCGAGTGAAGTGCTGTCGGCGGCGAAGTCGCTGGCGACCGACAGCACCCGCCTGAAGGTCGAGGTCGCGCAGTTCCTGGAATCGGTCCGCGCGGCGTAGAGGCACCCCGCTCGATCGTTGTTGACCTCTCCCCGCTGGGGAGAGGTGGAGTGCCCGCCCGACGATCCAGTCTAGCTGCCCGTCTGCGGCGCAGCCGGCGGCGGTGCGATCTGCCGCCGGAACAGGATGCGCTGGTAGAGCCAGCCGATCGCGACCAGCACGACGCCAAGGCACATGAACGAGAGCGCCCGATAGACGCCGGTCAGCGTCCACACGTCGACGGCAAAGGCCTTGAAGATCGTCAGCGCGATGACGGCGGCGGACGCCAGCCGCGCACGCTCCGAATTGACCAGGATGCCGACGCCGAGCAGCGCCACGCCAAAAGCGAGCCAGCCGATCGAATAGGTATATTGCTCGGCGCTCGTGGTGCCACCGTAGAGCAGGACCGGGCCGTGATAGAAGCGGCGGATCTCCAGCGTCACATAGGTGAGCGCGAACACCAGGGCACCACCCGCAATCGTGTTTGCATATGCGACACTGCGGTGTCCTGCCACTGCGTAGGAGAGCAGCAGCATCAGCACCGCCGGCAGCGCATAGCCGAGCAGCAGCAGATTGAACACGAGGCCGCCGACATTGACGCTGGAGAGCAGCAGCGGGTTCTCCAGGATCAGGAGGCCAAACACGCTGATGAGGCCGGCGATCGCCGTCAGCACGACCGCGCCGACATTGTGCACGATGCTGTGGCTGCGCAGCCGCAGGCGCTCCAGGCCGATTGCCATGGCTAGCATGACACAGACTTGCAGCGCGAACTCGAGCAGCGAGGGCGGCGAGGTCATGCGGCCGCCGGTCGCAAAGTGCCGGATCTCCATGAAGGCGAGCAGCGCGGTGAACAGGATCGCCGCGGTCTCGACCACGCGCAGCGGCGGATCGTCGGCGCGGCGGCGCAGGAAGATGCTCGCGCCCCAGAACGAGGCGGCCGGCAGGCCATAGCCCCACAACAGCCAGTTGAAGATCGGCGTGGTGCCGACGGCATCGCCGACGATGCACGGATCATAGACGATACGCGCGGTGACGATCGCAGCGAAGGCCGCAGCCAGCCGGCGCAGCACCGGAATCGGCCGCTGCAACGAGATCCAGGCGGTGCCGAGCGACATCAGCGCGAGCGCGATGGTAAGCCAGCCCTTCTCCAGGGCGAAGGTCAGCGCCAGCGCCAGCGCGCCGAGCGTACCGGTCGCGAACAGCGCGACCGAGGTTGCAACGCCGGGCCGCTCTTCGCGGCGCATCAGCGCTTCGGTCGCGGCGCCAAAGGCCGCAGCGAGCAGCACGGCGAGGATCGCAAACGGGATCGAGCGGTCGAGATGGGCAATGCGCGCATAGAGCGCAACCAGGATGGCGATCGGCGTCGCGACGCCCGCTGCCGACCACACCACGGGAATGATCACCGAGTTCGAGCGGCCTTGCGCGAAAAAGCCCGTGACGCCGAAACCGGCGGCGAAGATCGCGGCCGTCACCAGATGCAGCGTCACCGCGCTATCAATCGCGACCGGGCCGACGCCGGGCATTGGGCCGCCCGGCAGCACCAGCATATCAGGGTTGGCGCGCACCGCCCATTCGGCGAACACGATGAACACGGCCGCCGCGGCCGCGCCCAGCGCGCCGGTCGCCGCCGGTGCGCGCCAGGCGACGAACAGCGTGCCCCCAACCAGGAGCGTGAAGGCGATCAGCGCGAGATCCGCATGCGCGCTCGACAGCACGACCAGCATCGCGCCGAACAAATAGGCGCCGAGCGCGCCCGATGAGACCGGCTCGATCTCGCCGTCCTCCATGCTGGGTCCGAACATGAAACCGCAGACGACGAGCAGTGCTGCGAGCACGAAGCCGGCGATGGCATGGAAGGCGTGCGGCGCGACCTGCACCTGTTCGGTATCGAGACCCGGGAAGATCCAGAGCACCGCGAATGCAATGGTCGTGACCGCAAGCCAGCGCCATAGCCTGATGCGGGCGAGCCCGAAACTCGCGGCCGTCACGACCGCAAGATAGATGTAGAGCGCCCAATAATCCGGCTTGCCGGAGGAGACGAGGATCGGCGTCACGAAGGCGCCGACGACGCCGAGCCCGGCGAGCGCAGGGCCGTGCAGGAGCGCTGCGGCCAGCGTGCCCATCGCAACGATGCCGAGCAGCACGAAGGCTGTCGCAGGCACGAGGAAGTCGTAGAGTGCGTACGCCGCGTAGATGGTCGCGAACGCCACCGCCGTGCCGGCCGCGGTGAGGATCGCGGGAATGTTGGCGATCGGCAGCGCGGCGATGCTCGAAATGCTCTCCTTGCGCCGCGTCCATTCGCTGGCGCCAAGCAGCGCAGCGGCGAATAGGCCGCCGAGGAACACGCGCACGCCGGGGCCGAGCAGACCGGCCTCGATCGAATAGCGCACCATGAAGAAGCCGCCGAGCGCGAGCGCAAGCCCGCCGATCCACACCACCCAGCGGGTGCCGAGCCGCTCCTCGAAGCCGGGTGCTGCCTCCGGCACCGGAGGGGGCGCGGTGGCGCCCGTGCTCGGCTCAAGCGGGGGCGGCGAAATCTCTTCCGTGACGAGCGGAGGCGGCGTCGTTTCGGTTTCCGGCGCCAGCGGCGGCGGCTCGGCGGCTGCAGTCGTGGCGGGGGCTTCGGCCTGCGCCGGCATCAGCGGGGGCGGCTGCACCGTCCGCTGCGCGTAAAGCATCTCTTCGAGCGAACTGATCCGGCGGCGCAACTCGGTCGCCTGGCTGGACGCCTTGATCGCGATCAGGAAGGCGATGATCGCAATGATCAGCGCAAAGACGTCAAACGGGCCGTCGAGCATGAAGCCTCCAGGCAATCGGCGGGCAGGGGCCGATACCACTGATATCAGGATCTTAATTTCTTGAGCATGATCTTACCGGAAAACCGCAACGCACTTTTCCGGATCATGCTCTAGCGCCGGGAGCGAACGCGCAAGCCCGGCGCGGGCCGCTCCTGGAGCACCTCGCGGCGGAAGCGGTAGAGCGCTGCCGGCCGTCCGCCCGTCTGTGTCGACATCACCCCGGTCGGTTCGACCAGGGCTTCCATCTCGACCAGGCGGCGGAAATTCTGCTTGTGCAGGTGCCGGCCGGAGATCGCCTCCACCGTGTGCTGCAGTTCAGTGAGTGTGAATTCGGTCGGCAAAAGTTCAAAGACCACAGGACGATACTTCAGCTTTGCGCGCAGCCGCGCGATTGCCGTGGCGAGAATCCGGCGGTGGTCGAACCGCATCGAGGTCCCGAGCGGGGGAAGCGTCTTGCGCGCCAATGCCGCAGGACGGCCATCGCGGCGGGCCTCCTCGATCAGCCCGGCCTCGTAGAGCAACTCGTAGCGGTCGAGCACGCGCTCCTCGTCCCAGGGTGCGCCGTCGAGACCGAAATAGAACCGCACGCGATCCTTCCGCGGCAGTGCGCGAATCGTCTCCGCCGTCTCCTCCTCGGCCCATTCGGTCAGCGCAGGGATGATGTCGCGGGCGATGATCGCCGGCGGCTGGTCCCGCCAGTCTTCCCAGGGGAAGAAGCGATACCAGGGCGCGAAGCTCGCCGCGTTTGTCGCGAGCTCGCCGCCCGCCGGGCGCGTCAGCGCGAGATAGCCGATCGAAACGATGTGGGCGCCGGTGTCGCCGGCCTCGGCATGACGGCCGCGATCGCCGAACGTGTAAAGTTGCTCGACGTAGCCGAGCCGCAGCCCCGCCTGTTGCTCGACCCAAGCGCGCAGGCCGATCTCGAACGTGCGATGGCTCACCGCGTCGAACGGGCCGAACGGCAGGCCGGCAAGCCCGTCGCTGCTATGCGCAGTGAGGATCAACGGCTCGTGGTTCTCGATCGCGACGATAGCGGCGGTGAGGCCGATTTCGATTGGCGTCAGCAGCGTCTCGCTCATGCGGCTGCCGTGTCGTTGAATTGAACAGAATGCCGCTTGGTTAAGACGGCCCATCCGCGGACTCGGTGCACCTCTCCCGCTTGCGGGAGAGGTCGCGTCGCATCGACAGATGCGAGGCGGGAGGGGGCTCTATCCTCTGGGGGAGTCTTCGTCGCCGAGATACCCTCTCCCCAACCCTCTCCCGCAGGCGGGAGAGGGGGCGCACCTCCATCGTGACAACCAGCTGTCATTCGAGCTCGATCGCGAAGGGGCGGCCTTCCACCATCATCGCGCCGGGGCCCATCTCGTCGAGCGCGCGCAGCATGCGGCCGTTGCGTCCGAGTGCACGATCGGCGAGGCCGACGATGCGCCGATTGGGCGAGGCGATCGGCGAGGCCGCGCGAATCTTCCTGGCGATCTCGATCTCGTCGCGATTTGGATTAAGCGCGCAAACGGCCGCGAACGCGCTGGCGGTGGAGCGGCTGATCCCGGCGTAGCAATGCACCACCAGCGGGGCGCTGCGGTCCCAGCCGCGCACGAAGTTGAGCACCTGCTCGATATGCGTCTCCGACGGCGCGACGAAGCCGTCCATTTCCTCGGTGATGTCGTCCATCGACACCTTGAGGTGGTTGGCCGGGAGCACCGAGACCGGACGCGCCACCTGCTCGACATTGGCCATCACGGTTAGCACGTGACTGGCCTTGGTGAGGCGGACGGTCTCGGGAAGCGCGGCGAGGGAACAGACGTGGATCATGGCGAACCTTTTTGCGCCCGATTATAGCGAGCGCTCGTAGGTGGGCAAAGGCGCATCGCGCCGTGCCCACCATTTCGCAATTGCGCGCATGTCGCTTGGTTCGGTGGGCACGCTTCGCTTTGCCCACCCTACGAAGGAATAATGCTACGCAAACACGGCGCCAAACCGCTCCAGAAACTGCTTCTCGGCCCGCGCCGCGGTCCAGGGCGTCAGATAGTCGCGTCGGACGCTGTCGGAGAGACCCGGATCCTTGCCGAACAGGCGCCGCGCTTCGCTTGCGCTGAAGCCGGCGAGCTCGGTCGCCTCGAGATAGGCCGCGCCGCGATCGGCGGCCTTGATGGCCTGCGTGATGTCATCTGGCAATACCGGCGGCAAACCGAAGCGGATATGGATGGCACCGAGCAGCCGCTTCTCGACGGCCTTGTAATGACCGTCGAGCACGGCCTTGAACGGCGAGATCATGTCGCCGATCACATATTCCGGCGCATCATGCAGCAGGGCCGCGAGCCGCACGCGCTGGTCGACGCGGGGTATCTCATGCCGCAGCACGGTCTCTACCAGCAGCGTATGCTGCGCGACCGAAAAGATGTGCGCGCCGAGGGTCTGTCCGTTCCAGCGCGCCACCCGCGCCAGCCCGTGCGCGATGTCGCCGATTTCGATGTCGAGCGGGGAAGGATCGAGCAGGTCGAGCCGCCGGCCCGACAGCATGCGCTGCCAGGCGCGGACCTCTTCGTTGCGCGCTGCCTTCTTCGCCGTCATTTGGCCTTGAGGCGCAGCTTGCGCTGGGTCTTGCTGCAAGTCGCATGACAGTGGCAGTCGACCAGGTGGTCGTTGACCATGCCGGTCGCCTGCATGAAGGCATAGACGATGGTCGGGCCGACGAATTTGAAGCCGCGCGAGGACAGCTCCTTGGAGATCTGCACCGAGAGCGGCGTCGAGGCCGGCACGCTTGCCGTGGTCTTGAACTGGTTGACCTTGGGCCGTCCGTCCATGAAGTCCCACAGCAGCTTCGAGAAGCCCGGGCCCTTCTCCATGATGTCGAGATATGACTTTGCACTCAGGATCGCGCCTTCGATCTTGGCCTTGTTGCGCACGATACCCGCATCGTTCATCAGCGCGTGAACCTTCTTGGGCGTGTAACGCGCGATCTTCTCCGGCTGGAAATCGTCGAAGGCTTTGCGGAAATTGTCGCGCTTGCGCAGGATCGTGATCCAGGACAGGCCGGCCTGGAAGCCGTCCAGCATCAGCTTCTCGTACAGCGCGCGGTCGTCGTATTCCGGCACGCCCCATTCGGTGTCGTGATAGGCGACGTAAAGCGGATCTTCGCCCGGCCAGGGGCAGCGGGTCAGACCATCGGGATGCAAGCGGGCAGCGCGGCTCATGCGATCGGCTGCTTGGCTGGAATGCGAACGACGTCTGGTTCAGCGAGTGTCAAAGCCAGCCCCCCAGCGGTGAGCGGCTGGCCTGCATCGAGTGCATCGGCGACACGATCGATGCGCACCAGCGCGATGCCCTTGCCGCCGGCCGTCGAGCCGATGGTGCCGACCGGCTTGTCGCCGGCGAGAATGGTTGTGCCAGGCTCGGGCGAGGCGTCCTCGAGCAGCACCTTCACGCTGCGCGTGCGCGCGGTGCCGCGATGCTGCATGCGCGAGACGACCTCCTGGCCGACATAGCAGCCCTTGTCGAAATCGACGCCGGCGAGGCGGTCCATGTTGGTCTCATGCGGGAACGCATCGCTGTACATGAAATCGAGCCCGCCGCGCGGCACGCCGAGCGCAATGCGATGCGCCTCGTACTCGGCTGCATCGACCAGCTCGGCGCCAATGAGATCGGACAGTTTCTGCTTGAGATCTTCCTGGACCAGGATGCGGGTGCCGAGCCCCTCAGCCCGCGGATCGGCAAAGGCAAGGTCGGGCTGCGCCGTCGGCTCGCCGTCCCAGGCCGCGAGCACGCCGAGGTCGAGCTTGTCCACGGTGACCTTGGCGCGCAGCTTGTAGAATTTCAGCTTGGTGGCGAGGGTGTCCGCCAGCGCCTTGGGGCAGTCGATCAGGAACCCGCCGCCGTGGCCCGCGGACGCTTCCGTGATCAGGAAATCCACGATGATCTTGCCCTGCGGCGTCAGCAATGCGCCGAATCGCCCCAGACCAGGTTTCAGCCTGTCCAGGTCGGTGGTGACGAGGCCATTGAGGAAGTTGCGCGCATCCTCACCCGCGACTTTGATCACGCCCCGGTCGGGAAGAAACGCCGATTTCATGCGAAAATCTCTTGCGACATGTTGCTCCGGAACGTAAGCCCGCAACGCATAAACGACAAGACCTCGAGCCCTGCGCCCTGAGGATGAGAGAGGCCCAATGACCCAGCGTTTCGATGTGATCCTGAAGGGTGGCACCGTCTTCAACCAGGACGGCGAGGGCGTGCGGGATATCGGCATCACGGGCGGCCGCATCGCCGAGCTCGGTCCGCTGTCGCAAGGCTCGGCCGCCGAGGTGATCGACTGCAAGGGTCTGCACATCCTGCCCGGCGTGATGGACACGCAGGTGCATTTCCGCGAGCCCGGGCTGACGCACAAGGAAGACCTCGAGACCGGCTCGCGCAGCGCCGTGATGGGCGGCGTCACCGCCGTGTTCGAGATGCCGAACACCTCGCCGCTGACCGTGACGGAGGCGGAATTCACCGACAAGGTGAAGCGCGCCCATCACCGCATGCATTGCGATTTCGCCTTCTTCATCGGCGGCACCCGCGAGAACGTGCAGGACCTGCCTGTGCTGGAGCGCGCACCCGGCTGCGCCGGCGTCAAGGTGTTTATCGGCTCGTCCACCGGCGCGCTTTTGGTGGAGGACGACGAGAGCCTGCGCCGCATTTTCCAGGTGATCCGCCGCCGCGCCGCCTTCCACGCCGAGGACGAATACCGCCTCAACGAGCGCAAATCGCTGCGCATCGAGGGCGATGCGCGCTCGCATCCGGTCTGGCGCGACGAGACCGCGGCGCTGATGGCGACGCAGCGCCTCGTCAAGCTCGCGCACGAGACCGGCAAGCGTATTCACGTGCTGCACATCTCCACCAAGGAGGAGATCGAGTTCCTGCGCGACCACAAGGATGTCGCCTCCTGCGAGGCGACGCCGCACCATCTCACCCTGGTCGCGCCGGAATGCTACGAGCGGCTCGGCACGCTGGCGCAGATGAACCCGCCGGTGCGCGGCGCCGATCATCGTGCCGGCATTTGGCGCGGCATCGAACAGGGCATCATCGACGTGCTCGGCTCCGACCACGCCCCGCATACGCTGGAGGAGAAGCAGAAGACCTATCCCGCTTCGCCTTCCGGCATGACCGGCGTGCAGACGCTGGTGCCTGTGATGCTCGATCACGTCAATGCGGGCCGGCTCTCGCTGGCACGTTTCGTCGACCTCACTAGTGCCGGTCCCGCGCGCCTCTACAACATGGCCTGCAAGGGCCGGATCGCCGCCGGCTACGATGCCGACTTCACCATCGTGGATTTGAAGCGCAGCGAGACCATCACCAACAAATGGGTGGCGTCCAAGGCCGGCTGGACGCCCTATGATGGCGTTCGCGTCACCGGCTGGCCGGTCGGCACCTTTATCCGCGGCCGTCGCGTGATGTGGCAGGGCGAGCTGGTGGCGGCCGCGCAGGGCGAGCCGGTGCGGTTCCTGGAGACGCTGAAGCAGTAGGGTGACGTGTGGGGATGCACACTGCTTCCCCACACGTCATTGCGAGCGCAGCGAAGCAATCCAGTCTGTCGCCGCGGAAAGACTCTGGATTGCTTCGCTGCGCTCGCAATGACGAGAGGAGCGGTCTACACTTCCTCTCGAACGGGAGTGTAGTCGGATGTCACAGCCAACCGCCCTCATCACCACCGAGCAACTCGCTGCCATGCTCGGCGATCCCAAACTTCGCCTCTACGACTGCACGACGTACAACGAACCAGTCCCGCCGGGCAGCGACGTGCCGTATCGCGCGGTGCCCGGTGACAAGACGTTCGCCGCCGGCCATATCCCCGGCGCCGATTTCCTCGACCTGCAAGGCGAGTTTTCTGACGCCTCGTCGCAACACTTCTTCATGATGCCCGATGTCGCCCAGCTGGAGGCCGCCTTCGGCCGCCACGGCCTCGATGCGGGCAAAACAATCGTGCTCTACAGCATCGGGACGATGATGTGGGCAACACGGTTCTGGTGGATGCTGCGCGCGCTCGGCGTCGATGCCCACGTGCTCGACGGCGGCTTCGACAAATGGCAGCAGGAGGGACGGCCGACCGAGACGGGCGCACCGAAAGGCTATCCGGTGACGGCCTTCAAGGCGGCGCCGCGCCCAGGCTGCTTCGTCGACAAGGAAGCCGTGCTGGCGAAGATCGGCGATCCCGCAACCATCATCGTCAACGCGCTCGGGCCGCAGTTTCACCGCGGCCTCGAGCCGAGCCGCTATGGCCGGCCGGGCCGCGTTCCCGGCAGCGTCAACGTTCCCGCAGCCACACTCGTGAATGCCGACAAGACGCTGGCGGATCTTGCGGATGCGCAAGCGAAGTTCGCCGCCCAGGGCGTCACGCGCGAAAAGAACGTGATTCTTTATTGCGGCGGCGGCATCTCGGCGACGATCGACCTCCTGCTGCTGACGCAGCTCGGCTACGACAAGCTGACGCTCTACGACGCTTCGATCGGCGAATGGGCGAGGGATCCGGCGCTGCCGATCGAGACGGACTGAGGCGCGCGTTCCCGGGTCTGTCGGGAACATCTCCCGGTCATCGCGAGACTAATGCTTGTCCGCCGGCAACGGCTTCCGTGCGATAAGAGCGGCAGACTTCGCGACGCCTTTCGCCAAGTCATTCATCCGTCAACTGGCCCCGCCCGCGTGGCGGGGTCATTTTCAGGACGGCTTACTGCCTGCAGATGCCGACCGAGAATTCGCCGTTGCGAATGCGGCCGGGAAAGCCCTCGACGAACTTTGCCACTGCGTCCTCGCCATAGGTGCCGACGAGCTCGGCGAGGGCCGCGAACAGGCTCGCCTGCGCCAGGCAGTCGCCGTCGACGCCGTCATGACGCGCCTCGGCCCAGGCCTCGTTGAGATAGCTCAGTGCGGCCTGTTTCTGCTCGTGATCGGGCAGCGGCGCGCGGGCGGGGGCGTAGGAAATCGGCTGGCTCATGAAACTCGGTCAGGCTGGGGCGCGATCCACGGCGATGCGCTGTGCGAGAGGTGTAGCACGGGCGTTAACGACCGCTAGGCCACATCTTTAAGAACGGTTAACGGCTGTGAACAAAGTCGATGACAGGGTTCCAGGCCCGCACATGCGTCGACCGCGCCGTCATTCCGGGGCGCGCCTCGCGCGAGCCCGGAATCCATCGGGCATCAGAGACGGTGGATGAATGGATTCCGGGCTCTCGCGCGCGAGCCCCGGAATGACGGGGTAGCTAGTTCGCGTAGCGCGCCGTGAGATCGCGCGAGATCTTCGAGCCTTCCTCGATGTAGCGGCGGATCGCCACCATCGCGGCCGGCGTGCAGCTGCGATAGGTCTGCTGAAAACCGTTATAGCCGCGGTTGAAGCCGGCGATCATGCGGGTGCGGCGCTCGCCGGAGGGGGTCTCGGCATCGATCAGCGCCTGCATCTCATTGCGCCATTTGTTACCCTCGTTGGCCCCGCAGATGCCGCGCAGATAGTGCAGGCCGCCGAGGATCTCGGCCAGCCGCTGCAGTTCGCCGTCAAACGGCGCCGCCACGTCCTGGGCCCTCGCAGGCACGGAGGCGCAGGCGAGAATCAGGACAAAAATGGCCAGAAATCGCGACGACATCGGCGGCTGTATGCCCCCTCGGGACGGCTGGCGCAAGGCGGGCGGTCAGGCTCCAAGCAGCCGGTGAGCGGACAGGATGACCTCCTCGAGCCCCCCGGTCAGCTTGAGGTCGCCGAGGCTTGCCAGGGCGCCAGGGGCGATCCAGCGGTGATCGTCGAGCTCGTCGTTCAGCGCCGGCTCCCGGGCCGTCCAGCGCGCGGCAAAGGACATGATCAGGTAATGGCCGGCGCCGGCCGCGGCCGGCAGCACCTCGCGCCAGCCGGCGAGGCCAATGATCTCGATGCAAAGGCCGGTTTCCTCGTCGACCTCGCGGCTCAGGGCCTGATGCAGCGATTCGCCGAACTCGACCCGGCCACCCGGCAGCGAATAGAAGCCCTTGGCCGGCGAGCGGGCGCGGCGGACCAGTAGCACCTTGCCGTCGCGGAAGATCGCCGCGCTGACCGCAAGCTGGGGATGGGCAGGATGGACGATTGCGGCCAATCGCGTCACCTATCCGGATGAGTTCGCCATGATGGTGTCGACGTCGGCTTCCGCCCCGCCATTGATGATGCCGCCGCAGGCTGCGATCAGGGGCTTGACCCAAAGCGTGGCCTGCTCGGCGAGGCGGACCCGCGTCGTGTCCTTCTCGACCTCGCGCATAGCCGAGCCGACCGCGGTCAGAATCGAGGTCATGGTATCCGTCAAGTGGTCGAACTGGGCACGCACGTTGGGATCGGCTTTCTCATAGGCTTCGATCGCCAAATCCCGCGCCTTGAAATTCGACGCCGTGAAATGCTCGGCATAGGACAGCGGCGTCCAGGTCAGGAAGTCCTCGGCGCATTCCGGCATATCTGGCACCATTTCGAGCAGCATCACGGCTTCATTGAAATGGTTGAGATAGTCGGTGGCAAGCCCGGTGCGCGGATTGATGTTGGCCACGCGCAGCCGTTCGGCCCAGGCGGTCGCCTCAGGGCCCGTCTGTACATGCGTCCGCGCGGGTTGGGAGGCCGTTGAGCTCATCTGCCGCAGTGTTAACGTTCGGGGTTAAAAGGACCTGAACGGACCCTATATAGGCCTCCAAGGATGTGTGGACGCTTCGTCATAACTTCGGCCCCCGCGGCTTTGCGGCAACTGTTCGGCTATGTCGAGCAGCCGAATTTCCCGCCCCGGTACAATGTCGCCCCGACGCAACCGATTCCGGTGGTGCTGCTCGAGAACGGCGCGCGCCATTTCCGCCTGATGCGCTGGGGTCTTCTGCCCGGCTGGGTCAAGGACCCCCGCGGGTTCACGCTCCTGATCAACGCCCGTTCCGAGACGGTGCTGGAGAAGCCTGCGTTCAAGAACGCGATTCGCCGCCGGCGCGGCCTGATTCCGGCCGATGGTTATTACGAGTGGAAGACGCAAACCGGCCGCAAGCAGCCCTTTTTCATCCACCGTGCCGACGGTGAGCCGCTCGGCTTTGCCGCTGTGTTCGAGACCTGGGTCGGTCCGAACGGCGAGGAACTCGACACGGTCGCGATCGTCACCGCCGCGGCGGGCGAGGATCTCGCCGCGCTGCATGACCGCGTGCCAGTCACCATCAGCCCGCACGACTTCGAGCGCTGGCTCGACAGCAAGGGCGACGAGATCGACGCGATCCTGCCCTTGATGAGGCCCCCGCGCGCCGGCGAATTCGCCTGGCACCCGGTCTCCACCCGCGTCAACCGCGTCGCCAATGATGACGAGCAGCTCGTGCTGCCGATCAGTGCGGAGGAGATCGAGGCGGAAGCCGAGGCGGCGAAGCCGAAGAAGGCGGTGCGGAAGGTTGCCGCTAGTCCGGCGGATGACGGGCAGGGGTCGTTGTTCTAGGCGCGATGCCGCCACTCACTCCGCTGTCGTCCCGGACAAGCGCGCCCAAAGCGCGCGCCGATCCGGGACCCATAGCCACAGGATGAGGTTATGGCGCAAACTGTTCACCACGAGTCTTCGTCAAACGCGATCCTGTGGTTATGGGTCCCGGGTTCGCGCTACGCGCGCCCCGGGACGACGACTGAGTGTGAGGCGCTGCCGTCACACAATCTCCCGCGCCCTCAAGCCCGCGATCTCTCCCGCATCGAATCCCAGCTCGCCCAGCACCGCGTCCGTATCCGCGCCCAGCTCCGGCGCCATGCGATCCAGCCTGCCGCCGCCATGGGCCAGCTTGAAGCCGCTGCCGGCAAAGCGCAGGCGGCCGTATTCCGTGTCCAGCTCCTGGATCGCGCCGCGCGCCTTGATTTGGGGATGGTCGATGACCTCCTCGACCTTCCAGATGCTGGCGCAGGGCGCGCCGGCGTCCTCAAGAATTGTCTCCCATTCGCGTGCCGGCCGTTTTGCCAGCGCCTGCTCGATGATGGCGCGCAGCGCGCCCTCGTTCTCGTTGCGCGAGAACCAGTCGGCAAAGCGCGGATCTGACAGCGTATCCTCGCGCCCGAGCGCAGCCATCAGCGCGCGGTACTGCTTCTCGTTGTTGACGGCGAGCAGGATATGGCCGTCGCCGCACTTGAACAAATTCGCCGTGGTCCGGCGGCTCACCGCCTGATTGCCCGATAGCTGCTGTCGATGTCCGGCGACCGACCAGTCGGCGATCTGGCCCGAGAGAAACGCCAGCGTCGCCTCCAGCATGGAGACGTCGATCAGCTGCCCCTTGCCGGTGCGGTCGCGCTGATAGAGCGCGCTCGAGACGCCGAAGGCAGCGGTGGCGCCCGAGAGCACATCGCACACGGCGAATCCCGCGCGCGTCGGCCCCGTCTCGGGGTGGCCGGTGATCGCCATGATGCCCGACAGCGCCTGCATCTTGCCGTCATAGCCGGGCCGCAAACGATCGGGGCCGGTCTGGCCGAAGCCGGAGACCGCGCAATAGATCAGCTTCGGGTTGATCGCCGCCAGCGCCTCGTAGCCGATGCCGAGCTTGTCCATCACGCCGGGCCGGAAATTCTCCATGACCACGTCGACACGGCTTGCGAGCTTCTTCACGATCGCGATCGCCTCCGGCTTCTGCAGATCGAGCGTCAGGCTGCGCTTGTTGCCGTTGACGGCCTGAAACGCCGGCGCCAACCCGCGCTCGGCCCATTCGCGGCTGAGCGGCGTGCGGCGCATGTCCTCGCCCTCGCGCCGCTCGATCTTGATGACGTCGGCGCCGAGCAGCGCGAGCTGGTAGCTCGCATAGGGGCCGGCCAGCACTTGCGTAAAATCCAGGATCTTCACGCCCTCGAACGGTCGCGTCACCTCGCTCTCCCTCGGCTTATTGTTGTTGGAGGACGTCAGGCGGCGCGGTTGCCGCGCGCGATCTCCTTCTGCTTGTCGAACTCGGCGCGGCGGCGAGCCAGCTCTTCGGGCGAGAGCTGCGCAACGTTGTTGTAGTCGAGCTTCCAGGAGGCGTCCTCGCTCCAGCGCAGCGGCGATTGCATCGTGGTCTGCGGACCGCTCGCGCTCTCCAGCAGCCGGAGCGCGAGCTCGAGCGTCTGGGCCTGCGACGCGATGTCGTGCGGCTTGCCGGCGGAATTGCCGAGCGGGAAGTCGGAGAACAGGAAGCGCGGCACGGCCGCGTGCTCGACGATGTCCTTGGCGCAGCCCATGGCCACGGTGGCAATGCCGTTGCGCTCCAGGTGCCGCGCCACCAGCGCAGTGGTCTGGTGGCAGACCGGGCAGTTTGGCACCAGCACCGCGACGTCGACCTTGTCCGCGAGGCAGCGCGCCAGGATCTCCGGCGCGTCGGTGTCGAGCGTCACGCGATGGCTGCG
Source organism: Bradyrhizobium sp. BRP23 (assembly GCF_020194135.1). Lineage (NCBI taxonomy): Bacteria > Pseudomonadati > Pseudomonadota > Alphaproteobacteria > Hyphomicrobiales > Nitrobacteraceae > Bradyrhizobium > Bradyrhizobium sp. BRP23. Next base: position 164,010 of record NZ_JADYVW010000006.1, on the reverse strand, counting down.
GTTGGTCGGCGCGCCGAAGAAGCGCTGGCTCACTTCGCCGATGCGGCCGGCGGCGCTCGCCTTCAACAGCTGCGGCAGCGGAAACCAAGTGCCGCTGTCGGTGGCTGAGGTGTGCTTACGGTCGTAGCCGATGTGCGAGATGCGCAGATCGTGCTTTTTCGACGTGTCGCCGTCATAGACCTGATAAAACTTCGCGCTGCCATTATACGCCGCGCCCGGCCCCTGGTCGCCCTTGGCCGGATCGTAGGGCGCCGCGGTGGTGATGATGGTGACGCGCGATTGGGCCAGCGTTTTTTTCAGCGGCTGGAACGGTGCCTCGGTGTAATGCGCCCAGCGGTACGGCGTGGTGTAGCCGATCGCCGCGTAATAATCCCGGGTGCGCTGCATGTAGGGGACGGGGGAATCGTAGTCGGGCGCAAAGCCGAATTCATCGTCGCGCGGAGCGGACATGGCGCGTCTCCTGGTTGTTGGTTGACGACAGACTAGAGATAGTTTTGCGGTTGCTCAACCGGGGGGGAGCGGCGGCGCAGGTCTGAATTGCAGGCTTGATAGAGCGAGCTGCGCTCCTCCCCTCTCCCCTTGTGGGAGAGGGTGGATCGCCGCATAGCGGCGAGACGGGTGAGGGGTATCCATCCTCACGAACGATCTCACAAGTGGAGAGAACCCCTCATCCGGCGCTTCGCGCCACCTTCTCCCACAAGGGGAGAAGGAAGGACAGCCGCAAGGTCACCTGAACACATGCAGCGCCACATACTGCAGCAGCATGATCGCCTTGGCGTCGATGATGCGGCCGTCGGCGATCATCGCCAGCGCCTCGTCGATGGACAGCTCCAGCACCTCGATGTCCTCGCCCTCGTGCTCCAGGCCGCCGCCGTCGCTCACCCGCATCTCGGGCTCGTATTCGGCGACGAAGAAATGCAGCTTCTCGGTGATGGCGCCGGGGCTCATGAAGGCCTCGAACACCTTGTGGACATGGTGCAGGCGATAGCCGGTCTCTTCCTCCGCCTCGGCGCGGATGCGCTCCTCGGGCTCGGCGTTGTCGAGCACGCCGGCGGCGGCCTCGATCAAGAGGTCGTCGTAACCGCGGATGAAGGCCGGAAGGCGGAACTGGCGCACCAGGATCACGGTCCGTCGCGCGAGATTATATGGCAGCACGGCGGCAGCGTTGTCGCGCTCATAGGTCTCGCGATGCTGGGTCTGCCACTCGCCACTTGCGCGCCGGTATTCGAAGGTCGTGGTCTTCAGCGTGGTCCAACCGTCCGAGAGCACGCGGACGTCCTTGATGCGGACGCGGTCGGAAAGGGTCATGCCTCGATCTCAATTGCTTGGCGTGGTCGCACGGCCGTCGAGCCACTTCTGGAACATCAGGGATGTCGACAGCTCGAAGCCGAGCGAGCCATAGAACGCGTTGGCCTGCGCGTTCTCGCGACGGACCAGGAGCTGCAGCTTCAAAATCCCGGCGCTTCGCAGCCAGTCCTCGGCCGCCGCCATGATGATGCGGCCGAAGCCGTGCTTCTGACAGCTGGGATCGACGGCGACGTAATAGACCCAGCCGCGATGGCCGTCATGGCCGACCATCACGGTGGCGACGATCGCGCCATTGTCGCGGCCGACCAGCACGGTGGAATTGTCGCGCCGCCGCGCTAGTGCGATGTCGGCATGCGGGTCGTTCCAGGGGCGCGTCAGGCCGCAGCGCTGCCACAGCGCGACCACGCCCTCGACGTCGGCATCGGTGATCGCATCGATCGCAAGGGAAGCGCTCACAGCACCTTCCCCGGATTCATGATGCCGAGCGGATCGAGCATCGTCTTGATGGAGCGCATCAGCTCGATCGCGGTTTTGTCCTTCACCTCGGGGAGCTCGTCGCGCTTGAGCACGCCGATGCCGTGCTCGGCCGAGATCGAGCCGCCCATGCGCAGCACGATCTCGAACACCACCGCGTTCACATCATGCCAGCGCGCGAGGAAATCGGCGGTGTCGGCGCCGATCGGCTGGCTGACGTTGTAATGCAGATTGCCGTCGCCGAGATGGCCGAACGGCACCGGCCGGGCGCCTGGGATCAGCTTCACCACGGCCGCATCGGCTTCCGCGATGAATTCGGGCACGGCCGCAACCGGGACGGAGATGTCGTGCTTGATCGAGCCGCCTTCCGGCTTCTGCGCCGCCGACATCTCGTCGCGCAGCTTCCAGAACGCGCCGCGCTGGGCGAGGCTCGCCGCGATCACGGCGTCGTCGACGATCTCCTCCTCCATGGCACGGCCCAGGATCGTCTCCAGCGGCGTGCGGGCATCCTCGCTCGGCGATGACAATTCCATCAGCACGTACCAGGGATGCTTCTCTGCGAGCGGATCGCGCACGTCGATGCCGTGGCGGACCGAGAAATCCACCGCCAGCTCCGACAGCAGCTCGAAGCTCGTCAGCGCATTGGCGGCTTCGCCTTGCGCGATGGTGAGCAGCCTCAGCGCCGCCGCCGGCGATTTCAGCCCGACGAAGGCGGTCTCGATCGCCCGCGGCTTCGGAAACAGTTTCAGCGTCGCCGCGGTGATGATGCCGAGCGTGCCTTCGGCGCCGATGAAGAGGTTGTGTAGATTGTAGCCGGTGTTGTCCTTCTTCAGCTTTGACAGCGAATTGAGCACGCGCCCATCGGCGAGCACCACTTCGAGGCCCAGCGCCATCTCGCGCGCGACGCCATAGGCGAGCGCCGCGGTGCCGCCGGCATTGGTCGAGAGGTTGCCGCCGATGGTGCAGCTGCCTTCCGCGCCGAGCGACAGCGGAAACAGCCGGTCGACCTCGGAGGCCTTGGCTTGCGCGATCTGCAGCACCACGCCGGCTTCCACTGTCATGGTGTTGGAGGCGGTGTCGACCTCGCGGATCTTATCGAGCCGGCGCAGCGACACTACCACCTCGCCATTGTGCGGCGTCTGGCCGCCGACGAGCCCGGTGTTGCCGCCCTGCGGCACCAGCGCGATGTTGTGCGCGGAGGCGAGCTTGCAGATCGCGGAAACCTCCGCCGTCGAGCCCGGGCGCAGCACCAGCGGCGAGCGGCCGTGGAACAGATTGCGCTCCTCGGTGACGTAAGGCTCGATGTCAGTCGGGTCGGTGATGGCATGGCGGTCGCCGACGATCTTGCGGAATTGCTCGATCAATTCGGGCGCAAGCGGCGGGGTGGCAGGCTTGTTGATGTTCATGTCCTCGTCTCTTGCTTCAACGCGCCACCGCGGCGCGGCGCAGCCGGTCGTTGATCGCCTCGCCCAGACCATCTTCGGGAATCGGCATCACCGCAATCGCCCGCGGCGCTTTCGCATCGAGGCTGCGAAGATAGCCGAACAGATTGGCCGCGGCTTCATCGAGATCGGCGGTGGGCGACAAATTCATGACGGCCGAGGCGGCGTCAAGGCCGGGCAGGCGCTCCGGGCCGAACGCCAGCAGCGCGTCGCCCGGCGCGACCTCACGTGCATTGAGCCGCACATGGGCGCGCGGTGCGTAGTGCGAGGCCAGCATGCCCGGGGCCAGCGGCTGGCTGTCGTCGCTGCCAGCCTCCGCCGGCGGCCGCGCCAGCTTCGCGCCCAGCACCGCCTCGATCCGCTCGCGCGACAGCCCGCCGGGACGAAGCAGCATCGGCGCGTCGAAGCAGCCGATAATCGTGGATTCCACGCCGACCGTCACAGGCCCGCCGTCAATGATCAGGTCGATCCGCCCGGCAAGGTCGCTCTCGACATGGGCGGCCAGCGTCGGCGAGACGTGGCCGGAGATATTGGCGGACGGCGCGACCACGGCGCCGCCGAAGGCGCGCAGGATCGCCTGTGCGACGGGGTGGGCGGGAATGCGGATTGCCACTGTGTCGAGGCCGGCGGTGGCGAGATCCGCCACCGTGCAGTCCTCGGCCTTCGGCACCACGAGCGTCAGCGGCCCCGGCCAGAACGCCTCCGCAAGCGCCAGCGCCCGCGCATCGAACCGCCCGATCCGCCTCGCGGCCTTGAGGTCCGCGACATGCGCGATCAGCGGATTGAACGCCGGCCGGCCCTTGGCGGCGTAGAGATGGGCGATCGCGGCGGCATTGGCGGCATCCGCCCCGAGCCCGTAGACCGTCTCGGTCGGAAACGCGACCAGCCCGCCGGCCGCAAGTCGCCGGGCGGCGGCTTCCGCGCCGGCCGCGCCGGCCGGCAAAATCAGCGTCTCGACACCCGTTTTCACAGGGATAAAATTCCTCACCTCGGCCGCTTGCAGTGCGTCAAGCCCGACGCTATAAGCCGCCTTCTTGTCGGAGTGTGGCTCAGCCCGGTAGAGCACTGCGTTCGGGACGCAGGGGTCGCAGGTTCGAATCCTGCCACTCCGACCAAGATTTCAACTACTTATAGTTTCCGGGGCGTCGTTCCGCAATGAAATGCGCAATGAAAAGCCTCTTGCCTCCGGGGATAACGCGCTCACGACCTCTTCCTCAAGCGTGGGTTGTGACATATCAGCTTCCGCAGGGAGGGCTGAGTGTCGAGTCCATTTCAGAGGATTGTTCTTTTAAATCGATTGGTTGCTCGGTCGATTTCAAAGGCTCCGAGCCACGCCAAAGTTCCGATCGTCTCCGGCAAGAGCATGTTCGACGCTCTCGAGGAGCGACGAAAAGCAGCGTGGGCTATTGAGTTTTTCGGAAAGTCAGAGACCGAGAGAGAGTCCGAAGAGACGGACGATGAGCGGAAAATCCGGTGCGCCGGATTGAACTTCATCTGGCTCCGAGATCTCAAGTCTCATACACGCGACGGTTTTCGATACTATCAGCTTCTGCTGGAATACGTTGATCAGCAAAAGACAACATTCTCCGTCGTCGACACGGCAAACTTGAACGGACGGGATATCTCCGGCCACGAAAATGAACGCGGGTGCGTGTCAGCCCATGTGGTCGTTCGCACCCCGGTCGTGGCCGTTGATAGCGGCGACTACCGATGTGTGATCGAAGTTGCACACTCAATAAACCGAAAATGATTGAGGATTTCCTGTGTCGGCAGCTTCGCCGATGGGCAACGCAGGACGAACTCTCATTTGACGTACCGGTGCCAGATCCGAAACGAGGAAATGTGCTCAAGCCCTACCGATTCAATCCCCGCCTGGAACTCCACGCCGATGTTGGACGGAACGTCGGGTTTGCCACTGGTCCAGGTGCTGAAATTTCCTATCTAATCTTTACCAAGAGCAAAGAAAAACAATCGATTGCCGGTAAAACCCATGTGATCAATGAGGAATTTGACGCCCAAGTTCAATTGAAGGTGTCCGCCAAGCAGGGACCAAACGACCCTAAAGCACGTTTCGAATGGATGAACGCCCTGCGAACCTACTACACACAGCGCGGGTACAAGATTAAGGTGTCATTCCGGCACGTAAACGGTGCGATGATCACCGGGTCGTTGCCGGATGCACTTGCCGGCGCTTCGGATCTGATGATCTGCACAAAAGATGTAATATCTCTCCAGGCAGCCAGAGAGTGGTACACGACAGTCAACCGCGATGTCGTGAAGCAGATGGAAGCCTTGCTGGACAAAGACTCGCTATGGAAAGGTCACGGATAGAGTATCTGGACGTGGAACAGGGCGGGACGCATTCGCGACTGCGCCTGCTTGCTCCTATCCGCTACCTTTCTATCCGTCATCCAGAGAAGCGCCGGTATGACGTGATCGTTCCATTATCCGTCGCACTGGTGGCATGGATCGTTTACGTAGGCGTCCAACCACGCGCCCCACTGTTCGGCGATGCTGGGTTATTGCGGTTTGCCAGAGACCTATTGATCATGGCTGTACCGTTTATGGTGGGGGCGCTGGCGGCAGTATCGATGGGCGCGCCAGGTAACAACATTGATCGAAGGCCAATGGGAGCTGAGCTTTGGCTGGACAATGACGCCCTGACTATGCGCCAATTCCTTTGCTTTCTGCTAGGTTATCTGAGCTTCTTGGGCCTTGTGACGCTATTCGCTGTCGTGGGCGCTGGCTTGATGAGGGACGCGGTTATCAGCTGGACAGCAAGTGCTCCGTTGGCTCGAACAGCGGTCTGGGCAATCGGTAGCTTGATCCTGTCTATGCTTTTATCGTTCTTGTCGGTGACTGTATTTTGGTCGCTCTATTTTCTGACAGACGTTGCTAACCGCAAGGGGAATTAGCGTCGTCCCCCAAACGCTTCGGCCGCCTCTTCCTGGAAATCTGGATGGTGATGGCCATAGTTGGCTTCCAGCTGCTCCACGGTCATCCCAAGCCAGCCAGCGGCTTCCCACATATCGACGCCAGCTTGCATGAGCCAAGTCGCGGCGGTGTGGCGCAAGGAGTGGCGAACCACATCATCGCCCAGTCCCGCATCCTCCAGAATTGCTTCCCAAGCCGACCTGATCTTGCCGGCAAGCGGCTGGCCATCGTGGATGCGGTTGACGATGAATCGTATCTGCTCGCCGTTCCTCATGACGCCCGCTGCTCTGAGTTCGGAGGAACGCTTCTCGTCGATCTTACGCCAGCGGACTAGGTGAGGGCGCAGCCGGCTGGCGATCTTCGCGGGCGGGCGTCGCTTCTTGGTCGACCGCTCCAAGGCTCCCTTGCCTTGGTACACCATCGCGTCCAGATTCATCCAAGGATGAGTCGTTGTCGATAGCCACTGTGTGCGGCGGATCGTCTCTTCGCGGCGCGCGCTGTAAATGCCGACCAACATGAAACGCGCCGCCGGATAGCGACGGCGGATGATCCACCGCTCACGTCTCAAAAGCTTGCCATCTTCACCACGCTTCCAGGTCTCTCGCTCATTGTCCCACACGTAACCAATCGCTGCTGCGAGTAAGCGAGCGGCTTCATTGCGTGTTAGCCACCGGTGACGCCCCTCCGCCTTTGGAGGCAGGGTGATCTTTGGGACCACGCTAAGTGTGTGTTCTGCGTGATAGACGTTGACCGCAGCCCGCAAATCCTCAAGTCGGCGTCGCGCGGTCTGATCTGAGACCGAGCTGTTGCGGGGCTTGATGCCTGCCTTTCTGTTGTTCTCGTTCGGCGTGCCAGTAGACCAGTCTACGAAATCACGACAGAGTTGGGCTTTGAGCTCGCTGACCGTCTTGTCGCCAAAGAAGGTGTTGAGGTCGAGCAAGCGAATGAGCAGCAGATCGTGTTGTGCCCACGCGCGTTGGTCGCTCTTATCCTTGGGGCGCTTTGCAATCTCGTAAGCAGTGAGAACATCAGCTATGGCGAGGGCGCCCGGGTCAGTGGCGCCGATTGTACTTGTATGTCGCCCGCCGATGTAGGTTTCGAGTGCCTTCGCAGCGCCATCAATGTCGTCGCGGCCGAAGCCTGTGCGGATCTGCCGGCCGCGGTCGAGGATGATCCAGGTCTCATCGTCGTCTCGGAACCAGAGTCGTGGTGGCTTGGCTTTGCGGCCCGGCATGACGGCTTGACCAGTTTGCGGATGGCGCGAGGTGTGGTCAAATCTTTGCCTGCCACTTTGGCAATTTCAAGAGTCCCAGTCGCTGCGGCCCTGCGCAACGATGATAAGGTCAATGGACCGTGCGGAAAAAATACGGTAACGGCCTCGATCAGCGTCATCACTTCGTCCTCCCCCCACTGTGCAGGATCGGGCCGGGCTTTGGCGCGAGCGAGTCTATCGATCTTACGCTTCGGCATATCTTGAACGCGGTACTTGTGAGTGCGCGAGGCCCTTCGGATCGGCCACCCGTCCAAGGTGTATGCGAAATCTGCTCTTCGAGAAGCGCGCCTCTCATTACATGCGGCAATTGGCGGTTCCCGAGTGCAAAACGGACAATTCGAGACTCTTAATCAGCGGGTCCCAGGTTCGAGCCCTGGTGCGCCCACCAAGCAAATCAAGCACTTACAGCAGTGCACGTCAGAACGGACCATTCGGTTTGACGTCCGGTTTGAGAAATCTGTTCATTGTCCGTACGCCGATGGCGGGATGGCTGCGCGTTACCGCAGCGGCTAGCTCGTTTCCGCGGCGGCGTGGAGCACTCTCTCACGCAGAAGCCTTGGCGACCGAGATCCCAATCCGTGGTTCCTACCCGTACACTTCGCTCAGCTTTTTGATCGCTGACTCCGCGAGTTCGAGCCGGCCACCCAGGTAGTGCGCGTCCAGAATCTCCTGCACGGTCTTCATCGAGTGGCCGGTGATCGAGGCGATCTCCGGCACCGAGCAGTTGGATAGCGCGAGGCGCGTAACAGCAGTGCCGCGCAAATCATGAAAGTGCAGGTCCTTCAAGGACGTTTTCTTAAAGGTCTTGTCCCAGCTCGTCCTGAAGCCGTCCTCCGTCCACGGCCGTCCGAACGAATTGACCAAAATGGTCACTGCAGAGCGCTTTTCCTTGAGCGCAGCATCAAGCGCCGCCTTTAGCGTCGGCCCCACCGGTATGGTTACACGGCGCCTGCCCTTGCTGCCGCGTCCCTTAGACTGACGCATCCGGATGTACGTGCCATCGTAGTCCTTCCAAGTTAGGCGCAGCAGGTCCCCTTGGCGCTGGCCCGTCCACAGTGCAAGCAGTAGAGCCGCCTGCAGCTCAACGGACGCAACGCTGCAGAAGGCCCGGATGTCCTCGGCGCTCCACACGATCTCCGATCGATCAGAGTCGTAAAGCCGCGCGCAAACGTTCACTGCGATCTTGCCGCGATCCTTCGCAACCGACAGAACACGCGCGATCGTTGTCCAAACGTAGTCCGCCTTGCGCGGCGTATCGGAGAATGAATCACGAAACTCTTTGAAGTCACCCCTCTTCGAGAGCGCCGATTGGCATCGATCCAAACTTGGCCTCGATGAGCTTGAGATATCCGTCGTAAGCGCGCTTACTCTTGTCGCCGAGATCTTTGTACTCGCTACAGTCCTTGAAGTAGTCGATGAGCGAGCTGAACGTCTCGGCAGTCTTCGTTGTGTACGACGACACTGCTTCGTTGTAGAGCCGCATAAACTCCGGTGTGCCGGGTTCCGCGTCAATGCGCGGGCCTCCTTTCCAAGCGTACCAGTAGGTCTTCGATGTACCGTCAGCGAGCTTTTTATGGACCAGTTGATCCCTTTCAGCCGCACTCGCATTCTGGGAAGCCTTCCATGCGTCGTATGGTGTTAGTTGAGCTTCAATCTTAGGCTGTAAACCAGATAGCCGGTCAAGGGCCGCGTCAATAGCTTTTCTATCCCATTTGCGTGGTTCCGGGAATCGGTCTAGGCATGATTCCGCGTCGAACCCATTCGGTGAACGCCGAAAGCGACTCGCAGCCAGCGTAAGCCGCAGCTTGTTTTTTTAGAGATGCCACGCGGCTCGGTCACCCTGTGCTCCACTGCTGTGAATGGCGCCGGATTGCGAGCAAACCCGAAAATGCGGCTGAACAAAGAGCGTCGGATCGGCTGTCGTATGTTCAGCCAGCCTGGCGTGGAAATCGGTCAGGGCATGATCACGGACTTGGAGTGGAACATGATGCGGCACGCGGCAAGAGCGAAGGCGCTCGAAATCTGGACAAGCTTCTAAATATTAAGAAGCACTGCTTTGCGGAGTTTTGTGCCTGCGTCTGATCAGCGCCGCGTGCGGGCGTTCTTGGTGTTGAGCTGCTTTGGTCTCGATCGCTTGTCCTGTGGTGCTGGCGCACAACGGTCTTTAAGTGTTACTAGCTTGGCGATCGCTCGAGCCAAAGCGTCAGGGGTATCGAAGCGAGCGATTCCACGGCGAACGCGAGCCCTCTCAGAAAAGTTTATGGTTCGTTTCGCTTTCCCGTCGGCCGACAGCAGCACGTAATCGAGCACTGACTCGTTATGCTCAGACAGCCTGATGGCGGCGATCCAGCCCTGAGGCAGGCGTGCCCTGCGCTTGATCGACCAATACGGCGCTCGATTTTGCCTTCCGCAGCAGAGGGCTGATCGAATTGAGATGTTGACCGATCCACGCACGCGCAAGTAATCGGTCCGGTTGCTAGAGATGATGCGACCACCAGCTTTCCTGATGGCCATGGCGATGTGAGAGCCGAGCTTGGCCTCTTGCTCTGCCCAGCGCGGGCGCGACTCGAGAAATGCATAGTTTCGCTTGGGAGTGTAGCCGATTAAGCGATACACGTTCATCATGCTGCCGAAGTGAGTTTGATAGGTGGAAGCGCAGGGAAGGCCGACCGTGCTGGCTATGATAGCAGAGCTCAGGCGCCCTTCCTTGAGCAGCGTTTTGCGTAGACGGGCAAGCATCTCCTCTTCAGTGATATCGACACGCCGTTCCTCAATGATCTTGTTTACTTTCAGGAAGACTTCGCGTTCGATGATCGGCTCGATACATCTCTCGCTGGTGATCCAAAGCTCGGGAGGATTGCAGGTGCAGGTCCGCCGCAGCTTGCGTGATCGGCGGTTGAAGGTCAGGTTTCCAATGTAGTTCTCGTTTCTAAGCACCATGTTAACCGCTGCGCGCGTCCACCGAACTCCCGTGCTCGTGAGTATGGCCCTCCGGTTTAGCTCCCGGGCGATAATCGCTTCCGACTTTATCTGCAGAAAGCGCTCGAAGATCCACTTGACCACGGCTACTTCCTCGGGAATGCCGGGGCGCACTCGGACGTGATCAGTCATGAGGTATTTTTGGTCACCGTTCTTCAGCACGCCTCGCGACCGCTGACTCTGATCGACAAGTTCTCGCAAGAGAGCATAACCAGGGCGACCTCCAAGCTTGAAGCCAAGTCGGGCGAACCGGCACTGCGCAGCGTGAACCTTCGCCGAAAGCTCACGACTGTACTCGGCCGCCATTACGCGCTTGATGTTTTTGATGATGCTGGAGAGCACGCTGCCGTCATTATCAAACTGCTCAGCACAATACACGATGTTGATGCCTGCCTGTTTGCACACGAATTCGTAATACGCGCTCTCATCGACGTCCTGAAAGCGGCCCCACCGGCTTACGTCATAGACCAGAATATGACCGAAATCGGCTGCTCCTGTTTGGACATCCTTGATGAGCTGTATAAGACCGGCCCTGTTCTTGATGAGCAGGCCGCTCTCTCCCTCATCGCGATAGGTTCGTACAATGGTCAGGCTATGGGCGTGCGCGTATGCTGCAATCACAGCAGCCTGATTCTGAATCGAGTATTGCTGCCGTTGTGTCGACATGCGGACATATTGTGCCGCTCTCATGCCGAGCTGCGATCGTACCGGATGAGCCTTATAGATCTCGAGCGCGTTGGCCATCATTCTCGCTCCCGAAAGTTACACCGGAGCAAATCAAACATCTATGCGACGCTTGCAGCAATAATTACATCAATTGAAGAAAATAGTCCCGCATCGCCGCCGGTATCGACGCAGTTGGGCGACCACCTCTCTTCGCAGCTCGCGTGCTAAGGAGCTCGTTCAAGGAGCATCTACAACGCCCAGCGGCGGAGGGCGCGATCCGGGAAAAGTATGTCTTCGGTGCGCCGTATAGTTAGCGCATTGGCGGTCTTATACTATGGCTGTATCAATCCTTCTCTGTAATCCGCAATAGATGGGAAGTGCATGTCTCGATCACTGCTCGGATAGGGTTTGAAAAAGCTGGTGCCAATGCCTGCTTTCTTCCAGCTCTGCTAGCAGATCACCGGCGGCTCCTCTGATCAGCCTCGTCTATTCTGGATGGCGCTTACGAGATAGACGCCTCACACCGCGCGTTGCAGGTGCGAGTGTTGGTATTATTCGGTCGCGCCAGCTCGGGTCCAAGCGTGGATCATCGAGGGCGCGACCAAGTAAGGCAACCATTTCGACTCACGCCTCACTACATTGAGACTGAGATTGAGGGCGCGCCTGGACGACAAACCATGGCATTGGTTTCTTAGCGGTGAGAAGCCCGAAACCAGACATTCCGTCGCGTCATCGCGATAGAGGCGGGCCGTCTGCTCAACCAAATGCCGATGATGTCGTCAGGCAAACGACTCTTCTTTTCGGCAGAGCCTCCCATGTTTTAACGCGCTGAATTCGAGTGCAGGAACCTGGCCTTTCGAGCAGCCTGCAGCCTCCTACCATGAGTGGCCGAATGGGAAAGACCCATTCCCACCGGAGCAGGTAATCGATGCTTGGAGCGCTTACCATCCAACGCGACTCTCGCTGATCCCGTCCAGGTACTTGCGCGATTGCACGATTAGCATGCCCGATCGTTCGATGAGCGAAGTGATGGCTTCATTTCGAGGCAGTCGTTTGCAAGGCTCGCCACACCGCACACGGTTACAGGTCCGAAAGGATCGAGCGCAACCTGAAATTACACCTGGTACTTCTGTTCGCCTTGCTGATGCCGTGAAGATCGCATTTCCTTTAGGGGAATGACGGTCGCGGGTTTGCGTCGCGAGCGCGATCGGAGTCAATTGATTATTCAGAAGATTGCCGGCAAAGATTTACAACGCTGGCTCATATAGAACGGATGAGAGAGCTATGCCGCGAAGAAGCAAGGGCGCCCGACTTCAGCTCAAGGCTGCCCGCCGAAACAAGAGCGGAAAGATCACTCACCAGCCAACCTGGATCATCAGAGACAACGGCCGGGATGTCAGCACAGGCTGCGCTGCAGATGAGATTGCGGCCGCGGAGGAAAAGCTAAGAGACTACATAAGCTCTAAACACACCCCGAAGCGACGAATTCGCCACATAGACGATATCGCTATTGCGGATGTCCTCTCGATTTATTTGGACGCGCAGCTGGACAAGCTTCGCGGTCGTTTCAAGGTCGATAGCGAGAGCGAAGATACGATTCCCGATATCCGCAAGTTCAAGAAGCGGATCGAACGGTTGAACGAGTGGTGGGGAGCAAAAATGCTGGGCGAGGTAAATGGGGAGGCATGTCGCTCGTACGCCAAGAAGCGCGGCAAAAGGGGAGGCGCGCGCAGAGACCTTGAAGACCTCCGCGCTGCCATTGGTCACCATGCAGGTGAAGGATATCATCGGGAAATCGTGAAGGTGTCGCTGCCTGAGAAGGGGCAACCCCGAGACAAGTGGCTGACGCGCAGCGATGCGGCCAAATTGGTTTGGACCTGCTGGCGCTATCGCGAAATGCAAAAAGGCTCTCGCCGACCGATGGAGGACGTGAAGGTCCCCACAAGCAAGCGTCCCCTTCGCCATCTTGCGCGGTTCATTTTGCTGGGCATCTACAGCGGAACCCGTGCGGGAGCTATCGCAGCCTCGTCTCCAATTCCGGCGATCGGTCGCTCCTATGTAGACCTGGAGCGCGGTCGCTACTACCGTCTGAAACAGGGCAGCGCCAAAACCAACAAGCGGCAACCGACGGTGCCCATCCCCTTTCGCTTGCTAGCTCATCTGCGGCGCTGGCATCGGATTAATCCAGAGGCGAAGCATTTCGTCGAGTACAACGGAAGGCCGATTACCTCGGTCAAAACGGCGTTCAAGAGTGCTGTGAGGCTTGCAGGGCTTGGTCCGGGCATCTCGCCTCACACTCTGCGACACACCGCGGCTACTTGGCTGATGCAGAGAGGGGCAGATCCTTGGCAGGCGGCAGGCTATCTCGGAATGTCGCTTGAGGTTCTGCTCAACACGTATGGCCATCACCATCCCGACTATTTGTCCGACGCCGTCGAGAAAATCGCCAAGCGCGAGCCCGCGGGCGAACGAAAAGCGGTCGTATCTGGTGCGGTTTCTGGTGCGGTGATTCCGATCAGACGAAACGGGGCCTGATAAGTTGCTGATTTTATTGGTGGGCCCGGCAGGACTCGAACCTGCAACCAGACCGTTATGAGCGGCCGGCTCTAACCATTGAGCTACAGGCCCCGCCGCAAGGCGGCCGCAGGTAGCGCGGCCGGCAACGGTGCGCGGTTCGTTTACAGGGCCTGAGGCGGGGGTGCAATGCTGGCGCTGGTGGATGGGAACGCCGGCACGGCATCATTGAAAAATTTCGAATAACCGAAATTGGCGATGATGCCTGTATAACCCTGTTTTGCCCGACGAAGCAAACCGCGTTTTCGCAGGTTTTTTCGACGTGGGTGGTAACCCATTGAAAACACTGGTCTCGTCTACTGTGCATGGGGTTGTTTTCGCAAACTTTGTCTGAGAGGGCCTTTTGGCCCCCTCAGATGCGGTGCGGGCGAGCTCGGCGGCACGGCCGCTGCCTAGTCCACCGAGACCCCGGCGAACTCGACCACCTTGCGCCACTTCGCGGTCTCGTCCGCGACCAGCTTGCCGAACTCGGCCGGCGTCATCGGCTTGGGGATGCCGCCAGTCTCGGCGAGCTTTGCCACCAGCTTCGGGTCCTTCAGCGCTTCGCCGACGGCTTTGTTGAGGATCTCGATCACCTCAGGCGGAGTGCCCTTCGGCGCGGAGATGCCGTAGAAGCCGACCGATTCGAAGCCTGGCACGGTCTCGGCGATCGCGGGCACGTCGGGCACGCTCGGCCAGCGCTGCGGCGAGGTCACGCCCAGCGCGCGGACGTTGCCGCCCTTCACCTGCTCCATCGCCGAGGGCAGATTGTCGAAGATCAGCTGCACCTTGTTGGAGATGATGTCGGGGAAGGCGATGGCCGAGCCGCGATAGGGCACGTGCACCATGTCGCACTTGGTCATGACCTTGAACAGCTCGGCCGACATGTGCACCGAGGTGCCGTTGCCGGAGGAGGCATAGGAGATCTTGCCGGGATTGGCCTTGCAATAATCGATGAACTCCTGAACCGATTTCGGCGGAAACGCGTTGGAGACGACCAGCATGTTGGTGAGCTGCATGATGCTCGCAACCGGGGTGGTGTCGCGCAAAAAGTCGAACGGCAGCTTCTTGTAGAGCGAGGTCGAGATCGCGTTGTTGGGCGCGACGAACAGCAGCGTGTAGCCGTCCGGCGGGGCGTTGATCGCAGCGGCAGCTGCGATGTTGCCGCCGGAGCCGGTGCGGTTCTCGACGATGAATTGCTGGCCGAGCCGCTCCGACAGCCACTGCGCCATGATCCGCGCCACGATGTCGACCGGGCCGCCGGGGGAAAAGCCGATCAGCCAGTGTACGGGACGATCGGGATAGGCTGCGGCGGCGGGAGGGGTGGCGCTGAAAAGACCCAACAGGACTGCGAGCCCGAAAACACCGTGACGCAAAATTCGCAACATGACACCTCCCATTGTTCTATTGTCGTTGCGCGGCATGCTTTCATAAAAACCGGCGGCTGCCTACATCCCCGCAAGTCGGTGTTGACGCAGGCCCGTCAGGGACGACCATGAGATTCGCGATGATCCTTCTCGGTGCGGCGCTGCTCGCCAGCCCCGCCGCCGCCCAGACCGGAGGCACGGTCATTCCGACCACGACGATCAGCTTGGGAACAGCGACGCCCGGCGGCGGCTTCCCGCTCTATGGCAACGCCTTCGCGGAGGTAATGAACGCGGCCGATCCGCAAATCATCATCGCCCCGCGCAACACCAAGGGCAGCAACGAGAACATTCCGCTTCTAGAGAAGGGTGAGCTCGATCTCGCACTGGTTGCGGGCGAGCCGGCCTACGAGGCTTTCGCCGGCATCGGCCGTGCGAAGGTAGCGCTGAAGATCCTCACCGCGATCTATTCCAACCCCGGCATGTTCGTGGTGCGCGCCGACAGCCCCTACACGACCATCCGCGATCTCGTCGGTCAGCCCGTCGCATTCGGTGCCAGGGGCTCCGGCCTGCCGATCCTGGCGCGCTATGTGCTCGATGGTCTCGGCCTCAAGCAGGACGAGGACTTCAAGGCTGTCTATCTCGACCGCGCCGGCGACGGCCCCGCGATGGTCGAGGACGGCCGCGTCGCTGCGCTCTGGGGCGCCGGCATCGGCTGGCCCGGCTTTGCCGCGGTCGCCGCGAGCGCATCAGGCGCGCGCTTCATCGCGCCGAGTGCGGACGAGATCGCCCGCATCCGCGCCAAACATGCGTTCCTCAAGCCGCTGACCGTGCCGGCCGGCTCCTACCCGAAGCAGACCGAGCCGATCGCCTCGCTCGGTTCCTGGAGCTTCATCCTCACGCGCGAGGATCTGCCCGACGACGTCGCCTACCGCCTCGCCAAGACGCTGCACGGCAATGAGGCGACGTTCTGCAAGAAGCTCGCCCAGGCCTGCGAGACCACCGCCGCGAACACGGTCGCGGCCGCGCCGAGGCCGGAGCTGATCCATCCGGGCGTGATGAAGTATTTTCGCGAGATAGGGGTGGTGAAGTAGCTCTCTTACTTCCCTTCTCCGCTTGTGGGAGAAGGTGGCGCGAAGCGCCGGATGAGGGGTTGTCTCCGCGCATTCAAATGAGACTTGGGCTCGCGGTGAGAACCCCTCACCCGGCTTCGCTTCGCGAATCCACCCTCTCCCACAAGGGGAGAGGGTACACCGTCATCGCGGCCTCATATTCGCCAATCTCACTTCTTCACCAGCGGGCAGGCCGGGTCCGGCGGGCCGAACGCCTTGTCGCCGGAAATAGTCGTGAGGATCTTGTAATAGTCCCACGGATATTTGCTCTCCTCCGGCGTCTTCACCTGCACCAGCCAGAGATCGTGCACCATCAGATTGTCTTCGCGCAGCTTGCCGTTGCGGGCGAAGAAATCCTCGATCGGCTTCTCGCGCATCTTGGCCGCCACTTTCAGCGGATCGTCGCTGCCGGTCTCCTGGATGGCGTTGAGATAGTGCATCACGCTGGAATAGACGCCGGCCTGCCACATCGACGGCATCCGGTTCATCTTGGCGAAATAGCGCTTCGACCATTCGCGCGTCTTGTCGTCCATGTCCCAGTAGAACGAGGTGGTCAGCAGCAGGCCTTGCGCCGCCTGTAGGCCGATGCCGTGGATGTCGGTGATCAGCGCGAGCAGCGCCGCCATCTGCTGGCCGCCCTTGAACACGCCGAACTCGGCGCCGGTCTTGATCTCGTTCATGTTGTTGGGGGGACCGGCGGCAATGCCGATGATCTTGGCCTTGGAGGCCTGCGCCTGCAACACGAAGGAGGAGAGATCGGGTGTTGCCAGCGGCGGCCGCACCGAGCCCAGCACCTTGCCGCCATTGGCGGTGACGACGGCGGAAGCGTCGCGCTCCAGCGAATGGCCGAAGGCGTAATCGTCGGTGATGAAGAACCAGCTGTCGCCGCCGCGCTTGACCACGGCGTCCGCGGTGCCGACCGCGAGCGCGCGGGTGTCGAACACCCATTGGATGGCGTAAGGCGAGCAGAACTTGCCGTGGAAATCGGCGGTGCCGGTGGAGTGGGTGATGAACAGCCGCTTCTTCTCGTTGGCGATGGTCTGCACCGCGAGCCCGACCGCCGAGACGGGCACGTCCACGATCAGATCGACCTGCTCGACGTCGAACCAGCGCCGCGCCAGCGAAGCGCCGATGTCGGCCTTGAGTTGGTGGTCGCCGATCACGACGCTGATCGGCTTGCCGAGCACCTTGCCGCCGAAATCGTCGATTGCCATTTGCGCCGCGGTCACCGAGCCCTGGCCGGTCGGCGCCGAGGCCGGGCCGTTCATGTCGGTGAGCACGCCGATCTTGACGACGTCGTCGGAAACCTGCGCCGACGCCGCGCCGGACAGCAGGGTCGCCAGCAAGGCGGCCGCGACGGGCACTCCAAATCTGATTGGGTTCACGCTTGTCCTCCCTGATCCGGCTCATTGGCCGGTGTTACTTGTCCGGGTATGGCCCGGTCGAATTGGTTTCTTTTGCAACTATTAGGGGGCTGGCGTCAATGTCAGGCTGCGAAGCGGATCTGTCCTGCGGGGGAGGGATCGTAGCCGGTCAGCTCCTCCGCGCGCTGGCGCAGCCGCCGCTCGTTCAGGAAGCGGAGCAAGGCCTGCATGGCGGGGCGGAAATAGCTGCGCTGCCGCATCGCGAGGTCGAAATTCTCCCAGACCAGCGGCACGAAATCGAGACCGGCCGAGCGCGCCGCGGCGCGCGTCGCGATGCCGCAATCGGCCTGGCCGGCGCGAACCAGCTCGGCCAGATCCGGGCCGGTCAGCGCCGGCGTCTCGATCCGGCGCAAGTCCCGCATCGAGGCGCCGGCGCGCTTGAGCAGCACGTCGAGCAGCATCTGCGCGCCCGTGCCCTGTTGCCGCATCGCCATCCGGGCCCCGGCTGCGAGCACGTCGGTCAGGCTGTGCAGGTGCTTGGGATTGCCGTGCGGCAGCAGGAGACCCTCTTCGCGGCGCACGAACGCGATCAGCACCGCATCATGCAGGTCCGGCGTGGTCCGCAGCGCTTCGATGCTGGCATCGCTAGAGAAATTGTCGCCGGCGTCGAGCGCGTGGAAGTGCACCGCCGCAGCCATCACCTCATTGCGCTGCAAGCGCTCGAGCCCGCGCGCGCTGCCCTCGCTCATCGATCCGAGCCCGGAGCCGGACTCGCGCAGGCTCCAATCGAGCAGTTCGTCGTGGCTGCCGCCCACGACCGGCGGCGGCTCGGCGATCAACATGCCGGCCGGGCGCGCGAGGCCCGACAGGACCCAGAGGTCGAGCTCGTGCCGTGGGAACAGCCATTTCCCCGTCACCTTGCTGCAGGGGATCGCACCGGTGGTGACGAGCTCGTAAAGCTTGCGTTCGCCGAGCCGAAGGTAATCGGCGGCTTCGCTGGTGGTCAGGAATTCCATCCTGCATTCCTATGCAAATTCTTGCTTCTTTTTGACGTCCGACGCAGGTGGAATTCTGCATTTCAGATATTTGTCGCAGGGAACCATGCCCGATCATCTCGCTGCTTTGCAACACATCCGCACGCGCGATCTCTGCTTTGGTGAACGATCCTAAAGAGATCGCGCGCCCGGTGCGCCGCGATGAACTTGCCGAAATTTCCCGGCCGGCAGCGCAAAACGCGTCACGAGTGCGGCGCAATCGATCATCATCATGACGGCGTCAAACCTGAGGGAATCCGATCATGGGCCGCCTGTCCGTTGCACTTGCGCTTCTCTGCGGCCTTGCCGCAGGCGTTGCGGCTTCGGCCGCGGAGGACCGCAGCATTGTCCTCGCTTCGACGACGGCGACGCAGGAATCCGGGCTGCTCGACTATCTGCTGCCGATCTTCCGCGACAAGACCGGCATCGACGTCACCGTGATCGCGCGGCGCGCCGACGAAGTGCTCGATGGGGCGCGGCGGGGTGAGGTCGACGTCGTGCTGATGCACGCGCGGCCTCAGGAGGAGAAGTTCGTCGCCGACGGCTTTGGCGTGAAGCGATACGACGTGATGTACAGCGACTATGTGCTGATCGGGCCGAAGAGCGATCCCGCGGGCGTAAAGGGCAAGGACATCGCGACGGCGCTGAAGGCGATCGAAGCCAAAGGCGCGCCGTTCGTGACGCGTGGCGATCGGTCGGGCACTCATGCCGCGGAGCTCGCGCTTTGGATCGTTGCCGGCATCGACATCGCGAGCGCCAAGGGCGCCTGGTATCGCGAGGCCGGGCCCGGCATGGCCGCATCGCTCGGGGCCGCGCGCGCGGCCAATGCCTATGTGCTTGCGGATCGCGGCAGCTGGATCGCGTTCAGCGATCGCGGCGATCTCGACATCGTCGTCGAAGGCGACCGGCGGCTGCTCAACCAATATGGTGTGATGCTGGTGAACCCTGCGAAGTTCCCGAACGTGAAGAAGGACCTCGCGCAGACCTTCGTCGATTGGCTGACATCGCCGGAGGGGCAGACGGCGATTGCCGGCTACAAGGTGGACGGGCAGCAATTGTTCTTCCCCAATTCGGACAGGTCGGGCGGCTGAGGGTTGAGGCCGGGACCGCCGGCGGTTGCCAAACCGGACGATGCATGGTCCTCATGGCGCATGACCCAGCGCCTGCCGCCTTCGCTCACGCCGCTCGACACCGCGCTCGCCGCGCTGCTACGGGGCGTTGATCCCGTCGCGCCGATGGAGGTGCCGCTGGCGGACGCAATCGGCTGCATCGCGGCGGGTGCGCCGCTGCTTGCCGCCTATCCTTCCCGGGATGTTGCGGCCGTAGATGGTTGGGCGCTATCTGCCAACGATCTCGTCGGGGCGTCCGCTTACTCGCCCGTGCCGCTGGCAATGGCTCCTGCATGGGTCGAGGCGGGCGAGGCGATGCCGGCGGGATGCGACTGCGTGCTCGATGCCGACGCCGTGGAGACGTCGGGGCCGCTTGCCCAGGTGCTCGCAGAGGGCGCGCCGGGGCAGGGTGTCAGGCGCGCAGGCAGCGACATCACCGCGCGTAGGGCCGTGGGGGACGCCGGCCATCCCATCCGTGCGGCGGACCTGTTGCTGGCGCGTGCGGCGGGCGGGGACAAACTCGCCGTGAGGCGGCCGCGGCTGCGCATAGTCAATGTGCCGGGTGGGACGGTCGCGGCGCAGACGATTGCCGGGATCGCGCACACAGCGGGACTGGATGTGGAAACGCGTCCAGCGCGTGCGCGCGATGCAGCGTCGATTGCCGATGCGCTCGATGCGTCCTCCTGCGATGTCCTGCTGACCATCGGCGGCAGCGGCGTCGGCCGCCAGGACGCCGCCATCGCCGCCCTCGCCCGGCGCGGCGAGGTGATGGCGCACGGCCTTGCGCTGCAGCCGGGACGCACCGCTGCGGTCGGACGGCTGGGACGGGTTCCCGTCGTCGCCTTGCCCGGCTCGCCCGATTCCGCGCTTGCAGCTTGGCTTGCACTCGCGCTGCCGCTCGCGGACCGTTTGTCGGCGCGTCGGCCGCGTCGAAAAGTGTCGCTGCCGCTTGCGCGAAAGATCGCCTCCAGCGTCGGCATCACGGAGATCGCTTTGCTGGCTGAGGAACATCGTGCCTGGATGCCGCTTGCCGTGGGCGAATGGCCGCTTCAGGCCATCGCCCGTGCGGACGCATGGCTGCTCATTTCCGCCAGCGACGAGGGATTTGCGGCAGGTACGCCGATCGATGCGTATCTGATGCGGGCGTGATAAGGGTTCTGGCATGACGATGATCCCGAAATCACCGGACCGCAGCGCGCTCGAGCAGGAGCAGTTCCTCAAGATCCTGTCGCGCGAAGAGGCCTTGGCGCGCTTCGAGGCGGCCTTGTTCCCGCGCGCGCTTCGAACTGAAACGCGCAAGCTCGCAGCCGCGCTGGGCGCTGCCCTCGCCGAAGATATCACGGCAACGATCGACGTGCCGCCGTTCGACCGCTCCAATGTCGACGGCTTTGCCGTGCGCTCCGCCGACCTTGCGGCGGCCGGCGAGGGCGCGCCCGTGCGCCTCGCGCTGAATGGCGAGACCGTTCATTGCGG
The DNA here is from genome assembly GCF_020194135.1 of Bradyrhizobium sp. BRP23. Lineage (NCBI taxonomy): Bacteria > Pseudomonadati > Pseudomonadota > Alphaproteobacteria > Hyphomicrobiales > Nitrobacteraceae > Bradyrhizobium > Bradyrhizobium sp. BRP23. The sequence continues at coordinate 142,925 of NZ_JADYVW010000006.1, read as the reverse complement.
GACCGCGCCGACGCTGCAGGTGGCGGCCGGAACCGCAACGGCGATCGCCACCGGCGGTCCGTTGCCGCGCGGCGCCGATGCCGTGGTGATGGTCGAGCACACCCAGCCGGCCGGCCAGGATGCGATCGATGTCCGTCGCGCCGTCTCGCCGGGGCAATTCGTCTCGTATGCCGGCTCCGACATCGCGCGGGGCGAGGCGCTGCTGCGCGCCGGCACCATCATCGGCTCGCGCGAGATCGGCATGCTGGCGGCTTGCGGCATCGCCGAGGTGGGTGTCGCGCGCAGGCCGCGGGTTGCCGTGATCTCCACCGGCGATGAGCTGGTTCAGCCCGGCGAGGTGCTCGGGCCCGCCGAGATCTACGATACCAATGGCGCCATCGTCGCGGCCGCGGTCGACGAAAACGGTGGCGAGGCCGTCTTCCTCGGCGCTGTTCCGGACGACGAAGCCAGGCTCGAAGCCGCCATGCGCAACGCGCTTGCGGAAGCCGACATGCTGGTGCTCTCGGGCGGCACGTCGAAAGGCGCGGGCGACCTCTCTCATCGCATCATCAGCCGGCTCGGCGCACCCGGCATCATCGCCCATGGCGTCGCGCTCAAGCCCGGCAAGCCGTTGTGTCTTGCGGTGTGCGACGGCAAGCCTGTCGTGATCCTGCCGGGTTTTCCGACTTCGGCGATGTTCACCTTCCACGACATGATCGTGCCGGTGCTGCGCAGGATGGCCGGACTGCCGCGGCGCTCCGATGCCAAGGTGAACGCGACCGTGCCGGTACGCATCGCTTCCGAGCTCGGCCGCACCGAATTCGTCATGGTCTCGCTGGTTGAGGGCAGGGAGGGCCTCATCGCCTATCCCTCCGGCAAGGGGTCTGGTGCGATCACGTCCTTTGCTCAGGCGGACGGCTTTCTGCGCATCGACGCACTTGCCGACCAGATGCCGGCCGGCACCGAGACCGAGGTGACGCTGTTCACGCCGCATGTGCGCGTGCCGGATCTCGTCATCGTCGGCAGCCATTGCACCGGCCTCGATCTCGTCACCGCACAGCTCGCGCATGCTGGTCTCACCGTGCGCTCGATCGCGGTCGGCAGCCTCGGCGGGCTTGCAGCAGCCAAACGTGGCGAATGCGATCTCGCGCCGATCCACCTGTTCGACGATAGAAGCGAGACCTACAACACGCCCTATCTCGTCGAAGGTCTCGAGCTCGTGCCAGGCTGGCGGCGGATGCAGGGCATCGTCTTCCGCAAGGACGACAAACGTTTCGAAGGTCTTGGTGGAAAGGACGCCGTTGCGGCGGCGCTCGCTGATCCCGCCTGCATCATGGTCAACCGCAACCAGGGCGCCGGCACGCGCATCCTGATCGACCGGCTGCTCGGCGGCGCGCGGCCGGAAGGCTACTGGAACCAGCCGCGTTCGCACAACGCGGTGGCGGCGGCCGTCGCGCAGCACCGGGCCGATTGGGGCATGACCATTGCGCCGGTCGCCCACGCCGTCGGCCTCGGTTTCATTCCGCTCGCGGAAGAGCATTATGACTTCGCGGTGGTGAGTGCGCGAAAGCAACGGCCGGCAGTGCAGGCGTTTCTCGACGCACTCGGCTCGAACGAGGTACGCGCGTCGCTCGCGCGAGCGGGCTTCCGGCCCGCATAGACGAGGGACCACGACGCGTTCGAGCCATGAGAGGTCTACGGCTACGATGCCTGGTCGGTACGGCTGGCGGCCTGAGCGGCCTGCTCTCGCTTGCGCTCACGATCCTCGGCCTCGGCAAGCGCGCGCCGCGCGGCGGGTGGCAGCGGCTTTGGATCCGGCGGCACCTCGACGATGTCAGGCTTGCTCAGCTGCCTCGTGCGATCGATCGTCTCGGAGAGATCGAAGACGAAGTCGACGAATTCGAAGATAGTATTCAAGAGAGGGGCGGCCATGGCTTCGTCCGGGGAATGTCCAGACCTGTGGTCGCTCCCGTTCCAGGTCCGGTTCAAGACGTCATGAACTTGGCGGGGCGCCGCAGCGACCAAGGAACATGAGCCAGGTCATGACTGCATCGACGCCCCTCAACTTCCGCAAGATCGCTGCTCTCGTCGCGGCGGCCGGCACGCTGTTCTGGCTCTACACCTTCCATTACATCGCGAATGTTCCGCCCGGGGACGGCAGCGGCTTTCAATGGCTCGCGGTGTTTCCGCTGGGCATGGTTTTCGGGGCGTTCTTCCTGCCGGCTTGGCTGCTGGTTGCGATCGGCCGTTTGCCGCGCTTCACCACTGCCGTCGGCATTTGCGGCCTGATCGCCTTCGCGATCATCTGGGCGCAGCTCCTCAACGAGTTTCCGAAATCATAGAGTCGCTAAGACGCGTCATCCAGCGCCGCCAGCCGCTCGGCCTCGGCGATGTCCGCGACCGTGTTGGCATTGAAGAACGGATCGAGCGGCTCGTTCGGCCAGGTCACCGTTGCGAGCGGATAGCGCGCGGTCCAGCGGTCGATCTTGCGGAGGTCTTCGTCCACGAGCGCGTGGCGCAGCTCCTCGTGCAAGGCGACGCGCCACAGGCCGATCACCGGATGCGACTGCTCGCCTGATGCGGCGACCGCAAGCTGCGCATTCTCACGCGCGCGCGCCTCATGCAGCTGCGCGACGAGGTCGCGCGGCAGGAACGGGCAATCGCCGGCGGCGCTGAGCACCCATTCGATCTCCGGCCGGTTCGCCGCGGTCCAGTCGAGCGCCGCGAGGATGCCGGCGAGGGGACCCGGGAAGCCGGGCACGTCGTCGGCGACGACCTGCAAGCCGTACGCGGCAAAGCGGGCGGGATCGCCGTTGGCGTTGAGGATCAGTTCGCTGCACTGGGGCGAAAGGCGCGCGATCACGCGTTCCAGAATGGTGCGGCCGCCGATGGTGCGCATCGGCTTGTCGCCGCCGCCCATGCGCCGCGCGAGCCCGCCGGCGAGCAGCACGCCGAGAGTCGGGGGAACGCGCGCCGCGGACATGTCAGTCGTCACCGCCTTCACCCTTGCGCTTGTGCTTGGCCGATTCCTCTTCGACATAAGCGAGGTTTTGGTCGTAGACGATGCGCTCTTCGCCGGCGAGCACGATGAAGCGTTTGCCGCGGGTGCGCCCGACCAGCGTCAGGCCGACCTGCCTTGCCAGATCGACACCCCAGGCGGTGAAGCCGGAGCGCGACACCAGGATCGGAATGCCCATTCGGACGGTCTTGATCACCATCTCTGAGGTGAGGCGCCCCGTGGTGTAGAGGATCTTGTCGGACGCGTCGACGCCGTGGCGGTACATCCAGCCCGCGATCTTGTCGACGGCGTTGTGGCGGCCGACATCCTCGGTGTAGCAGAGCGGGGTCCCTTCTTTGCACAGCACACAGCCGTGGATCGCGCCGGCCTCCAGATAAAGCGAGGGCATGGTGTTGATGGTCTGCGTCATCTGGTAGAGCCAGGAGGTGCGCAGCTCTGCCTTAGGCAGCGCGACGCTCTCGACCGCCTCCAAGAGGTCGCCGAAGGCGGTACCCTGCGCGCAGCCGGAGGTCTGCGTGCGCTTCTTCAGCTTGGCTTCGAAATTGGTGTGGTGTGAGGTGCGCACGACGACCACCTGGAGGTCGTCGTCGTACTCGACCTCGGTGACCACGTCGTTATATTTCAGCATGTTCTGGTTCAGCAGATAGCCGAGCGCCAGATATTCCGGGTAGTCGCCGATCGTCATCATGGTGACGATCTCCTGCGCGTTCAAATAGAGCGTCAGCGGCCGCTCCATGGGTACCTTGATCTCGACCCTGGCGCCGGTCTGGTCGGTGCCGGTCACGCTCTGGGTCAGGCGCGGGTCGTCCGGATTGGGGACGATCAGGGGCACCGGGGCTTTGTCGATCTTCATCATGGCGGCGAGGTTAGCATGACATTCGGGTCAAGCCGATATAAGCATGGCGGGGAGAGAGCGAAATGCCACCTTGTCGTCATTGCGAGCGCAGCGAAGCAATCCAGGATCTTTCCGCAGCGGCAGTCTGGATTGCTTCGCTGCGCTCGCAATGAGGGGAGGGGATGGTGGTTCCATCGGCGAGCGCTGGTTGCTGGAAAAGAGAGCTGGAATGAAAGTCATCGGCCTTGCAGGCTGGAGCGGTGCGGGCAAGACAACGCTGTTGACGCGGCTGATCCCGCACTTCAACGCGCAGGGCCTGCGCGTCTCCGTGATCAAGCATGCGCATCACCAGTTCGACGTCGACGTGCCCGGCAAGGATTCCTGGCGCCATCGCGAGGCCGGCGCGGCGGAGGTTCTGGTGGCCTCGTCGAAACGCTGGGCGCTGATGCATGAGCTGCGCGGGGCGGCGGAGCCGCGACTGCCGGAGCTGCTCGACAAGCTCTCCGCGGTCGATCTCGTCGTGGTCGAAGGATTCAAGCGCGAGCCGCACCGCAAGATCGAGGTGCATCGTGCCGCCAACGGCAAGCCGCTGCTGTTTCCGGACGATCCCGGAATTGCCGGGATTGCGACCGACGTCGCGATTGACACGAGGCTGCCGACTGTCCATCTCGACGATATCGAAGGCGCGGCGGCATTGATGATACGGGCGGCGATGCCGGTCGAGGAAGCGGTAGCAAGAAGCGCAGCGACACGCTGACGAGGCACCATGGCGCAACTGTCGGACGATTGCTTTGCCTTCGGCGGCCCGATGATGTCGGTCGACGAAGCCGTCGGCCTCATCACGGCGCGCGTCAACGCCATCGTCGATCTCGAGACGGTGGCGCTGGTCGATGCCGACGGGCGCGTGCTCGCGCGCGATCTGGCCGCGCCTTTGCCGCTGCCGCCGTTCACCAACTCCGCCGTCGACGGTTACGCCGTGCGCAATGCCGACCTTCCGGCAAGCGCAGAGCAGGCCTTCCCGCTTGACGGCCGCATCCAGGCCGGCGGCCTTGCGCAAGCGCCGATCAAGCCCGGCCACACCGCGCGCATCTTCACCGGCGCCCCGATGCCGCCGGATGCGGAGACGGTCTTCATGCAGGAGGACGTCCGCATCGATGCTTCAGGCAGGATCGTGCTGCCGCCGGGGCTGAAGCCCGGCGCAAATGTGCGGCCTGCAGGCGAGGACATTCCCCAAGGTCAGGTCGCGCTGCGCGCCGGCCAGCGCCTGCGGCCGCAGCACGTCGCCCTTGCCGCCGCGTTCGGCCTGACGAGGCTCGACGTCGTCAGGCGCATCCGTGTCGCCGTGTTCTCGACCGGCGACGAGCTCGCCTCGCCCGGCGAGCCGCGCGCCGCCTCGCAATTGTTCGATTCCAATCGCTTCATGCTGATGGCGATGCTGCGGCGGCTCGGCTGCGAGGTCAGCGATCTCGGCATTCTGCGCGATGAGCGAGCGTCGCTGGCGCGCGGCCTGAAGCAGGTCGCAGGCGGCCATGACCTGATCCTCACCACCGGCGGCGTCTCGACCGGCGAGGAGGATCACGTCAAGGCGGCGGTGGAGAGCATCGGCTCGCTGGTGCTGTGGCGGATGGCGATCAAGCCCGGCCGTCCCGTGGCGATGGGCATCATCGACGGCACGCCGTTGATCGGACTGCCCGGAAATCCCGTCGCGAGCTTCGTGACATTCGTCCATGTGGTGCGACCGACGGCGTTGGCGCTGTCGGGCGCCTTGCCGGAGCCGCTCTTGGCGATCCCGCTGCGCGCGGCGTTCACCTACAGGAAGAAGTCCGGCCGGCGTGAATATGTGCGCGCCTCGCTGCGGCGCGCGCAGGACGGCGGGCTCGAGGCGATCAAGTTCCCGCGCGAAGGCGCCGGGCTCCTATCCTCGCTGGTCGAGACCGATGGCCTCGTCGAGCTCGGCGAGGACATTACGAATGTCGAGCCGGGGCAGGACGTGGGCTTCCTGCCCTACGCCAGCCTGATCTGATGCCTCCTAACGTTGACGCAGCCGCTCCGCCTCGCCATGGTGCGGCCATGACCAGGACGACACTCGATCTCACCGGGTTGAAATGCCCGTTGCCGGCCCTCAAGACGCGGAAGGCGCTCAAGCCGCTCAAGGCAGGGGACCAGCTCGAAGTTCACTGCACCGATCCGCTCTCGGTGATCGATATTCCCAATCTGATCCGCGAGACCGGCGACAAGGTCGAGATCACCGAGCGCAACGAGGCGCGCATCGTGTTCCTGGTCGAAAAGAGCGACGCCCCGTAGAAAGGGAAATGTTCACGGCGGCGGCCCTTGCGCTCCCGCCGCGCCTCAAGCGACGTCGATAGGACTTCGCTATCGCAGCATGAGACGCCTTTATTGATCTCCCGGCCAATTCGGGCTTGGCTCGGCCTTGCTCGAGAACGCAGGGCCGGCTGGGCTCTGTTGAGCCGTGCAGCGTAACCACTTCCGCGAGCGTGATAATTTTCTTGGCATCTGGCATGCCAGAGGATAGAAGTGGAGTTCTGATAAGGACGAGATCGAGACGAAGCGATGAGCCACGAGGACGTGCACAAGGTCCGCTCCTTCGAGCATCCCGGTGAGGGACGCCGACGCGCCAAGGCGACCCCCAAGGGGCGGCAGGTCGATCCCACGGCCGCGCACGAGATCGAGCTGTTGCTCGGCGACAGGCCGCGGCGGCGCGATCTGTTGATCGAATATCTGCACCTGATCCAGGACAAGTATCACCAGATCTCGGCGGCGCATCTGGCTGCGCTCGCCGACGAGATGAAGCTCGCCTTCGCCGAGGTGTTCGAGACGGCGACCTTCTACGCGCATTTCGACGTGGTGAAGGAAGGCGAGCCCGACATTCCCCCGCTGACGATCCGCGTCTGCGATTCGCTCACCTGCGCGATGCTTGGCGGCGAGAAGCTGCTCGAAGATCTGCAGAGCGCGTCAGGTCCCGGCATCCGCGTCGTGCGCGCGCCGTGCGTCGGACGTTGTGATACTGCGCCCGCCGCGGAAGTCGGTCACAATTTCGTCGACCACGCAACAATCGCCAACGTCATGGCGGCGGCGAAGGCCGGCGACACGCACGCGCATCTGCCCAGATATACCGAGTACGATGCCTACCTCGCCGGTGGCGGCTACAAGCTGCTCAATCGTCTGCGCTCCGGCGAATTGTCGAAGGACGATCTCCTGAAAGCGCTCGACGACGCTTCGCTGCGCGGCCTTGGCGGCGCCGGCTTCCCCACCGGGCGTAAATGGCGCGCCGTGCTGGGCGAGCCCGGGCCGCGGCTGATGGCGATCAACGGCGACGAGGGCGAGCCCGGCACGTTCAAGGACCGCTATTATCTCGAAACAGATCCGCATCGCTTCATAGAGGGCATGTTGATCGGCGCCCACGTGGTGCAGGCGAGCGACGTCTACATCTATCTGCGCGACGAATATCCGGCCTCGCGCGAGATCCTCCAGCGCGAGATCGCAAAGCTTCCGTCGGGCGGCCCGACGCTGCATCTGCGGCGCGGCGCCGGCGCCTACATCTGCGGCGAGGAATCCTCGCTGCTGGAGAGCATCGAGGGCAAGCGCGGCCTGCCCCGGCACAAGCCGCCTTACCCGTTCCAGGTGGGCCTGTTCGGCCTGCCGACGCTGATCAACAATATCGAGACGCTGTGGTGGGTGCGCGACATCGTCGAGAAGGGCGCCGATTGGTGGAAGGGCCATGGCCGCCACGAGCGTCACGGCCTGCGCAGCTTCTCGGTCTCGGGCCGCGTCAAGAATCCCGGCATGAAGCTCGCGCCCGCGGGCATCACCGTGCGCGAGCTGATCGAGGAATATTGCGGCGGCATGGCCGACGGCCACCAGTTCTACGCCTATCTGCCGGGCGGTGCGTCCGGCGGCATTTTGCCTGCAGCGATGGACGACATCCCGCTCGATTTCGGCACGCTGGAGAAATACGGCTGCTTCATCGGCTCGGCTGCGATCGTGATCCTGTCGCACAAGGACAGCGTGCGGTCGGCCGCACTGAACCTGATGAAGTTCTTCGAGGACGAGAGCTGCGGCCAGTGCACGCCGTGCCGCGTCGGTACCCAGAAGGCGGCGCTGCTGATGCAAAGGCCGGTCTGGAACCGTGCCTTGCTGGAAGAATTGAGCCAGGCGATGCGCGATGCCTCGATCTGCGGGCTCGGACAGGCGGCATCGAATCCGCTGTCTTCCGTGATCAAATATTTCCCTGACGAGTTCAAGGAAGCGGCCGAATGACCAAGATTACGTTCGAACTCGACGGCAAGCAGGTCGAGGCCAAGCCCGGCGAGACCATCTGGCAGGTCGCAAAGCGCCAGGGCCGCGACATTCCGCACCTCTGCTATTCGCCGGCGCCGGACTATCGCCCCGACGGCAATTGCCGCGCCTGCATGGTCGAGATCGAGGGCGAGCGCGTGCTCGCCGCGTCCTGCAAGCGCACGCCGTCAGTCGGCATGAAGGTGAAGACCGAGAGCGCTCGCGCGACTGCTGCGCAGAAGATGGTGATGGAGCTGCTGGTCGCAGACCAGCCGGCGCGCGAGACCAGCCACGATCCGGAGTCGAAGTTCTGGCATTGGGCCGAGACCACTGGCGTCACCGAGAGCCGCTTTCCAGCCGCCGAGCGCTGGGCCACCGATGCCAGCCATCCGGCGATGCGCGTCAATCTCGATGCCTGCATCCAGTGCGGCCTGTGCGTGCGCGCCTGCCGCGAGGTCCAGGTCAACGACGTCATCGGCATGGCCTACCGCAATGCCGGCGCCAAGATCGTGTTCGACTTCGACGACCCCATGGGCGAGTCCACCTGCGTGGCCTGCGGCGAATGCGTGCAGGCCTGCCCGACCGGCGCCTTGATGCCGGCCGTGATGCTCGACGACAAGCAGACGCGCGTCACCTATGCCGACAAGAAGGTCGATTCGCTCTGCCCGTTCTGCGGCGTCGGCTGCCAGGTCACCTATGAGGTCAAGGACGAGAAGGTGATCTATGCGGAAGGCCGCGACGGCCCCGCCAATCACAATCGTCTCTGCGTGAAGGGCCGCTTCGGCTTCGACTACATCCACCATCCGCATCGCCTGACGAAGCCGCTGGTGCGGTTGCCGAACGCGAAGAAGGATGCGAACGATCAGGTCGATCCGGCCAATCCGTTCACGCATTTCCGCGAGGCGAGCTGGGAGGAAGCGCTCGACATCGCCGCCAAGGGCCTCGTCAAGATCCGCGACGAGAAGGGCGTGAAGGCGCTGGCCGGCTTCGGCTCGGCCAAGGGCTCGAACGAAGAGGCCTATCTGTTCCAGAAGCTGGTGCGCACCGGCTTCGGCTCCAACAACGTCGATCACTGCACGCGCCTCTGCCACGCTTCGTCGGTCGCGGCGCTGTTCGAAGGCCTCAGCTCGGGCGCGGTGTCGGCACCGTTCTCTGCCGCCATGGACGCCGAGGTCATCATCGTGATCGGCGCCAATCCGACTGTGAACCATCCGGTTGCGGCGACCTTCATCAAGAACGCGGTCAAGCAGAACGGCGCAAAACTGTTCGTTATGGATCCGCGCCGGCAGTCGCTGTCGCGGCATGCGACCAAGCATCTGCAGTTCAAGCCCGGCTCCGACGTCGCCATGCTGAACGCGATGATCAACACGATCATCACTGAGGGCCTGACCGACGACCAGTACATCGCCGGCTACACCGAGGGTTTCGAGGACCTCAAGGAGAAGATCAAGGAGTTCACGCCGGAGAAGATGGAGCCGATCTGCGGCGTCCCGGCGCAGACCTTGCGCGAGGTGGCGCGCACCTATGCGTGCGCGAAATCGTCGATCATCTTCTGGGGTATGGGCATCAGCCAGCACGTCCATGGCACCGACAATGCACGCTGCCTGATTGCGCTCGCGCTGATCACCGGCCAAGTCGGCCGTCCCGGCACCGGCCTGCATCCGCTGCGCGGCCAGAACAACGTGCAAGGCGCTTCCGATGCCGGCCTGATCCCGATGTTCCTGCCGGACTACCAGCCGGTGGGGCGCGATGATCTGCGCGGCAGCTTCGAAAAGCTCTGGCAGCAGGATCTCGACCCCGTCCGCGGCCTGACCGTGGTCGAGATCATGAACGCGATCCATGCCGGCGAGATCACGGGCATGTATATCGAGGGAGAGAATCCCGCGATGTCCGATCCCGATCTGCAGCACGCGCGCCATGCGCTGGCGATGCTCGATCATCTCGTGGTGCAGGATCTCTTTGTTACCGAGACTGCGTTCCACGCCGACGTGATCCTGCCGGCCTCGGCTTTCGCCGAGAAGGACGGCTCCTTCACCAACACCGACCGCCGCGTGCAGCTGGCGCGTCAGGTGATCAAGCCGCCCGGCGATGCGCGCCAGGATCTCTGGATCATCCAGGAGATCGGCAAGCGCATGGGCCTGCCGTGGAACTATGCCGGACCCGGCGACGTCTTCACCGAGATGGCAGAGCTGATGCCGTCGCTGAAGAACATCACCTGGGAACGGCTGGTGCGCGAAGGCGCGGTGACCTATCCGGTCGACGATCCGAACAAGCCCGGCAACGAGATCATCTTCACCACGGGCTTCCCGACCGCGAGCGGCCGCGGCAAGATCGTGCCGGCCAAGGTCATCCCGCCGGACGAGATTCCCGACGACGAATATCCGATGGTGCTCTCGACCGGCCGCGTGCTGGAGCACTGGCACACCGGCTCGATGACGCGCCGCGCCCAGGTGCTCGACCAGATCGAGCCCGAGGCGGTCGCGTTCATGTCGCCAAAGGACATGCGCAACAAGAAGCTGGTGCCCGGCGATTTCATTCGCCTGGAGACCCGCCGTGGCGCCGTCGAGGTCAAGGTCCGCTCCGACCGCGACGTGCCGGAGAACATGGTGTTCATGCCGTTCTGCTACGCCGAGGCGGCAGCGAACCTGCTCACCAACCCGGCACTGGACCCGTTCGGCAAGATCCCGGAGTTCAAGTTCTGCGCGGCGCGGGCCGAGCGCGCCGTGATGCAGGACGCGGCGGAGTAGGCTTCGCCGGGAACGACGGCTGGAGTGTGGCGGGAAATTTCCACCCACACCGTCATTGCGAGCCACCGGGTCCGCGCGAAGCGCGGCCCCGATGACAGGCTCCGCGAAGCAATCCAGACTGCCTCCGCGGCAAGATTCTGGATTGCTTCGTTGCTTCGCTCCTCGCAATGACGGTGGTAAATACCGTTCATGTCCAAAGTCACCCCCGCGACACGCGCACTCACGGCCGCCGGTGTTGCTTTCACGGTTCACACCTACGACTATGACCCCGACGCCGAGAGCATCGGGCTCCAGGCGGCGGCCGCGCTCGGCGAGGACCCGGCGCGCGTCCTGAAGACGCTAATGGCGCTAGTCGACGGCAAGCCGGTCTGCGTGGTCGTGCCGTCCGACCAGGAAGTCTCGATGAAGAAGCTGGCGGCGGCGGCGAGCGGCAAGTCGGCGCAGATGATGAAGCCGCCCGAGGCCGAGCGCGTCACCGGCTACAAGGTCGGCGGCATCAGCCCGTTCGGGCAGCGCAAGCCTGTGCGCACCGTGATCGAGCAGAGCGCGCTTGCGCATGATCTCGTCTATCTCAATGGAGGCCAGCGCGGCCTGCAGGTCCGGCTCAAGCCCACCGATGTGCGGGATGTTCTTAAGGCGATCGTGGCGGATGTGCTGGCTTGAAGGCGATGGGACGGGATCATGAGGTGGCCGCTTCTGGCGTGGCTCGCGGTGCTGCTCGGCCTCGCGTTTCCGGCAGAGGCACATGAGGTCAATCTCGTCACCGCGCGCGTGGGGCTGAGCCCTGATCGCTCGGTGAGCGTCGAGCTCGGGTTGAAGGGCAGCGATGTCGATCGCCTGATCGGTACGAAGATCTATGATCCGAAACGGGACGCGGTCGATCCCGCCGCCGTCGAAGCGGCCAAGCCCGCGATCCTCGCCTATATGGTCACGCATCTGGCTGTTACAGGAGGTGCCAGGGCCTGCTCCGCCGGAAATGCAGCGATCCTGGCGGATGGTGACGGCATCGTCTACCGCAACAGCTTTGCTTGTGCCGACGCTGCCGGCGATATCATCTATCGCTCCACCGTGCTGACGGAGAAAGACAGGGCGGCGCGGCAGGTGGTGCTGATCGCGCAGGGCAGGTCCGAGACACAGGCCTTGCTCGACGCCGACAACACGACGGTGACCCTCTCGACGGCGCCGCCGTCGCTGTTCTCGACGATGCAGCGTTATCTCGTCACCGGCGTCGAGCATATCTTCCTCGGTTACGATCACGTCGCATTCCTGGTCGCGATTGTCTTGTGGGCACGGCGGCTCTTGCCGGTCGTCAAGATCGTGACCGCCTTCACCATCGCTCACTCGATCACCCTGTCGCTGGCGGCCCTGAACATCCTGGTCATCCCGAGCCGCATCGTGGAGCCCGCGATTGCGGCTTCGATCGTCTTCGTCGCGGTCGAGAACTTCTTTTCGCGCGATGTCGACCGGCGCTGGCGGGTGGCTTTTCTGTTCGGCTTGATCCACGGCTTCGGCTTCGCCGGTGTGCTGCGCGAGATCGGCCTGCCGCCCAATGCGATCGTTCCGGCGCTGGCCGCCTTCAATGTCGGCGTCGAGATCGGGCAGATCGCGATCGTCGCGCTGATGTTGCCGGTACTTGGCCTGCTGGACCGCGTGACTGCGGCCGGCCGAGAGAAGCCGGCACGAGCGGCAAGGCTGGTCTATGCCATCTCCGCAATGATCGGTCTGCTCGGCGGCTATTGGCTGCTGACGCGAGTGTTCGAGGCGTGATCGGGCAGACGACTTACTGCTTCTGCAACAGTTTCAGCCGGCAGCGGAGAGCTTCGCGGATGTGTGCACGCGCGAGCTGCTCCGCCTTGTCGCCGTTGCGGGTGGCGATCGCATCGAGGATCTTCCGATGCTCGCCGTGGCTGGTCGTCGAGCGTCCCGCCACCGTGAAGGTGGTCGGGCCGAGCAGGGCGATCCAGTCCTGCAATTCCCGCGAGGCGTTGTCGAGATAGCGGTTGCGCGCTGCGCGGCAGATGGCCTCGTGGAAGGCGCGGTTGAGCCTTGCCATTTCTTTTGCCATCTCGGCGGCATCCGTCGCGGATGCCTCGACAAAGGCCTGCTCAATATCGCGGAGCGCGTCGATCTCCGGCTGTGAGGCGTGCTCAGCGGCAAGGCGCGCGGCGGCGCCTTCCATGATCTCACGCATGGCGTAGAGCTCAAGCACCTCGGAGATGTCGAGATTGCGGACGATCAGCCCGCGGCCGCCGGCAGGCGCGACGAAGCCGCGCGCGGCGAGCCGGCCCAGCGCTTCCCGCACCGGCGTGCGACTGACCTTCAGCCGCTGGGCGACCTCTTCCTCGCGAAGGCGGTCGCCGGCGCGGTAGCTGCCGGCCTGGAGCGCTTCGCACAGCGAGCGGAACACGGCTTCGCCGAGCGCAACGCCGCCGCCGCGCGCGATCGTTCCACTTGAGCCTGCCGGACGCCTGGCCATTGTCCCTCGATGCGTACCCTGCCCATGCAGAGATGCCGCTTGCGTAGCTGATGTATATCTTTGTATACAAAGGTGCGCAATGGCCGATCGGCGCGATCGAGGCCCCGCTGGAAGAATGTCTCTAATTTGGCCGCATCGGGCAGACGGGATGAGCAGCAAATACGACGTGCTGGTGATCGGCGGCGGCAACGCCGCCCTGTGCGCGGCGATCAGCGCGCGGCGCGGCGGCGCCTCGGTGCTCGTGCTCGAAGGCGCGCCGAAATTCTATCGCGGCGGCAACACCCGCCACACCCGCAACATGCGCTGCGCCCATGATGCGGCGACCGAAATCCTGACCGGCCCCTACACCGAGGAGGAATTCTGGGAGGATCTGCTGCGCGTCACCGGCGGGCAGACCGACGAGGTGCTCGCCCGACATATGATCCGCGAATCCAAGGACATCCTGAACTGGATCGTGGAGCAGGGTGTGCGCTGGCAGCCCTCGCTCGGCGGCACGCTGAGCCTCGGCCGCACCAACTCCTTCTTCCTGGGCGGCGGGCGGGCGATGCTGAACGCGCTTTATCTCACCGCGGAGCGGCTCGGTGTCGACGTCGAATACGACGCCGAAGTCGTCGATCTCGTGATCGAGGACGGCATGTTCCTCGCCGCGCGCCTCCAGCGGCCGGTCAGGGGTGAGACCGAGATCCGCGCGACGTCATTGGTCGCCGCCGCCGGCGGGTTCGAGGCCAACATCGAATGGCTGAAGCAATATTGGGGCGAGGCCGCCGACAACTTCCTGATCCGCGGCACGCCCTATAACCGCGGCTCGATCCTGAAGATGCTGCTCGACAAGGGCGTGCAGGAGGTCGGCGATCCCACGCAGTGTCATGCGGTCGCGATCGATGCCCGCGCGCCGAAATTCGACGGCGGCATCATCACGCGGCACGACTCCGTGGTGTTCGGCATCGTCGTCAACAAGCACGCGCAGCGATTCTACGACGAGGGCGAGGACATCTGGCCGAAGCGCTACGCGATCTGGGGCCGGCTGGTCGCGGCGCAGCCCGACCAGATCGCCTACATCATCTTCGATTCCACCGTCGTGACCAGCTTCATGCCGACGTTGTTTCCGCCGATCGCCGGGCAGACGATCGCGGAGCTCGCCGGCAAGCTCGCGCTCGATCCGGCCGCGCTGGAACAGACCATCACCGAGTTCAACGCCGCGGTGCGGCCCGGGACCTTCGACCACACCATTCTGGATGATTGCGTGACGGAGGGCATCACGCCGCCCAAGACGCATTGGGCGCGCCGGATCGAGACGCCGCCTTTTCTCGCTTATCCGGTGCGGCCCGGCATCACCTTCACCTACCTCGGCACGCGCGTGAACAAGGAGGCGCGAATGCTGATGAAGGACGGCAAGCCGTCCGCCAACATGTTCGCGGCCGGCGAGATCATGGCCGGCAATGTGCTCGGCAAGGGCTATGCGGCCGGCATGGGCATGACGATCGGCAGCGTGTTCGGGCGGATCGCAGGACGGGAAGCGGCGAAACATGCACGGAACTAGGATTCTCGACGAAGCCGACCGTCTGATGACGGTCTGCAATTCCTGCCGCTATTGCGAGGGCCTGTGCGCGGTGTTTCCGGCCATGGAGATGCGGCGCGCCTTCTCCGACGGCGATCTCAACTATCTCGCCAATCTCTGCCATTCCTGCGGCGCCTGCTACGTCGACTGCCAGTTCTCGCCGCCGCACGAATTCAACGTCAACGTCCCGAAGACGTTGGCGGTTGCGCGCGCGGAGTCCTATGCGGCCTATGCCTGGCCGCGGCCGCTATCCGGCGCCTTCGCGCGCAACGGCCTCGTCATCAGCCTCACCGCCGCGCTCAGCATGGCGATCTTCATTCTCGGCTTTGCCGCCTTGAATGACCGCGGCGTGCTGTTCGGCGTGCACACCGGGCCCGGCGCCTTCTACAAGCTAATGCCGCACAACGCGATGGTCGCGCTGTTTGGCGCCGCATTCCTCTACGCGATCCTCGCCCTCGTCATGAGCGTGCGTGCCTTCTGGCGCGACATCAGCCCGCCGATCGGCGGCCGCGCCGACGGTGGCTCGATCTTTCAGGCGATCCGCGACGCCAGCGAGTTGCGCTATCTCCATGGCGGTGGCGTCGCCTGCTACAACGAGGACGACAAGCCGACCGACCGGCGTAAGCTCTATCACCACCTGACCTTCTACGGCTTCCTCCTATGCTTTGCAGCGACCTCGGTGGCGACGCTCTATCACTATCTGCTCGGCCGCGAGGCGCCGTATCCGTGGTGGGACCTGCCCGTGGTGCTCGGCACGCTCGGCGGCATCGGCCTGATCGTCGGGCCGATCGGCCTGTTCGCCGCCAAGATGCGGCGCGATCCCGCGCTGCTCGACGAATACAGCTACGGCATGGACGTCGGCTTCATCGCCATGCTGTTCCTGACCGGCCTCACCGGCATGCTGCTGCTGGTGCTGCGCGAGACCGCCGCGATGGGACCGCTGCTGGCGCTGCATCTCGGCGCCGTGTTCGCGTTGTTCATCACCATGCCCTACGGCAAGTTCGTGCACGGCCTTTATCGCTTCGCCGCGCTGGTGCGCTACGCGCAGGAGCGGCGGACGGCGGCGTGACCCGCGCGCCGACCGTCTCGCAACCTCTCACGCCACCTCGCGCTCGGGCGGAGATCCCTGCTCGCGGGCCATCGTCGTGGCCGTGACATAGTCGGTCTTGCCGGTGCCGAGCAGCGGCACCTTGTCGACCACCATGATCGCAGCGGGCACGGTCAGCTCGGAGGCGCCGATCGCCTTGGCCTGGGCCTGCATCGCGCTGCGCTCGGCATTCTTCTCCGTCGTCAGCAGCACGATGCGCTCGCCCTTGCGCTGGTCGGGGATCGACACGGCGATCGATGCGGCCTGCGGCCACAACGCCGTCGCGATGGCTTCGACCGCCGACAGCGAGACCATTTCGCCCGCGATCTTGGCAAAGCGCTTGGCGCGGCCCTTGATGGTGATGAAGCCGGCCGAGTCGATCGAAACGATGTCGCCGGTGTCGTGCCAGCCGTCGGGGAGCTTTTCGAGCACGCCGGGATTTTCGGCCCTGAGGTAGCCGAGCATCACGTTCGGGCCGCGCACCGAGAGGCGTCCGCCTTCCTCGATGCCGGGGATCGGATCGAGGCGGCTTTCCATCAGCGGCGAGAGACGCCCGACGGTGCCGGGACGGTTGGCCATCGGCGTGTTCATCGCCAGCACCGGCGCCGTCTCGGTGACGCCATAGCCTTCGAGGATGCGAATGCCGTAGCGCTCCATGAAGACCTGCCGCGTGCGGTCCTTGACCGCCTCGGCGCCGGCGATGACGAGGCGCAGGGTGCGGAAGTCGTAAGCGTGCGCCGAGCGCGCATAGCCGGTCAGGAACGTATCCGTGCCGAACAGGATCGTAGCGCCGGTCTGGTAGATCAGTTCGGGCACGATCCGGTAGTGCAGCGGCGAGGGATACATGTAGATCGGAATGCCCGCCAGCATCGGCATCATCATTCCGCCCGTGAGTCCAAACGAGTGGAACACCGGCAACACGTTGAACACCTTGTCGTTGGCATTGGCATCGACCCGCGCCAGCGCCTGCGCCGCGTTGGCGAGGATGTTGCGGTGGGACAGCACCACGCCCTTGGGCGTACCTTCCGAGCCCGACGTGAACAGCACGACGGCGGGATCGTTGGCCTGGCGGGGCACGCGCGGCGCCGTGCCCGCGAGCAGGCCCTTGATCTTGTCGGCGATGCCGATCGAGGCGCGGACGTCCTCGAGATAGACGACGCGTGCCTCCGCGGAGATCGCAGTCATCAGCTTGTCGAGCTTGCCTTTCTCGATGAAGGCCTTCGACGTCAGCACGGTCTTGACCTGCGCGGCCTTCATGGCGGCGAGCACGTTGACCGGACCGGCCGAGAAATTGAGCATCGCCGGCACCCGGCCGCTGTTCTGCAGCGCCATGAAGACGACGGCGACGCCCGCGGAGTTCGGCAGCAGCACGCCGACATTCTCGCCGGTTGCGGTGCCGTTCTCGAGCTTGCGGCTCAGGACCTGCGCGCCGAGGATCAGCTTGCGATAAGTCAGCTTGGTGCCGAGCGCGTCCTCGATGATGACCTTGCCGGTGTCGCGGTCGCGATAGGCGTGTCCGAGGGCTTCGAACAGCGTGTGATCGAGCATGGCGTTCTTGACGAGGGCGTCGATCATGACGTCCTGCAGCGCGGCACCGGCGGCGTTGCGGCGGGCCTTGCCCTTCAGCGTTTCGTCGACCGGAAGCTTGACCGGCGGTAGGATCGTGACCGTCACGCGCGGAAACCAGGACCGCTTGATCTGGCTGGAGTTGAGATAGCTGAGATAGGAGCGCTGCGCGCCTTCGATCCGGACCGGCACGACCACGGCGTCAGCCTTGTCCGCGATCATCGCGGTGCCGTCATACACCTTCATCAGCGATCCCGAGACGGTGATCCGTCCCTCCGGGAAGATCACGACGGGCTCGCCAGCGGCGACGAGCTTGATCAGGTCGCGCGCGGCCAGCGGCTTGCTCGGGTCCATAGTGTAGTGCTTGACGGCGCGCAGGAACGGCTTGGCCCACCAGGCCTTGGCGATGCCGGTGTCGACCGCAAAGCTCGCGTCGATCGGCAGCACGGCGTGCAGCAGCGGGCCGTCGATCAGGCTGACATGGTTCGGCGCGATCAGCATGCGCGTGCCCGGAGGCGGCAGGTTTTCGAGGCCGCGCACCTCGGTACGGAACAGGGCGCGGAACAGAAGCCCGCCGGCATCGCGCACGCCTTCCTTGCCCCACTTGGTCAGCACGAACCACACCGCGCCGAAGCTGGCGACGCCGAGGCCGAAGAAGATCCAGCCGATATGCAGACCGGCCGCCTGCAACAGCGCCACGAACAGCGAGCCGACCACCATGAAGGCGGCCTGCAGCACGTTGCCGGCGGCGATGATGCGGGCGCGTTCGGAAGGTTGCGACCAGGCCTGGACCGCGGCAAAGGACGGCACGACGAACAGGCCGCCGCCGAACGCGAAGGCGACGAAGTCGGCCAGCATGCGCAGGCCACCGAACGAAGTCGCGAAGCCGAGCGCGGTGATCTCGTGCCCCTTTGCGGTGACGCCGATGGCCCAGGCGAGATCGAGGCCGGCAAAGCCCATGATGATGGCGCCGATCGGCACCAGCGCGAGGTTCGGGCGAACGTGGCTGAGGCTGGCGGCAAACAGCGAGCCGATGGCGATGCCGATCGCGAAGATGGCAAGGCACAGCGTCACGACGCCCTCGGTGCCGCCGACGACGTCCTTGATCAGCGCCGGCAGCAGCGACAGCACGATGGCGCCGACCAGCCAGAACCAGGAAACGATCACGGTGCCGTCCCAAAGGCGATGGTCGGCACGAAGCGTCCTGAGCAGGCTTACCGTCGAGGTCCAGGGATTGGCGTCGACGGGCAGCTCAGGCGCGGAGGGCGTCGTCTGCGGAATGCGGGACGCGAACGCCCAGGACAATACGGCTAGCACGACCACGGCGGATGCGACCCAGCCCATATGCGCGGAGCCGGCGACGAACTGGCCGCCGGCGACGGTGCCGAGCAGGATCGCCATGAAGGTCGCGCCTTCGACCAGCGCGTTGCCGGTCGCGAGTTCGCCGAGCTCGAGCTGGTCCGGCAGCATCGCGTATTTCACCGGGCCGAACAGCGCGGCGATGGTGCCGAACAGCGCGAGCGCTGCGAACAGCAGCGGTACCGAATGCAGGAAGAAGCCGGCAGCGGCGAAGCAAGCTGCAAAGATCTCGACGAATTTGAGCCGCCTTGCGACCACGGATTTGACGTATTTGTCGGCGAGCTGGCCGCCGAGCCCGGACAGGATGAAGTAGGGGAAGATGAAGACGGCGCCTGCCACCGTCACCAGCGCATCGCCGTGGCTCGTTGCCGCGCTGTAGAGCAGGATGATGACGAGCGCATTCTTGAGCACGTTGTCATTGAGCGCCGAGAAGAATTGCGCCCAGAACAGCGGCGCAAAGCGGCGTGACGACATCAATTCCCTGATCATGACTGGTCCTGTTTTGGCAAGGCAGACTGAGGTTGTTACGTTGTCTGTGAAACGTCACGACCGGAAGCATAGGGCGAACGATTGCGCGGCAACGAAGTTGCTGGCCTGCTCTGTCCCCTCGGTTCCTCCGATCCTGTTGGTCTCCAATCGGCATCGTTAGGTTCGCAAATATCCGGTCGAGGCCGGGCGGAGCGGCCTCGCTCGCCCGGATATGGCGCCGGGCGATGAAGGAAAGACTGAACCGCATCGTCGAAATCCGCCGGATCGGCCACGCCCGTCCGGACATGGTTAAGTCCATCCTTGCAGCCGGCGCTTGCATTCGAGCCGACCCGCGTGCGCGCCTCAGGTGAGATGGGCGAGGTGGCGAAACGGCGAGAAGCGGCCGAGCAGGCTGAACCGGCGGCCCTCGTGACGGGCACGGGCACGGCTCGCCCGCCACATCCGAAGAGTCGCCCGGCGTTCGGCGAGCACACCGGCAACGTCGCAGGCGTTGGCGATGCGATTGACCGGGGCCATGGCCAGCCGCAGCAGGGCCCGGCCAAAGCCGGCGACGAGGGCGGCGGCGTCATCGACGAAGGTGGTGGCGATATCGACAGCAAGGGTTTGCATTTTCCAGGTCTCCGGGTTAGATTGAACAATGTTCACATGAGTAGCCTGAAAATGAACAATGTTCAAGAAGAATCGCTGCGCGACCAGAAAAAATTTCGGCGCCGGCTCCAGATCGTCGAAATTGCCCGCGGCATCATCTCAGCTAAGGGGCTGAGATCGTTGAAGGTTCGGGATGTTGCCGAGGCTGCCGGCTGCTCGGTCGGCAGCGTCTATAACGAGTTTGGCGACTTCGACGGGGTCATTCTGACAGTGAACCGGGAAACGGTTCAGGCGCTCACGGCCCGCCTCCGTGGTGTTCCTGCCGAGGATCCGGTTCGCCAGCTCTATGGGCTCGCCGAGACTTATCTCGACTTCTTCGCCGCGCACGCCAATTTGCTGCGCTCCCTGTTCGAGCATCGGATGGAGGACGATCGCCCCTATCCGGACGACATCCTCCAGATGGTGATGGATGCGTTCGCGCTGATGCATCCGCCCCTGGTGCGGATATTGCCGGATGCGGACGACGTGAAGATTGCGCTGCTGTCGCGCACGCTGTTTTCCGCCGTGCATGGCATCATCTCGCTCGGCCTCGAGGAGCGCATGGTGGCCGTGCCGTCGCAGATGCTGCGCCAGCAGATCGAACAATTCGTCGACACCCATCTCGCAGGACTTGGAATTCTGCCCCTGCGGTGACGATGCCATTACCCTCGTGCAGCGACCGCTTCGCGCGGGCGTGGCGCAACGACGACAACGTCCGATCGCCCGTTCTCGACCTGAACGCGGTTGCGGCCCTTTTCCTTGGCGCGGTAGCAGGCCGCATCCGCGCGTCGCATCGCATCCTCGAGCGTGATGTTGCCGTCGGCGATGCAGGCGACGCCGATGCTGGCGGTCACGGCAAAGCAACGGTCGTCCCACGCGAAATTGAACAGCTCCAGCGACCGGCGCAGACGCTCGGCGATGTCGACGGCATCGAAGGGCGAGCATCGCGGCAGGATCAGGCCGAATTCGTCGCCGCCGAGCCGGGCCCCCAGATCATGCGCATGCCGGTCCTGCTGCAGCAGGCGCGAGACCTGGCAGAGCAGGCGGTCGCCGGCGAGGTGGCCGCAACTGTCGTTGACGCTCTTGAACTGGTCGAGGTCGAGCAGGATGAGGGCGAGCGCACCCGCCGCGGCATTGTCCAGCTCGGCTTGCAGGCGCGCCTCGAAGGCGCGGCGGTTGGAGAGGCCGGTCAACCAATCATGCGATGCCTGCCAGGCCAGGCGCTCCTTCTCGGCATGCAAGGCGTCTTCGAAGGTCTGCCGTTGCCGCACCAGGCGCCGCGTATGCCAGATCAGGAGCAGGATCAGCGCCGCAGCCGTGAGGATGTTGATGCCCGTCAGCGTCAGCTTGATCGCCCGGGATCCTTCGCCGAGGACGGTGGAGAATTGCTTGGCGTGCACCGTGAACTGGGCATTGAGCTCCGATAGCCGCGACGACAGGAATTGCAGGCGGTCGTCGTCCTGAATGGGACCTTTCTTCAGCTCGGATCGGATGACCTCGCCGAACACGCTGAGCTCCAGCAGCATGGGATCGGTGGCGGTCCATTCCCTGATCGCGTCCTGGAGGAAGCTGACGCGATTGAAATAGCGAAACAGCCAGATCAGTCCCGGGACGTCATCGGGATGGTTGCCGCCTTGGAGAAAGCCGACGCGGGCGGCCTCGACGTCGACCGGATCGCGTTCCAGCGCCCAGCGCGCGAACTCGTCGCCGATGGGGACGGCGAGTGAAGCCTGATATTGCGCGAACTGGCTCGGTTCGCCCGAATGCAGATAGAGATTGAGGAAGTAGACCGCGTTCTTCTGCGAGCGCGACCAGAGTGCTTCGCCGGCGACATAGGCGCGGACCGACGACATCACCTCGAGACTGAATCCGGCGATCGCCGCCTGCAGGACGACGACCATCACGAAAGGCGAGACGAGCTTGATGACGTGAAGGAGGTTGCCGCCCTCCGCCGACGCCGCTGTTCTGCGAAACACACCAGTCCCCAAGTCGATCGACGCGCCCGGCAGGGGCGTTGCGCCTGCAACGCAAAGTAGACGAGATGGTTGCTTAACTGGACCTGAAAAGTGCGAGGGATTGTGACGGAGGGTGAAGGTAATGTGACGTGGATGCGCGCAGATCGTTTCAAATGCCGCGAAATCGGAGCTGATGTGATATCGCGAACCAATGCCTTGTTATTGCGAGCGCAGCGAAGCAATCCAGCCTGCCTCCGCGGCATCATTCTGGATTGCTTCGTCGCAAGAGCTCTTCGCAATGACGACGTAGCGGCGGACGGGCGCTACACGCTCTCCGTGGACGTATGTCCTACACCAGCACCGGCTTGCGTACGCGACCGGCGTCGCCGAACACCCGCAGATAACGCTCGATTTCCGAGGGCAGGCCGGTCGCCTTCTCCGGATTGTCGGAGAGCTTGACGGCCGGACGGCCGTCGACTGATGAGACCTTGCAGACCAGCGAGATCGGATCGAGGCTGATCGAGCCGTCCGGCGTGCAGCCGACGAAATCGTTGGTGAGGTTGGTGCCCCAGCCAAAGGAGAGCCGCACGCGCCCTGCGAAGTGGCGATAGGTGTCCTCGATCGAGCCGACGTCCATCGCGTCGGAGAAGACGAGCAGCTTGTCCTTGGGGTTGCGACCCTGCTTCTGCCACCAGGCGATGATCTCCTCCCCAGCCTGGATCGGCGGCGCGCTGTCGGGGCGGAAGCCGGTCCAATCGGCGACCCATTCCGGTGCATCGCGGAGGAAGGTCCTGGTACCGAAGGCGTCGGGCAGCGCGATCAGGAGGTTGCCGCCGTAAGTCTGACGCCACTGGTCGAGAATGCGGTAAGGCGCCCAGCGCAATTCCTCGTCGTCCCTGGCGAGCGCGGCCGCGACCATCGGCAGCTCATGCGCGTTGGTGCCGATGGCTTCGAGATCGTTGTCCATCGCGAGCAGCACGTTGGAGGTGCCGATGAAGGACGATCCCAGGCCTTCCTTCACCGCCTCGACGCACCAGCGTTGCCACAGGAAGCCGTGACGGCGGCGGGTGCCGAAGTCGGACAGCCGCAGATTCTCGAGCTTGCGCAGCCGCTCCACCTTGGTCCAAAGCTTGGCCTTGGCACGGGCGTAGAGCACGTCGAGCTCGAAGCGGCCGCGGCCCTTCATGGCCGCACGCGAACGCAGCTCGTTGAGGATCGCAAGCGCCGGAATCTCCCACATCGTGGTGTGGGTCCAGGGCCCGTGGAAATGCAGCTCGTACTGGCCCTCGACCTTGCGCAGCTCGTATTCGGGAAGGCGGAATTCCGCCAGCCAGCGGATGAAATCCGCCGAGAACATATGGGTCTTGCCGTAGAAGGTGTTGCCGGCCAGCCAGATCAGCTCCTTCTTGGTGAAGCGGATGGTGCGGGCATGGTCGAGCTGGGCGCGCAGCTCGCCCTCGTCGATGATCTCGGCAAGGCGCACATGGCGCGAGCGGTTGATGACCGAGAAGGTCACATTCTGACTCGGGTAATCCTCCCGAATCATCTGCAACATCAATAGTTTGTAGAAGTCGGTATCGAGCAGGCTGCGGATAATGGGATCCAGCCGCCAGCTGTGATTGTAGGTCCGGTTCGCAATGTCAGTCACTGTCATGGGGGGATTTTAGCGCGGCTCCCCCTGCGCAACCAGTGGGTTTGGGAAGGGCAGTCTTGCGGAGCGCGGCGCCTGCTATCAGGGCATGAGAACGGCAGGTCAGAACGTGGCGGCCATCGCCGCGACGGCCTCGAGCTGGCTCCTGACCCAGCGGTGGGCCGGGTCTTTCTGGTAGCGCTGGTGCCAGACCATGAACATCGGCAGCTCGGCCAGGGTCTTCGTGCGGGACGCCAGTGGGATCGGTGTTTGCGCAAAGCCGCGCATTACGCCGGACGCGAGCAGGCTCGGCATGCTCGCCAGCATCTGTGAGGCGCGCAGGAACGACGGCACGCCTGAGAAGCTCGGCACGGAGATCGCGATGTCGCGGTGGAGCCCGTTCGCTGCCAGCCGGCGGTCGAAGTCGAGCCGCTCATTGTCGGTATAGACCACGGTGATGTGACGCGCCGCGAGATAGGCATTGCGGCTGGCCGGCGCGGCGCGCGCTTTGGGATCGTAGTAGCAGACGTAGTGATCCCTCAGCAGCCGCTTCTGCACGATGTCGACGCCCGACGGCGGCAGCGGCGTGATCAGGAGGTAGCAGCGGTTTTCGCGCAGCATCGCGGGCGAGGGCGATTGCGAGGGGATCACGCGCAGGTTCAGGCTCTTCACTTGTGCGGCGACGTGATCGAAGAACCGCGGCAACAGCAGGTCGCGCTGGAAGTCGTTGGCGGCGATCGTCAGCGACAGCTGAGCCTCCTCCGGCGCGAAGCTGACACCACCGGCAAAGCTGCGCATCTCGTCGATCAGCGCGCGTGCCTTGCCGGCCAGTGCCTGCGCATGGGCCGTCGCAACGATGCCACGGCCGGATTTGGCGAACAGCGGATCGCCGGCAATCCGCCGCAGCTTGTTCAACCCGTGGCTGACGGCAGACTGGGTGAGGCCGAGCCGCGTCGCTGCCGCCGTCACCGAGCCTTCCTCCAGCACCGCCAGGAACAGCTCGAGGGCATGGCCGTCGAGGGCCAAATGATCGATTTCCTTCATGCAATTCATTATAATTCATCTATTTATCTTGAGAATAGGCTGGCTCATGCTCTCCCGATAAGCCGCCCGACCCCGGGCTCCCAGGGAGAGACAACGCCGATGAATGCCCAGGCGCCAGCCTTGCGGGATCCCCGCCTTAATCGTCCCGAGCCCTTGACGCCGCCGCTCGGCGACGGCGGCTTCTTCCAGCGCGACCGCGCGATCCATCCGCCGGCGCATGCGCCAGGCTACAAGTCCTCGGTGCTGCGCTCGCCGCGCCAGTCGCTGCTGTCCTTGGAGAACTCGATCTCGGAGATCACGGGGCCGGTGTTCGGCCACAACGATCTCGGCCCGCTCGACAATGATTTGATCCGCAACTACGCCAAGGACGGCGATCCCGTCGGCGAGCGCATCATCGTCCACGGCCGCGTGCTGGACGAGACCGGCCGGGGCGTTCCGAACACGCTGGTCGAGTTCTGGCAGGCCAATGCCGGCGGCCGCTACCGGCACAAGAAGGACACCTATCTGGCGCCGATCGATCCGAATTTCGGCGGTTGCGGCCGCGCGCTCACCGACGACACCGGCTACTATTACTTCCGCACCGTGAAGCCGGGCCCCTATCCCTGGCGCAATTACGTCAACAGCTGGCGCCCCGCCCATATCCACTTCTCGGTGTTCGGCTCGGGCTTTGCGCAGCGGCTGATCACGCAGATGTATTTCGAAGGCGATCCGCTGATCCCGGTCTGTCCGATCCTGACGACGATCCCGGACAAGGACGCGCTCGACCGCCTCATGGCGCCGCTCGACCTCAACGCCTCGACGCCGTTCGA
Source organism: Bradyrhizobium sp. BRP23 (assembly GCF_020194135.1). Taxonomy (NCBI): domain Bacteria; kingdom Pseudomonadati; phylum Pseudomonadota; class Alphaproteobacteria; order Hyphomicrobiales; family Nitrobacteraceae; genus Bradyrhizobium; species Bradyrhizobium sp. BRP23. The sequence continues at coordinate 117,449 of NZ_JADYVW010000006.1, read as the reverse complement.
CTCGCTCGCCTACCGCTTCGACATCGTGCTGCGCGGCCAGCGCTCCACCTATTTCGAAAACCGCACAGCAGGGAACTAGAGCCCATGCCGCAGCCGCTCAATTATCTCAAGGAAACCGCCTCGCAGACCGCCGGGCCCTACGTCCATATCGGCCTGATCCCGGCCATGGCCGGCTTCGACATCTTCGAGAAGAACTTCTCCAACGTCCTGGTGACGCCGAACACCAAAGGCGAGCGCATCACGCTGGAGGGCAAGGTGCTCGACGGCACCGGCACGCCGTTGCGCGACGTGCTGCTGGAGATCTGGCAAGCCAATGCGGCCGGCCGCTACAACCATCCCGCCGATCGCTCGGCCGGCGCGCTGGAGGACGAGTTTCGCGGCTGGGGCCGCTCCGGATCCGACTTCGACAGCGGCCTCGTCACTTTCGAGACCATCAAGCCGGGCGCGATCACCGACAGGACGGGGCGCAAATGCGCGCCGCACGTCAACCTCTGGATCGTCGCCCGCGGAATCAACATCGGCCTCAACACGCGGCTCTATTTCTCGGACGAAGAGGCGGCCAACGCCGCCGATCCCGTGCTCAACCTCATCGAGCAGCCGGTGCGCCGCAAGACATTGATCGCAACCCGCAGCGAGCGCGCCGGCAAGATCGTGTATTCCTTCACGATCAATCTGCAGGGGCCGGAGGAGACGGTGTTCTTCGACGTGTGAGGTGCCGGGCGGCCGTCCTCCGATCATTCCACCCGGTCGTCGCGCCTGATCGTTCCGCGCGCGAGGAATTGCGGTGGCTGCCGCATTTCGCGCGATACCGGTCGATCGGGTGGATCGCGCCCCACTTTTGGTTTCAACTCCACCAGATCGATGAATATGTCCGCCTGCCGGCGCAGGTCGTCGGCGATCATGGGCGGCTGAGTGGAAAGTGTGGAGACGACGGTCACGCGGACGCCGCGGCGTTGCAAGGCTTCGACCAGCGAACGGAAATCCCCATCGCCCGAGCACAACACGATCTGATCGACGTGCTGGGCAAGCTCCATCGCGCTTACGGCGAGGTCCACATCCATGCTGCCCTTCACCTTGCGGCGGCCGGTAGCGGGGTCGACGAACTCCTTGGCGAGTTTGGTGACGACGGTGAAGCCGTTGTAGTCGAGCCAATCGATCAAGGGGCGGATCGACGAATATTCCTGATCCTCGATGATGGTCGTGTAGTAGAAGGCCCGTAACAGCGTAGCTCGGCTTTGAAATTCACTGAGCAGGCGTCTGTAGTCGATCTCGAAGCCGAGCGCCTTGGCGGTGGCATGGAAATTGGAGCCGTCGATAAAGAGCGCGCTCTTCCCAAGCGAAGACATTATGCACAACTCCCCGGGTTCGGCACGAAAGCCGACCGTCCAGCCGAAATGGCGCGGCGTATCGGCGGGAATAACTGAAGGCGCCGATGGCTTTGCTGAAAAGGCGGCGCAGACGACCGGACAGGGTTGGCCGCCTTGCGCCGAGGTTAGGGAGGTTCCATGCCACCAGCGCCAGGGCGCCGAATGCCGTCACGCTAGGGCGAGGGCGTGCCCCGCTCAATTGTACGGAGGTAAAGCGCCTCTATCCAAAGGATGGGGCGCTATATACGAAGGTAAGTGGCAACGAGAGACATCGCGGATCCGGGGCGCGTCGATCAGACGTGCCCTGATCCTTTGTCCGGTGGTTCAGCCTTCGCCGCCATGGAGCCGGGCGCGAAAAGCGCGCGGTGAGACCCCCGTGGCGGCGGCGTAGACCCGGCTGAAATAGGCGGGGTCCTCGAAGCCGAGGGCGTAGGCGATGGTCGAGACCGGCAGGTTGGTGTAGACGAGGTTGCGCCGCGCCTCCCGGATCAGGCGGTTGAGGATCAGATGCGAGGCGGTGTCGCCGGTCGCCGCCCGCGTGATCCGGTTGAGATGCGTCGGTGTCACCGACAGCGCCTCGGCATAGTCGGCGACGCTCCAGCGCTCCAGATGATGCTGCTCCAGCAGCGCCTCGAAGCGGCGGAACAACCCGCTTTCCGCGGTGCCGTTGCCGCCGCTCTCGCCCGTGAGCGCGCGGGCCACGAGCCCGATCATGGCCGACGACAAGGCGCGGAGCACATGCGCACGGCCGAAGTCGCGCGCGGCGTGCTCGGCGAAAATCTGCTTCATCGTGGCGCGGATCTGCGGCGTGCCGCGCACCACCGCCGACCGCGACAGCGCACCGCGCAGGCCCTCGGCGGCGAGCAGCGCTTCGTCGAGGATCTCCGCGGCGATGGTCAACACCCAGCCTTGCGTGTCGGGCTCGAAGCGGAAGCCGTGGACGTGGCCGACCGGCACGTTGACGATCTGCATCGGCCTCAGCGGCACCACGCGCCCGTCGAGCGTCGCCTCGCCGCCCCCGCGCTCGATCAGCAGCACCTGGTGCAGCCGGGCATGGCGGTGCACGGCCAGCGTCCAGTCGTGCAGCACCGAACGCGAGGCGATCGTCTCGCAATGCACGACATCGGGCAGATCGCCGGACTCGCCGAACAGATTGTAGACCCGGATGGCCGGGGCGGGGGCCGCGCTTCTCATGTTCGAATAGTACAAGACAAAGGCGAAACCCTCCATCGGCTTGCGCCTTAACGTATGCAAAAAAATGCCGACGGGAGGACGCAAAAATGAAAGTTCAGGTCTGTATCATCGGCGGCGGGCCGTCCGGGCTGTTGCTGTCCCAGCTCCTGCACCTCAAGGGCATCGACACCATCGTGCTGGAGAAATACAGCCGCGACCACGTGCTGGCCCGGATCCGCGCCGGCGTGCTCGAGCACGGCTTTGCGAAGCTGATGCGCGAGGCGCAATGCGGCGAGCGGATGGACCGCGAGGGCGAGATCCACAACGGCTTCGAGATCGCCCATGACGGCGTGCTCTCCCACATCGACCTGCACAGGCATTCCGGCGGCAATTCGGTCCTGGTCTACGGCCAGACCGAGCTGACGCGCGACCTCTACGAGGCACGCGACCGGATCGGCGGCAAGGTCGTGCACAATGCCGAGGACGTCACGCCGCACGATCTGACGTCGGATCGGCCCTATGTGACGTATCGCTCGAACGGGCAGACGCTCCGCGTCGATTGCGACTACATCGTCGGCGCCGACGGCTTCCATGGCGTCAGCCGCAAGTCGATCCCGAAGGACGTGCTGCGCGAATATGAGAAGGTCTATCCGTTCGGCTGGCTCGGCGTGCTGTCGCGCACGAAACCGGTATCGCCCGAGCTGATCTACGTGAAGCACGAGCGCGGCTTTGCACTGTGCTCGCTGCGCTCGCAGGTGCTGAGCCGCTACTACATCCAGGTGCCTTTGACCGACAAGGTGGAGGACTGGAGCGACGATGCGTTCTGGGCCGAGCTGAAGCGCCGCCTGCCGGACGAGGTCGCCGGCCGCCTGATCACCGGCCCGTCGATCGAGAAGAGCATCGCGCCCTTGCGCAGCTTCGTCGCCGAGCCGATGAGCTATGGTCGCCTTTTCCTCGCCGGCGATGCCGCGCACATCGTGCCGCCGACCGGCGCGCGCGGATTGAACAGCGCGGCGTCCGACATCTACTATCTCTATCACGCGCTGCTCGCGCATTATCAGAGCGGCGACGATGCCGGTCTCAAGGGCTATTCCGCCAAGGCGCTCGCGCGAATCTGGAAGGCACAACGCTTCTCCTGGTGGATGACGATGATGCTGCACCGCTTCCCCGACCGGATCGAATATGAGGATCGTCTGCAGCAGACGGAGCTCGACTACCTGCTCTCGTCCGAGACGGCGCAGCGTCTGCTTGCGGAGAATTATACGGGGCTGCCGTTTTAGGCGATCTAACCCTCCCCTGGAGGGCCCTCCAGGGGAGGGTAAGAAGCCACTACTTTCCTTCCAGCGTATTGACCGGTGTCCAGTCCGGCGGCGGCGGAGTCTGCGTCAGTACGTTCGCACGTTTGGCGAACCGGGCTGACGCAGGATCGATCTTCGCGACGCCCCCGAACGCGTCGGCCGCCTTGGCAAACTCCCGTGCCCGCCAGCACGCCAGCCCTTCCGCATAGGCTGCGGCGACCTTCGCCTGCTCGGCGCTTTCCGCGCCGGTTTCCGCCAGCGGCTCGAACACCCTGATCGCCTCGCCGCGTCCCTGCACCCTGATCGCATCGAGCTCGCGCCAGGCGAAGCTATCGCCGGTCTGCGCCATCGTGGTTTCCGAGGCCATGATCGCGGTGCCGTAATATTTGTTGGCGCCTTCGAGCCGCGAGGCGACGTTCACGGTGTCGCTCATCACGGTGTAGTTGAAGCGGCGGCGCGAGCCGATATTGCCGACCACGGCTTCGCCGCTGTTGAGCCCGATACGGTGCGACAGGCCGTGACCGGCGAAGGCGGGATGGCCTTCATTGAGCTCGGCCAGCGTCTCGTGGCACTTCAGCGCAGCACGCACCGCATTGCGCGCGTGGGCGGGATCGTCGGCCGGGGCGCCGAACATGGCGACGATGGAATCGCCGATATATTTGTCGACGTAACCGCCATGGCCTTCGATGATGTCGGTCATGGCGGACAGATATTCGTTCATCAGCGTCACCAGCTCGACCGGCGTCATCGTCTCGGCGATCGACGAGAATCCGCTGAGGTCGGAGAAGAACATGGTGACGTTGCGCATCTCGCCGCCGAGCGCCGGCATCTTGCCGGAGGCGACCATGGTCTCGATCACCTCGGGCGCGAGGTAAAAGGCAAAGCTCTTGCGCAGGAAGCGCTCGTCGCGGTCGGCCAGCACGAAGCGATAGCCGATCATGATCGCGAGCGCGGCAAGGCTGGCGAGCGCCGGCTCGGTCAGCGGCAGCGCCAAGGCATGGACGAATGCCCAGACGGCAACGACCACCCAGACGGCGGTGAGGCCGAGCCAGGCGATCAGCGCGCCACTTGGCGCAAACACGCCGGCCGCGCAGGCGATGACGGCCGCGAACGCGATCGTGAGAAGGGTGCGCGAGGGAAAGCCGAGCTCGGTCACGGCATCGCGCTCGATCAGGTTTCGGACCGCAGCGGCGTGCACGAACACACCGGCGACATCGCTGCGGGCCTTTTGCGCGGTGCCGGCAGCCGCGGGCAGGGCACATCGCGCCGACGGCGTTCCGTCATAGCCGCCGGACAGGCGCATCGAGGTGAGCTTGCGGTCCTCGAAGTTGAGGACGGTCCCGAGCAGCACGACCTTGCCCTCGAAGGCGCGCCGGAAGAAATCGCGGTCGTCTTTTTCGACGCAGGCGCGCAGATCGGCAAAGGAGAAGGTCGGAACGTCGCGGCTGAGGTCGCGGAAGTTGAGCGTCAGCGTGTTCGGTACAGTGCTCGGGATTGCGTAGCCGGACAGCCCAGCCGCGCCGGATGGCGCCATCTCGACCTTCGCGCCGAGCGCGCGGGCGGCGAGCTCGGCCGCCATTGTGGGCACCGGCTTGCCCTCGATCGAGAAGCTGAGCGGCATCCGCCGGATGACATCGTCGGCGTCGGTGTGGACATTGAGCGCGCGGACGTTGTTTCGCACCGCCAGCCGCTGCGCACGGTAGGGCATTTCCGGATGGTCGTTGCTCAGGATCTCGCCGAGCACGAGCTTGCCGTTGTCGGAGATCTGCCGCAGCGCGATCAGATAGTCCCGGTCAAATCCGCGCATCCGGGCGCCGAGCGGCGCGTCGCCAAAGGGAATCTCGGATTGCTCGATCGAGTTCTTGAAGATGACGTCGAAGCCGATCACCTTGGCGCCGCCGTCGCTGATACTGCCGAGCACCCGGCCGATCTCGCGCGTCCAGGTCTGCGTCGGCGATCCCTTGAAGGGCGGGGTCTCGTAGGTTTCGCCGTCGATCGCCACGACGACGACCGGCGACGTCGCGGGATCGCGGCGCTCGCCGACAACTTTCCCACGCAGCGCGGTGAGGATGTCGAGCGAGAGGCCTTGCAGTGTCTGCAGCGGCGGGGACGTGAAGATCGCGCCCGCAAGGAGCGCGATCAGGATTGCCGCAACGATGTCCCGTCCCCCGATCCGCCGCATCGCCCCGTCGCCAACTCCGCTTATTCGAGTCCGTCTATTCGAGCCGCAGCAGGCGGCCGATGATCGGGGTCGGCGAGGAGGTGGCGCTGGCGTCGATCTGGAAGGTGTAGCGTTTGGCACCGAGAATGGCGAGGTAGCTGCCGCCCGGGGTCAATGTCTTTCCGGCCTTGGCAAAATCATAGAACTTGCCGCCGACCATAGCATCGCGCTTGAGCGGGACGCTGATCGTGGGCTCCTTGCCGTCGGTGCGTTCGATCACCAGCGTGCTGCCGACTTTGGCCTGCACCAGTGGCGAGACGCCGTAGAGCGTCGGCAGCTTGGCGGGCCCGCCCTTGGCGTCCGAGCGCATGGTGCGGAAGGTCGTTGCGGCGCTCTGGTTCGCCTCGCGCTCGGACAGTTTTGCCGCATTGGTATCGCAGGGCACCTTTTCCCGCTTGACCTCGCCCAGCTGAACGGTGCTCTGCTCGGCGCCGACCAGGACGACACCTTCGCTGATGGTCTCGCGCTGGCAGGATTTCAGGTAGCTGAGCGTGATGCTCGCCTTTGGCCCGAGCTTGATGATCTTGCCTGGCGCCACGTAGTCCATGAACGCGATGCCGTCGACCTTGCCCTGGACGTCCTCGACGATCGCAGCGGGAGTCTCCGCCCAAGCGGGGGCCGCAAGGCAGAATGCGCCGACACAGGCGCCGATCAGGCTTTTCATGGGAATTCTCATCCAATTCGACGATGCTCTGGTGCCCGTCCTGGTTCGATGCCTAGCAGCAGGGCGCCGGGGCAAGTGTGACCAGAATCACTCTCAGGTCTTGGTGCCACTTTAGCAGGAACAGGTTCAAACCGGCGACCGGAGAAAAATGGTGCCGCGGCAAGATGTTGGCGGATCGATCGGGTCAGGCGGTCGGGACGCGGGATGGCGCGCGTCTGACGAGCTCGCTGCTGCACGCTCTATATCGGGAGCGGGAGGGGCCGCGGCGACCGGCAAGGGACTTGTCCGCTGACCGCCGGCGATCTCGACCACCTCGTCCCAGCGCAACAGGAAAGCCTCGACGCAGCCAGGATCGAACTGTCGCCCGGCGTTCTCGACCAGGTAGCCGCGCGCGGCCTCGAGCGGCATTGGCTCCTTGTACGGCCGTCGCGTCGCGTCGAAGTCGTGGAAACGGCTGACGACGGCATCGAATTGTTTTGACGTCGCCGCCGCCGCGTGCGGCCGCAGAAATTTAACGGATTGATTTTGCAGGGCGTTAACCGTGGCGGAATGCTCGTCGTGTCGGTCATTGTCGCGCCTCAAGCTTCGTTGCAAATACACGTGGAAATTACGGGTGGATGTTTCCATGCTGAAAGAGGGCAAATACGCGGCGTGGTTCAGAACAGCGCACGCGCAAGGCACCGGCATCGTGCATCTGGCCCAGGGACGGATCTCGGGCAGCGACAGCTTCTTCAATTATGGCGGCTCCTATCAGTTCGACAACGACCGGCATTTCACGGCCGTCCTGACCACACGGCGACATGCCGACGGGCCGCCGACCGTGTTCGGGCTGGACGAGGTCGAGGTCGAGCTCTCCGGCGTTTATAGCGGGGCGATGGCGACCTGTTCGGGAACGGCCCGCCAAGCGCCCGACGTGAGATTCGAAGCGACGCTGATCTACAGCCAGGAAGAGGCGCCGGCTCCTGACCCCCGGGGCGCGGTCGTGAAGCTCAAGGCCGACAAGCTGCCCAAGAGGCTCGACAGCCGCTCACGGCCGCGGCATCCGTTCACGACGGGCGCGCCCAAGTGACAGTGGATCGGCAACAAGCTGCGCCAGTCCACCCGGCTCACGTCTGCGCCGCGCTTAGGATTGCGTTGACGTTGTTGGCTCGAATTCGCGCTGCAGAAACTCCGCCTTCAGAAGCGAGAGCTATCTAGTCTGCGATAGATCAAGCGTGGTGGAAGAACATGCCTCAAATCTGGATGACATATGACGAGCTCGGCGCGCTTTGCGGCTGCGATGCTGTGGAGGCGAGGGACCGCGCGATCCATTTGTCGCTCGATCGTCGCAGGAGTCGCGACGGTGCCACGCGCGTCAAGCTCGATCTGGCGCTGACGGCCAAGTTCTTTGCATCCGTCCGCGAGGCGGATTTCGATCTCGACTGCGCCATCGAAGCGCTGCACGACACCCACCGGAAGATGGCCGAGCTCCTGGTTCCCTCCGAGCGTCACACGAGGCGCGGGGCGGCCTGAGCCGGCGCGTGATGCGCTTGCGATGGCTAATTCCCGCGAGCGTTGTCCCGAATCAGCATAAGCTCTGCGGTGGAATGTCCGGCAGTCCTCGGTGTTTTCATCGCGGGACCAACGAAATCCGCAGGAGGAAGTGCATGAGCAAAGCCGTGTGTCGACGGTCCGTGGCACTGTTGGGGGCATTGGCGCTGGTCGGAGGCGTCAGCGCGACGAGCGGAACGGCAGGTGCGGAGGTCGTGAAGCTGCGAGCGGAGCTCAAGGGAAGCAATGAAGTGCCGCCGAATAGCTCGACCGGGTCGGGCAAGGCGGAGGCGAGCTACAACACCGAAACGAAGGTCCTGACCTACCTCGTCACCTTTACCGGGTTGACGGGACCGGCGATAGGGGCGCATTTTCACGGCCCCGGCGAGGCCGGGAAGAATGCCGGCATCGCCCTGCCGTTCAAGACGGCGCAAAGCCCGATCGAAGGCAGTGCAACCCTCACCGAGGCGCAGGCGGCGGATCTGTTGGGCGGAAAATGGTACGCGAACATTCACACGGCCGCCAACCCAGGCGGTGAGTTGCGCGGCCAGATGATGAAGTAAGGACCGGGTCGCCCGGTCGCTCCGCCGAGGCCATGCTCGCCGTTTCAGGCAGGTGGTCTGGGCAGGAACGCCAGGATCATCTGGGCGAGCATGACGCCCACGGTGCCGCCCGCCGCCTTCTGCAGCACGTCGAGAAAGCCTGGATCGCGATCGGGTATCAACGCTTGCATCAGCTCCAACCCCATGGCGACTGCGATGACGAGCGAGCAAGCCAGGCTAAACCGTCCCGGCAGCAGGAACGACAGCAGGAAGCCGAGCAGGCCATAGGCGCTGAAGCGCTCGATCACGACGATCCAATAGGCCTCGTGGTGACCCATGAGCGCAGGCCGGCCCGACAGCTTCGCCAGCGTGGCATAGGCGATCAGCGCCAGACAGATGCTTGCGGCTGCTATGAGGTGGTTCCTGCGCATGGCGCCAACATACAAGGTTGGTCGCCGCTCCGGTTCGAAAGCCGAAAACATCGTTAGAAAGTATCGTTAAAGCCTCTGGGTGCCGGCCCGTCAGGCCACCAAAGCCTTAGCACCGGATGTCGCCGCATCCGGCTGCGCAGCCCGACGCGATTTGATGAGCTCATTGAATTTGGCGGCGGGCAGGGGCGGCGCAACCAGATAGCCTTGACCTTCCTCGACGCCGGAGGCGAGCAACGCGCGGAGCTGCTCCTCCGTCTCGATGCCTTCGGCGACCACGCTCATATTGAGGTCTTTCGCGAGCGCCACCAGCATCTCCACGATCGTGGTCGTCGATGCGTCCACCGTGATCGTGTCCACGAAGAACTTGTCGATCTTGATCGTATCGGCGCCGAGGCCCTTCAGCCGCGACAGTCCGCTATGGCCGACGCCGACATCGTCGATGGCGACGCGGAAGCCGCGGTCCCGCAGCTCGGCCACGACCGAAGCGGCGCGCGCGAGATCATCCAATTCATCGCGCTCGGTGATCTCGACCACGATCTGGCGCGCGGAGACGCGTGCCGTCAGAACCGTGCGCCGCAGTGTCTCGACGAAGCCGGCGCTCAGGAGGTGCTTGGGCACGACGTTCAGCGACAGCTTGAAATTCTTGTCGGCCCTGAGCAATGGCCTGAGCTCGGTGAGCGCCGATCCCAGGATCTGCCAGGTCATCGCCTGGATGCGTCCGCTGGATTCGGCGAGCGGAATGAAATTCATCGGCGGGACCACCGAGCCATCGCGGCGCAGCCAGCGAGCCAGAATCTCGCAGCCCTTGATCCGACCTGTCCGGAGGTCGAAGATCGGTTGGTAATATGGCTTGAATTCGCCGGCTGTCAGCGCCCGGTCGAGATCGGCCACTGGCCCTTCCATGCGGCGGTTGCGTGCCAGCAGGATGCCGAAGATCGCGCCAAGTCCGAGCGCCACTGCAAGCGTTGGCCAATAGGCCTCGTTGTTCCAGCTCGACAGCACCGCGTGCTCGAGCCGGATCGTGGCATGAAGCGGGAGCCGAGCGGACGCTCGCTCGAAGCCGATCGGCGCCGGCAGAGACTTGCCGGCCTCGGTCTGGAATTCGCCGAGCTTCTCGCCATTGCTCAAGGCGAGGATCACCTGGCTGTGCGCGCGCAGCTCGGCCGGCATGATGTCGAACAGGCTGGCATTGACACCGACAATGGCGACCAGGGCGGAGTTGCCATTGACGTCCCTGAGCACGCCCAGGGCGTCGCCGCCGAACTGCTCCACGCGGAACAGGGAAAGCGTCTTGTCGCGCGAAGGCAGCATGTCGCGGCGATCCACCCATCCCTTGTCGAATTCGAGCGTCTCGGAATAGGCCGAGCAGATCACCGAGCCGTCCGGCTTGACGAGGCGGACGTCCTTGATCGCCGAGCGCTGGTAGACGTGCAGGCGGATGGCTTGCAGCGCCGCCGGCTCGCAGCTGGCGAAATTGCGCCGCGCGAGCTCGTCCAGGCTGCCCGCAGCGAAATCGACCGCAAGCTCCGATCGGCGCAGAACCACCTCGGTGAGCTCATTGAGCTGATGCGCCTGGTGCTGGCGAATAACGGCGCCAGCGGCGAAATGACCCGCCAAGGCGAACGCCATCGTGCTCGCAAGCACGAGTGCCACAAACGGGAGGTCTGGTCGCAGCACTCTCATCCGGCTCAGGCGAAAACAGGCGGGGCGGAAATTCAAGCAAGGCGTGGAGATTGATCCTAGCCAGCGGGGGCTAAGATAGGGTTTAACGGAAAGACTGGCCCGAAGGGCCCCGCCTGAGCAGTGCCCGGCCAATGGTCTGGCGGCTCGGGGTCAGAAACAAGCATGGAAAGTTGAGCAGTATGATCAGGACGTTAAGTCTCGTGATGGCGTTGACAATCGGGAGCTCTCTGGCCTCGGCGCAGGGGACCAAAGACACGCCATCGGGCACGCAATCCACCTCCGCGACGCGCAGTGGCACGGGCACGAATTCCGGATCCGACACGATGGGCGGCGCCTTCAAGGGAACGGGGACGCCCAGCTACGGAACCAGCCCAGGGATGGGGTCCCAGAAGAGGACGCAGAATTAAGTGTGGCGGCTGGCGGGGCACCGCCGGCAACCCGCTCAATCCACCTCACCGTCCAAGACGATGGCGGACCGGAACGACCCCGGGATAAGGGGCGGCTAGCCTATCGATGCGGGGCCCGTTCGACTGCAGCGGCCGTACATGAAGCGGAGGCGAGCGCCGGCACTTCTAAGATCAGCTCTTCTTTGCCGGCTTCGACTTCAAGGAAAGACCAAGCCGCAACGCCATGCGCTTGATCGCATCGGGCGAGCGCCCGAGAGCTTTCGCTGCCTGCTCCAGCGAGGTTGAAGACTTGGCCAGCTCGATGAGCCGGCGATCTTCCTTGAACGACCAGGGCCTGCGCGCCATAACCGAAATGATCCTCTCGTCGACACAACGACAAAGCCGCCAAGCGGACCCATGTTCGCTCGACGGCTTTGCTTGGGTGGGGCCGGGCTTGGGGGAGCCCGGTGCGAGATGGATAAGCAATCGCCGAAAGTTCGCAACAAACAACGCGGGTTAAGCTAACCTCTCAACCTTACCGCGATGAAGTTGGTGCATGGCGCTCCGTAGAAGCACGGATGCTTCTTCAGCGGTCTCGTCCGAGAGGCCGCTCGATACGTTCGAGAACGTTTCGCAAGACCTATCGTGCAGATCGCAACTGTGCCCGATGACAGCGCATCCAGCCGCTTCGTTCGAGGCTGCTGCCGCCGTGAACACGGGTTAACATCGCCGGCTGGATATCGCCCCCGAACGATGCGAGATTTCGTCGTCCTCCGGGCTCGTGGTTCTCGCGACGGCCAAAATTCAAGCACCACGTTGCACAAACTTCATCTTCCTCTGACAAAACTTTCAGCGCCGATGATCTTGAAGTCGTCAGAACATCACGTTGAAATGTACCGGGAGGAGCGTTCCGATCATTGGGAACATTCCAAATGTTTGCAATTCTGGTTCTGATTTCGATTTTTGCAGCTGGCTTTTGCTGCGGCTACGGCGTGCGGGCATGGCGCTCGCGCAGGCGATCGGCACGATATCGTCTCTATGCGCCCTACACGCCGGCGGCGATGGGCGCCAAGCAGAGTGAGCATCCGTCGTAGGCGCACCGCCATGTGAGCGCACACTGATCCTGCCGTGCGGCCGGGTCGGATAACCATGCGCAGTTAGGTTAACGTGGTGCGGCGCTTGAGAGCTTTGGAAAGGCAACCTAGAACGTAGCAATTCATGGTGAGAGTTTAGCCGCCTGTATTGTCGCGGCTCGCATAGGTGGGCGTGAATGGCGTATTTGATTGCTTTGCTGGGCGCGACTTGCGTCCTCGTTTTGATCGCGTTTGTTCGTGGCTTTGAGCGGCGGCTGAAGGATCGTCCGGGGCCTTGGATCATGAACGAGGGCCCTGCGAATGACTGATCAAAGGCACAACGCGCCGCGCAGATACTTCGTCGATGCCCAAGGGCATCGCGTTCTGATCGGCCTGTCTCCGGAAGAGACGGCGGAGTTCGAAGCTCTGGATCTTGCATCGAACGAGACAGGGCAATTTACATCCGAGGTCCGCGTGCGAAAAGGAGCCGCTGCCGACGGCGAGATCCGCTGGCACGAGCTGTATTCCAAGCACGCGGGAGCTTGGCGGGCATGGATTGCACAAAGCCAGACCGCACGGGCGCCGGATTCAGGATTTGTTAACTACGTCTGACCGATGGTACCCGCCTGGATCTCGTATGTGGGATGGCCCGGATGTTTCAGCTGTTCCTGAGAGCGCGCGCACACAATCTTCTCGGCTCCCGCCGCGAGGACAAAACCTTCAAGGCCCGCTCGGCCGAGCGTGACGCGGAGACCGACCGCGGGCGGATCGGTGCCGTTTTGGCCGCGATCGAAACCGCCTTGCAGGAGGCGGAGAGGGAGCAGGCCGGGCTCAACCGGCGTGTCGACGATGCGCTTGCCCGTGCCTCCGTCACCTTCGGAAACGGCACCGACGAATATCTCGAGCGGGAGCCGCTCGACAATCATCATCAGGATCTCTTCGCGGCCGACATCTCGAACGGCCAGCGCCGGCTCAAGGAATTGGCGAGCAGCATCGCCCACTTGAAGTTCGTCAAGACGGCAATGCTCACGCGCTTTCCGGATTTCAAGCCGCCGCAGCTGAACAGCTAGGAGCGGTGATATTTCTGCGCGCTCTGCGGCCGTGCTTCGAGACGCGGCTCTGGAGCATGGTCCGAACAAGTGCGCAGTCACAATTCAGCGCGCTTTGCCGTTTGGCGCCTCGTTCCTTTTTGGTATGGTCCGGCAAGCATTCACCGAGTGAAGGAGCAACGACGTGCCGGTCAAGAATTTGCGGACATTGGTTGGGCTGGCATTCGCTTTGACATTGGCCGTGCCGGCGACGGCGTCGGCCATCACTGCCGAAGTGGCGCGGGCATGTGACGCCGCGGTGGCCAAGGCCTTTCCGCCCAGGCAGATCGGCAACCCCGCAGCGGGGAGTGCCAAGGGAACGGGCAAAGACCAGCGCGAGTACTTCCAGAAATGCGTCGCCAACAACGGCAAGGTCGACGACATGCCGGCGGATGCGCCAAAGGACAGCAAGCCGGCCAAATAGGAAACAAAGGCTGCGTTATCGCCGCGGCGGCGGGCAGGGCGAGTAGAACGCGCCGTTCGCCGCATTGATGCGCTCGACGCATTGGTTGGGATCGGTGATCGTCCCAGCGATGGTGAAGTCATAGCCCATGCCCCTGACCACCACGATGTAGCGGCCGGGCGCGAGCGTGAAGCCGTCTTGCTCCGGTTGCAGCAACAGCATTCTCGCCTGGTCGTCGATCGGACCTACCTTGTAGGGGTAGGACATGCTGCGGATGACCCAGGAATCGCCGGCGCTGACCATGGTGGCTTTCCCGCTGGCATCGACGCCCATCGCTCGCGAGACTTTTGCGATCACCCGAACTTCGGTCCCGCTGGCGTCGATACCCCCGTCGGGCCTGAACACGATGAATTTGACGTCGCCGTCCATCAACGTGGTCGCGCTCGGCGTGTTGATGGCGGCCGAGATCGCGACCCGCCGGTCCGGAATTTTTCCGGGAACCGGCTTCAGCTCGTGGAGCTGGCCCTCGCTCAAGGCGTAGACGCCGAACGTCGTTGGCAAAGGCATCGAGGGGTGCGCCGCCGGCGCCGGCTCCTTTGCGCTCTCCGGGATTCGTTCAGCGGTCTCGCTGGCCGAGGGAGTCGGAATCGCGGTCAGCTGAGGCTCCGGGCCCTTGGCCGAACGTTCGGGCTGCGCCATCTGCGACGATGCCGTCAGTTGTGCCTTCAGCCGCGGCCAATACACGACCGCGGTGCCGGCGCCAGCAATGAGCAGGAGGATCGCGGTCAATCGAACGAGAGACTTGAAAGCGCCGCTCCGTTTGGGTTGGTCGGGCGATCCTGGCGGTGCGGCAGGACGCCGCGGCGTCTCGGCAGCCATCGGAATGGCTGATGACGCCGAGGCAGCGAGCGTCGGAATGGGCGGGGGGACGGGAACGTTCGCCGGTGGAGAATTCGCCACCGGGACCGAGGCATCCCTGGTCGGTGAAGACTGCTCGCTTCGCTCAAAGGCGCGTTCGACCTCCCGAATGGCGCGTTCGAGGACTTGCTGGAGCTCTCGCGCTTCCCGCGCATCGGCGTGGGTGAATTGTTCCAGAAGCTTGACGCGAGCCAGCTCGTAGACGACATCCCGCATCTGCCTGGGGTCGCCGGAGACTTCGCGGATCCGCTCTGACAACAGGCGGACGAGCCCGGCCTTGATCTCTTGCGCCTGCGAGGCGTTGGCTGCGGTGTCGCCGGTCTCGGTCATCAAGAGCGATCAACTAGCCCGGATAGTGCTGTTTCGCTAGGCTTTTTCACCCGGATCGCGTCGGTTGCGGTGAAACACGCTGATGCTCCGGCCGCAAAGGTCCTGCGCGGTCGTTTCGTAGCGCTTGCTTTTGGGCGGAAACCTGTGACATTTCGACCGGCTCCTTCCTCCGGTGTGTGACCATGCGCGGCATTTTGACAGCAATCATGTTTTTGGCCTTTCTGGTTCAGTCTGCTTCTGCACAAGGGACCAAGGATCAGGCCAACACGACTAGCTCCAGCATCGTGACGACGACCGACAAAAAGAAGCAGACCACCCAGGCTGCCTCGCGGCCTACGGCTGTCCGGAACGTGGGTAGCGGTTCTACCGGACAGGCGGCCCAAGGTGTCTGGAGGAATGGCAAGCTGATCGCGGTGCCTCGCTGAGGTCACCCGTACCGCGGTGAGGTCGCGCAACGAACCGTGATGCCGTCGTGAAGGAACGGTCTTCGCCTCCCTGACGTTCTTGCTCGGGAGATATCGCATGAAACGAATAGTCTTGATCACACTCGCCCTTGTGGTGCCTGCGGGCGCCTGGGCCCAGGGCGTCAGCGATCCGTCGACGCCCAACCGCAATGTGATCATCGTCAACCCGTCGCAGCCCGCGCGTCCCAACGCGACGCCGAATATCCCGAGCCGGATCGAGCCTCCCGTGACGACTTACGGACGGGCCCGGCCCTATCACGGGAATACAACCCGGGGCAGCGGGTCGAGCCGCCGATACTAAAGCGTTTTCGGGCGAAGTAGATACCCCTTCGCGCGTCGTAGGCCTGCCTATTGCGGGTTGACTTCGACCTCCAGAGTCGACGTCCCGGGATCATGACGGTTCTTGCCCGAAATCAGCAGCGTGAACTTGTCGGCGCCTCGCGCTTCCCTTTCTGCCGAATAGCGAAAGCCAGACCCGACCACCGCCAATTGTCCCCGTGATGGCCCGCTCACGACGGACACGTTGAAGATCTGCATGTAAGACCAACGCAGTCCCTGAATGCAGTCGGCGCCAGGCGCGATCGACATCGTCCATTTCACCGTGTCTTGCGACAAAGCGAACGGTGTCCGCTCCTTGATGCAGACGGGGCTGGCGTGAGCCGTGAGGGCGGACATGGCATACGCCGCAACGGCAACACGCAACAACGATACCAGGCTTGCACGCATTCTCGGCAACTCCATCGACAGATGCCGAAGTCTAGCAGCGATGGTCTAACGAGGCCTTAGAACGACGCTATTGTCCTTGCGGCGCTCATCCGACGTTGATCGCAGATAGCTCGATCATCGCTCGGCCTCTCTCCGGATCATGCCATACTAGCCCTGTTTTGCCCGACGGATCAAGCCGGATTTCGGGAAATTCGTAACCCATTGATTCGGTTGGTGCCGGCTACTGTGCATGGGGTTGTTTTTCGCTTTTTGAAGGGACGGCCGCTGCTTTCCGAAAATGTTGCAATTGGCAGCCGTATCAGCTGAAGTTGCGGCTGCTGCTCGGCCCGCCATCGGAGTCATCGGAGTGCGACCCGTCCGCTGCAAGTCCCTGTCAGACCGCCGGAGACCGGCGCGTGCGCCAGTTCAGGCGGCCGTGGCGGCCGCTGTCGGATTGGCTCTCTACGCCTGCCCGCTCTCGTGCCGTGCTCAGACCGAGCCGGAGCCGTCCATCAACGACTATCTTCCGCCGAGCGAGCCGGAAGTCTCGCGCGACGAATGGCGGCAGCGCATCGAGGATGCGCGGCGCCGTGCCAAGGGGGTTGCGCGCGAGCGGCGCGAGCATCCGGAACTCTACAAGCCGGCTCCGGAAGATCCGGACCTCGTCGCGACCGAACGTCTGCTTCGCGACGACAGCCTGCAGCGAGGCGACATCGTCGCCACCAAGAAGGGCATGTTCGTCTACCAGGGGCGATCCGATCAGCCGCGCCGCGATCAGGACTTCGTGCCGGTCAACCCGAAATCGGTCCGCTGATTTAGTACCGCCGCAAGATCTCGTTGAATCTGGGATCGGTCACCTTCGTCGTCTCCAGCAGCAGCGACTTGCCTTGCGGCGTTGCCTGCACATAGGCCGCGATCAGCAGCGGCTCGTAACGCGAGCGGTTGGCCAGCGCCGACCGGATGTCGGATTGCGCCAGCAGCTTGATCTCCTCGTCGGTTGCCGCGGCGCTCGAGGTCACGGTGCGGATGCGTGAGAAGGCAACGTCGATCGGCACCGACCCGGTCAGGTACGACATCTTCACCGCAGGCGTGACCGCCTCGCCGGCCTGGGCCTGTAGCGTGCCGAGCGTGAGCCAGAGCGCCGGCCTGATCGGCGAAACTTTCAAGGCTGCCACGACAGCGGCTTGGGCCGTCTTGTTCTCGCTGGCCCTTCCGCCTGCCTCGGCCGACGGACGATGCAGAACGTCGGCGGCCATTGCCGCCGCATGATTTGCCAGGAGGTCGCCATCCCACGAAAAGGATGCCAGGCTGCCTGCCGCCGCGAGCTTGGCCTTGTCCGGCGGAATCTCGCCGGAGAACAAGTCGCTGGCGCGAAAGTTCGGCCGTACGAGATCGCCATAGAACGTCATGCCGGCGTGGAGCGCCAGCGCGATCGCGGTCAAGATGCCAATGGCGCGAAGCGTGATCACCGAAGTTGCGGCCTGAGCTTTCAAATTGCGAGAAGACTATCGCCTTGGATCGTCAACAGGGTCAAGTTGCCGGTCGCATAAGCGCCGGTGTCGATGTTGATGCGATTCGACCGGATATCGGGCGCGCTGACCGGCGTATGGCCGTGCACGACATATTTGCCGAAGCGCTCCTCGGACGCCAGGAATTCCTCGCGGATCCAGAGCAGGTCCTCATCCTTCTGGCGATCGAGCGGGACGCCCGGTTTGACGCCGGCATGGACGAAGAAGAAGTCGCCGCAGGTAAAGGACGAGGGCAATTGCTGGAGGAAGGCGAGATGCTCCGGCGGGAGCGCACGTCTCAGTCCCTCGATCAGTTCGACCTGCTGCTCCGCGGAAGGGTTCATCGTCGGCGTGACGCCATAGGAGACCAGCGTCAGCAGGCCGCCATAGTGGCGCCACTCCTGCAGGCGGGTCGGGTCCTTGAGCACCTCGAGCAGGAAGACCTCGTGATTGCCCTTCAGACAGACCGTCTCGTGCGACTTCGAGCGTTCGATCAGGAGATCAAGAACGGCGCGTGAGTCCGGGCCGCGGTCGACATAGTCACCGAGAAAGACCTGAATGGCGCGTTGCGGCGCCGAGCGGGCCAAGTCGGCGTCGATCACGGTTAACAGCGATTGAAGCAAGTCGGCGCGGCCATGCACGTCGCCGATCGCATAGACGCGGACGCCATCGGGAAGCCGCGGCTTGGTCTTCTTGCGAAAGCGGGAGGAAAGGCCCATCGGGTCGGTCGAATCGCATCCAGCGTCACGAGCGGAAGTCGTGACCGCTCTTAGCAGAACAAGTCACACATCGGTATTCTTAATTGTTTCCGACCGATGAGCCCGCATTTTGATTAAAGCCTCGCGTGGCCTTTGAGCCGTATTTCAAGAGGTCTCGCGTAGCGTCTCCCCAACAAGAACGGGGAGCGCGACATGCGCAAAGTTGTGAAGTTCCTGGCGGCCGTCGCCGCCATCGTCGTTGCTGCGGGGGTGCAGCAGAAAGCGGAAGCCGCCTTCGTCGGGGCGCCCCTGGGGCTGCGTGGTGCCATCCACTACATCAAGTTCGACCAGCCGACGCTGCCGCCGATGGCGTTCACGCTCTTCTGCCTGAAGTACAAGGACGAGTGCAAGCCGCGGCCGCAGCGGATCGTCTTCCGGGGCGGCCGCCTGAAGCTGACGGCCGAGCGCATGGCGCAAATGCAAGAGGTCAACCAGCGGGTCAACACCGCGATCCGTCCCGAGGCCAATCTGGAAGGGCTGCGCGGCGAGAAATGGCTGCTGCATCCGGCAAGCGGCGACTGCAACGACTATGCCGTGACAAAACGCCACGATCTGATCGCCAAGGGCTTTCCGGCGCGCTCGGTGCTGCTGAGCGAGGTCGTGACCAGCTGGGGCGAGCATCATCTCGTGGTCGTGGTGCGCACCTTCTCCGGCGATCTCGTGCTGGACAATCTCTCCGGCCACATCATGCCGTGGTCGAAGAAGCCCTATCGCTGGGTCCGCATTCAGTCGCCCAAGAATCCGAACTACTGGGCCTCGCTCGGCGACCGCGCGGTCTGATCACCCGCGCGCTATCGTGATCCGGATTGGCTGACGCTCTGCGATAGCCCCAGTCCCAAGATCACCGAAAGGCAAAGGATTGCTGCCGGGTGCAGCAATCCGGGACCGGCAAAGCTCTGAACCAGCGCAAACAGGACGCAGGCCGCGGCCGCCGCCGGAAAGAACGAGTCGCGTCCGCGCTGCAGGGCGCCGACGAACAGGCGGACCAAAGCGAGCAGGCTCACCGCGATCATGGCGACCAAGCCGACCCAACCCATCCCCGCGAACACCGACGTGGCCGCCGAGGGCGCCGTCAGGACGGCGCCGGCATCGCTCTGATAGATCCTGCCCACCGCAGGAAAAGTCCCGGCACCGGCGCCGAACCAGCGTGTATCGGCCAGCATGCGCTCGAGGGCGGCCTTGGTCTCGGTCCCCATCTCCGGAACGAGCCGTAGGAGGATCGGTCCGGAATTCTTTTCGAAGAGGAAGGTCAGCACGATCGCCGCGCCGATCAGGGCTGCCACCGACAACGCGCTCGCGGCCAATGGCGACAGATCCAGTCTGCGGATCACGAGGATCAGCAGGATCAGCACGACGCCAAAGGTCGCCGCCATGGCGCTGTTGGTCCCGGACAGCCCAAAGATCGCGGCGGCACTGACCAAGGCTCCGACCAGACCGCAAAGTCCGATCGCGACCGAGCGAACGATCGAATGATGCGTCTCCGCCCGTTCAGCGGCGAGCTGCATCACCGCCAGATTGAGCATGAGGCCGAGCCCGGCCAGGCTCGTCGTGAGGTCATGGGGGACGGATCCGGCAAGCGCCGGCGAGAGCCGATGCAGGTCCAACATCAAGGCGGAGATCGCGGTTACGCCGCTCAGCACGAACAGAACCAGCTCGGCGCGGCCGCGGTTGCGGACCACCAGGATCGCGACGCCAAGCAATGAGATCGCGGCCAGCGCCAGCAGCAGCGCATTCACCGTCAAGCCGATATCGGCCGTGATCGGCCCGAGCGACAGGCCACCGATTACCTCGTGAGCGCTGGCCCAGATCGGATGCGCAACGCGCAGCGGAAGCGGAGCGAGCTGGGCCGCGATGCACAGCGGAATGGCGAGCAGTATCCAGCGGCCCCAGGAGGTCGCACGAAGATAGTGCTCGTAGTCGGCCTTGCGCGAGCTCGAGGCCGCGGCCAGCAGGCCTAGCGCTGCGGCGATCGACCCCAGCTGCGCGCCCAATGCGGCGCCGGCGATTTCGAGAGCGGAAGCGGAAACGATGGAGACGATGAGGGCAAAATAAGCGAGGGACAAACGGCGCGCTCGAAGCGAATCCTGAAACGGTCAGGTCACCATACAAGCGAGCGGTGCGTTTTCAAACAGAGGCTTGCGTTGCGATCAGCGCGTGGCCTTGACCGGCCGACCGAAGACGCGGGTGGCGCGTGCGGCGGCAAGGGCAAAGCGCGCCCCCGAGCCGAAGAGGTAACCGCCTTGGAGCGCGATGGCGGCGAACGCCGCAGCCTTCATGCCGTCAAGGAAGCCCAGGCTGGTCATCATGCTGACCGGCAGCATGGTGAGCACCAGCGCAAATGTGACCGGCAGGAGCACGAACACGCGAAAGCGTTGGCCCAGCACGGCACCTGTGAGAAAGCTGAAAATCAAAAAGGCGGTCATCCGAAACACTCTCCGTGCTCCGGACCCTAGATTCCCCGCCTAAAAAGACCCTTAAGTTGTATGGCTAAATTTAGCCTATTGGCCGCAATTTGCCAGCAGCGAATGATAGGCCTCCCGCAGCCCGTTGAGCGCCACCATCCCCTTGATCTCGCTGTCGCCTTCCCTGACCACCACGGACAGCGAGGCCGTCGTCTGCCACTTTCCGGCAGCAAAGGCCGAGACCTCGTCGGGCAACAGTACGGCCGCCCCCGCGGCCGCCATGCTGCCCTCGAAGCTCAGGGTGCCGCCGCCGCTTGCGGCAATGGTCACCTTGGGGCGGCTCCGGGGCGGGAAGGGCCGGATCAAGGCCACCAGCACATCGACCTTGCCCTTCGGGGCGCAGCGCACGATCAGGCCGGCGAAGTCCGGGTCCGATTGGGTGGTGTCGGCGGTCTTCATGATGGCCGCGAAGCTTTCGCCGTCCTTGGCCCCTTGTGTCCGGGTGAATTTCCAGACGGACGTGGACGCAGGGGCGGCCACCTCAACAAAGGCCGCGCCGCGACACCACGCCCCGGCGCTGCCAGGGCAGGCGACGGCGCGATCGGCGGCGCCAAAGAGGGAGCCCGCCAACAGCGGGATCAGAAGGAGGCCAGACACGGAAATTCCTCTTCTTAATGGCCCAGCCTTAGCAAACGGTGGCACGCCCAAGAAGCCTCGCGGTCGACACACTTGGCCCGCAACCGGGGCGATTTGCTGCCTGATCGGGCACACGAAATACAACAAATAGTCACAAAGGGTTAAACCAAGCCCCAAAGAGTGGCCTGTACGCAACAGTAGCCAGCGGATCGCTCCGTTAACCACCGGGAACACTTGTCGCACCACCCCCTAGGCCGTACCAATTTACGTCAATTGGGGACCCTCGGGCGCGATTCATGTCATCTATTGCCAAGACCTACGTGTTGATGCCTGCGTTGCTCGGGGCTGCTTTGGCGCTCGGGGCGTGTTCGACCAATCCCGGGTCGGGACCGCTCACCGACGACGTCAACAACAAGATCCAGACGGAAAACGCGCCGGCCTACGAGCTGGTGCCGCTCAATCCGGCGACCGTGAAGATCCTGCACACCCACGAGCCCAAGGGCCTCGCGGGCGTGTTCACCGACCGCCGCCCGCCCGCCAGCATCGTGTTCGGCATCGGCGACGTCGTTAGCGTCACCATCTTCGAAGCCGCGGCAGGCGGTCTGTTCATCCCGGCGGAAGCCGGTGTCCGCCCGGGTAACTATGTGACGATCCCGGATCAGTCGGTCGACAATGACGGCTTCATCACCGTGCCCTATGCCGGTCAGATCAAGGCCGCAGGCCTGACGGCGGTCCAAATCCAGCGCGCGATCGTCGAGAGGATCGGCAACCGCGCCATCGAGCCGCAAGCGGTCGTGGCGATGTCCTCGCAGCGCACCCAGCTGATCAGCGTGCTCGGCGAGGTCAATTCGCCGGCGCGTTATCCCGCGAGCGCGGCGGGCGCGAAGGATCGCGTGCTCGATGCGATCACCCGCGCCGGCGGCATCAAGGGCCAGGGCTTCGAGACCTGGGTCATGCTGGAGCGTGGCGGACGGCGGGCCACCGTACCGTTCGAGAATCTCGTGATGGCGCCCGAGAACAACGTCTATGTGCGGCCCGACGACAGCATCTACGTCTATCGCGAGCAGCAGAAGTTCCTGGCGTTCGGCGCCAGCGGCCAGAGCGGCGAGTTCAACTTCGACGCCTGGCGCATCAATCTCGGCGAAGCGGTCGGCAAGGCTGGCGGTCTCCTGGATGGCCAGGCCGATCCGGCGGCCGTTTATCTCTATCGCCGCGAGCCGCGCGAGGTTGCGGCCCAGCTCGGCATCGACGTGAGCAAGTACACCTCGGAGACGATCCCGGTCATCTTCAACGTGAACTTCCGCGATCCCGGCGGCTTCTTCCTCGCCACCAAGGTCATGATGAAGAACGGCGACATCATCTACGTCTCGAACTCGCGCAACGTCGAAGTTGCCAAGTTCCTGAACTACCTGCGTGTGATCATGGCGACCGGCAGCGATAGCATCAATCTCGCCAACGACGCCCTGATCTTCCGCAACAATATCAAGCTGGCGCCGTAAGACGCCGACTTGTTCGACCAAATCGATGGCACCGGGGCTTTGTCCCGGTGCCATTTTCGTTTAGCAATCGAGGCGGTTCTGCTGCGCCGACAAGCCCGGGATCTGGATCTAGGCGCCACTCGGCACGGGCGCGCCGGTCATCGGTCACCCCGCGGCCTTGCAAGGGGCTTCATGCGCTTTCGAGCATTCTGGCATCCTTTGGCTCTCGTCCCTTTCGCCGTCGCACTGGCGCCGGCCGGGACAGCTCTCGGCGCTGCCGCGGAGCTGGGCGTCCGCCATCGCATCGATGTGATGATCTCTGCCGAGCCTGATGCTCCCGTCCTGTCGCGCCTCAAGGGCGCCAGGGGCGAGCTGTCCTTCACCGTCCGTCTCTCGGCGAACTCCAAGGAGAGCAAGTTCTTCGGGATGCTGCGCCCGTCCTTCCCGGACGTCGTCGTGCCCGACGGGCCGGGCAAGCCGCTGGTGCAGCAGACCAAGCTGTGGGAGGAGGATGTCTGCCATCAGCGTCGCGGCCTGCCGAAGGTCACCGTGACCCAGCTCGGCGGGCATTTTGCGCAAGGGGAGGGACGGATCGAGATTTCCGCCATCAACCGGCACATCGGCGTTCTGGTGCCGCCCGACGAATTAACCCCCGGAATAAAACTCGATCAGGGGAGTGACAGCTTTGGATTATTCTATGCGTTCCGGGCGCAGAGCCGGAACAGCCGCCTCAACGTGGATCTGAAGATCTATCCGATCGATTGCTTCCTCTAGGCGCGAGCAAAGCTCGCAAGACATAACGATGCGCCTTCGGCTTCCCAAGATTCGCTGGTCATGGAGCCTGCCCGCGGTCTTCATCCTGTTCTTCGTGGCCGCCGGCGCGCCGTTTCCGTTCGGCTCGACCAATGATCTGTCGATCGCGTTCTGGTGCCTGTGTCTCGGTATCGCGGTCATCTTCGCGCCGACGCGCGATCTGCGCACGCCGCATCTGTGGCTGCTCGCCGGCATCGGCGTGATCGTTGCCGCCTATGCCTTCGTGCTGCACGAGCAGCTTTCCGATCATCCCTTCCTCGCGCCGTTCCAGCCGATCTGGAAGCAGGCCTCGGATCTGCTCGGCGTCCCGATCGCCCCGTCCGCTTCCATCGTCAAGAACGAGGCGTTCTTCGCGCTCGGCGCGCCGCTTGCCAACATCCTCGCCATCGTGCTCGGCATCACCGTCGGCGCCGATCGGATGCGCGCGCGCCGCCTGCTCTGGGTGATCGCGATCTCGGGCGCGGCCTACGCGCTCTATGGCGTAGCCTCGTTCCTGATCGAGCCGACCATGATCCTGTGGCGGGACAAGACGGCCTATCTCGGCAGCGTCACCGGCACCTTCATCAACCGCAACACGGCGGCGGCCTATTTCGGCTCCTGCGCGGTGATCTGGATGCTGCTGATCCTGGAGGACGTCCGTCGCCGCCTGCCGGAGCGGCACATCGAGTGGCGGCGCCTGTCGCTCGACCTGCGCGCGATCCCGCCAAGAGAGATCCTGCCGCAGCTTAGCTGCCTGCTGATCTGCCTGATGGCGATGTTCATGACGACCTCGCGCGCCGGCGTCGGCCTGTCGCTGCTGGCGATGATCGTCGCCTTCACGCTGTTCCTGCGCAAGGACCTGCCGCCGCGCACGGGCATCTGGATCTCGCTCGGCTGCGGCGCCGCCGTCGCGCTCGGCCTGTTGCAGCTGCTCGGCGGCCGCGTCTCCAGCCGCTTCGACAGCCAGGGCCTGGTCGACGAGGGCCGCATCGAGGCCTGGAAATCCACGCTGCGGATCATCGGCGACAATCCCTGGTTCGGCACCGGCATGGGCACCTTCCAATGGGCCTTCCCGCCGTACCGCAGCCCCAACATCTCGATTCGCGGCGTTTGGGATGCGGCGCATTCGACGCCGCTGGAGCTTGCCTCCGAGGTAGGCATCCCGATGGCGCTGCTGGTGGCGCTCGGCTGGGCGATCATGCTGACGGTGCTGGCGAGAGGCGTGTTCACCCGTCGGCGTGACGTCATCATCCCGCTGGCGGCGGCGGCGACCGCGACGCTGTCGCTGGTGCATTCGTGCCTGGACTTCACGCTCCAGGTGCCCGGCTACAGCATTCCGTTCTTTGCGCTTTTCGGCGCGGGCCTGGCCCAGTCCTTTTCGAGTCGGGAGTGCCGCGCGAGCGCGGGCGCCGGCGCCACTGCACCGCGAGGCGAGGGCCGCCTTACAACTGCGCCTCCAGCTTCCCGCGCTCGGCCCGAGTTTCACAAAACTGTCTACATTTGAAGCAGTTGCGGCATTTACGAAGTTTTTAGTATAAATGGACAGCTCTTCTTTCTTTCGCTAGGTTCCTGCACTGCACAGCCATTTTGCCCGGGCCGAGGAAGCAGATCGGGGCAGCTGATTTTTGGAGGTTGTTTTATGAGCGTTATCAGAAGCGCGCTTCGCATGGCTGCCGCCGCGGCGCTCGCCGCTACCATCACATCGGCCGCCAACGCCGCCATTTACTCGCCGCAGCGCCAGCTGCCGGCCACCGTAATCTCCGAGTTCAAGGCTTCCCCCAACAGCCTGCTGCAGCAATATCCAACCGGCGGCCCGCAGCTGATCTCGCGCGTGCGCGACCTCGGCGCCTCCGATCCGACCACGCTGCCCGGCCTGATCGCGCTCCTGAAGGATCCCGCGACCACCAAGGACCAGATGAGCGCGATCGTCGCCGGCCTTGCGCAGGTTGCCCGTATGGCCGCGCAGCAGGATCAGGCCTACGCCAATGAAATTCAAACGGCGATCGCCGGTACCGGCAACCCCGACGTGATCGCCGCCTATCAGGCCGCAACCGGCGACGTGGCAATCGCTGCGGCCGGCGGCGGCGCGGGCGGTGGCGGCAGCGGCGCTGGCGGCCCAACCGGCAGCGGCTTCCCGACCGGCGGCTCCAGCAGTGGCATCGTTGTGTTTGGCAACAACGCGACCCCCAACAACCCGCCCGGCACCGGCGGCGGCGGCGTCGGCATCACCGCCAACAGCGTCAGCCCGCGCTGACCGGAACCGGCGCCCTCTGGGCCGGCCCATGGATGTCTTACCGGCAGCGGCGCCATTGGGCGCCGCTTTGCTTTTGCATCGTTAAGCTTCCTGCAAAATGTAGTTCAAGCAGTGCTGTGCACTGCATCAACCGCGTTCAATTGCAGGCACGGTCGTGCTAGTGTTTGTCAGCAGCGCGGGCTTGGCATCGAGTTTGCCCCGGGACGCAACCACACTTTTGACGAGCGTCAACCCTTAATCGACACACCAGTCCATTTTCAGGAATTGTTGGATGTTGCAGGTGAACAAGCGGACCTCCGAAATCAACCGCCAGTTCGGCGACGGCGAGGGTTCTGCTCAGAACACGCTCAATTTTTACATCGACATACTTAGGCGGCAATTTCCTTCGATGTTTGCCATTGTCGTCGCATGCCTCCTAGTAGCGCTGTTGTACCTCTTTACTGCCGTACCACAATTTACTTCTACGGCATCGATGGTAATCGACACTCGGAAGGTGCAGCTGTTTCAGCAGCCCTCCATGATGGGCGACGCGTCGGTGGACTCCGGCATGGTTGAAACCCAAGTCGAAATTCTGAAATCGGAGAACATCAGTCTCGCCGTTATTCGCGACCTGCATCTGATTGATGATCCCGAATTTACCGGATCTGGTAGCGGACTGATCGGCGCGATTGCAGGAGCGTTATCGGCCCTATTTTCAACCGAACAATCGCCGACCGAATTCGAACAGACGCGTAAGGCGCTGGAACGATTTCAGAAGAAGCGTACGATTAGACGAATTGGCCTTACCTATGTTATGGAGATCGGCTTCACCTCGTTAGATCCAGGAAAGGCGGCCCGGATCTCTAATGCAATAGCGGACACCTATATCGTCGATCAATTGGAGGCGAAATACCAGGCGAGCCGCCGTGCGAGTGTCTGGCTTCAGGATCGCATCAAAGAGCTCCGGACACAGGCTTCAGCCGCGCAAAAAGCTGTTGTCGACTTTAAGACGACTAACAACATTGTCGATACCGGTGGCCGGTTAATGAACGAGCAGCAGCTCGCCGAGGTGAACAGTCAGCTGATTCTCGCTCGTGCATCCACCGCCGAAGCAAAAGCCCGGCTCGATCGGATGAATGATATCATTAAGCAGGAAATTCCTGACGCTTCGGTCGCTGACGCATTGAAGAACGATACGATAGTTAAATTGCGCGGTCAGTACGTCGACATGGCATCGAAGGAGTCAATCTGGTCGGCCAAGTACGGCTCTGACCATCTTGCGGCGGCCAATTTGCGCAGGCAAATGGCGGAGATCAAGAAGAATATCCAGGATGAGCTCAGGCGCATTCAAGAATCTTATAAGAGTGACTATGACATCGCGGTTACGCGCGAAGACAGCATCAAGGCCAGTCTAAACAATGTTGTGTCGGAGTCGCAACTTACGAACCGAGCCCAGGTTCAGTTGCGGGAGCTCGAAAGCAATGCGCAGACCTATCAGGCTATGTACGACAACTTCCTCCAGCGCTATATGGAATCGGTACAGCAGCAGTCTTTTCCGATAACCGAGGCTCGGGTCATCAGCGCTGCATCGACTCCGCTGGTGAAGAGCTATCCTAAAACGCTCGTCATTCTTGCCATAGCCCTATTCGCCGGAACAGTGCTCAGCTTCGGCGTTGCTCTAGCGCGCGAGACTATGGACAATGTGTTCAGGACGACTGAGCAAGTGGACCAGATCATCGGTGCAAACTGTCTCGCCATCGTGCCGCTCATTGCTCGAACCCACTCGGCGACACTACTTGGTGATCACTCGAAGAGAACTGAGGGAGGTACAAAATCTGACCTCTTGCGATACGTGGTGGATAAGCCATTGTCGCGATTTGCAGAGGCTGTGCGCTCATTGAAGGTAGCGTTCGATTTGAGTTCTGCCGGGCGCCAAAATCGCGTTATTGCAATTACTTCGACACTCCCTAACGAAGGTAAGAGCACGCTTTCAATCAACCTTGCTCAGCTCATGGCTCAGGGCGGCGCCCGAGTGATTTTGATCGACTTCGATCTGCGCAATCCCTCGCTATCGCGCGCATTGCTGATGGATAATCGCGACGGTCTCGTTCAGGCGTCGGCTCAAGTCGCCGAGCTGGATGATCTTATAAATGTCGATGCCAGTACAGGTCTTTCGTTCTTGCCGGCTGGTCTAACTTCGAATCTACCTCATACAAATGAGATTCTAGCCTCGCAGGCAATGGGAGATCTGGTTGATCGGCTGCGTTCAAAGTACGATTACGTTGTGATCGATATGCCGCCCTTGGCGCCTGTGGTCGATGTCAGAGTGACTTCGTCTTATGTTGACTCCTATTTGTTCGTCGTCGAATGGGGGCAAACCAAGGTTGACGTGGTGCAACACAAATTACGCAGCTTGCCAGAGATTCAGGAGAAGCTGTTGGGTGTCGTGCTCAACAAGGCAGATATTAGGCTTCTTGCGCGCTATCAGTCGTATCACGGCCGAAATTACTATCAAAAGTATTATGCTCGTTACGGGTATGTTGAATAGGAACGAAATCGCGCCCCGGCAATGTACAAAGCGTCATTACGAATTTCGCTGACGCTGCTTGGGGTGGCGAGCCTCATTTGGTTTTCCTACGCCCTTTCTTCACTCTGGTCGACCAAGAGCGTCCGAGAGATTTCGAGGGCGATTGAAGCCGGGGATAGGTTGAGGCCGAGCGCGTTGTCTCATGCGCTGTCGCGGGTGAATATCAAACTAAGATTTCCAGGGCCTGACTTTTTGAACGCACAAGCGCTCGTTCGATTGGCGGTTGCCGAAAAGGTGATTGCGCTTGGAGGCAATGGCGATGAAGATATGGTGCTAGCTGAGGCGCACCTAAAGTTCGCCCTCTCGTCCGCTCCCTCAAACGGGTTTCTATGGTTGCTGCTCTACTCGGCGCAAATGAATCGCAGCGGATTTGACCAGGAATTGCTTAAGTTTCTGAATCAATCCTATCTGACCGCGCCGCTCGAAGGTTGGATCGCACTTCGACGGAATCGGACTGCTCTTGCTGCTTACCCGATGCTCAGCGCTTCGACGCGGGAAAAAGTACTCGCAGAATTTGCGGCTTTGGTCGATAGCGGGTTCATCGGGGAGGCCGTAAATAACCTAACTGGGCCGGGCTGGCCCATACACGAAGAACTTCTCATCTCGCTGAGGCAAGTTGATAATATTCCGCGTGAGGCTCTAGCAAAAAGTCTGGCCGAAACCGGCCTTAAATTGACCGTGCCAGGAGTTGAGTTCGATTACAAGCCTTGGCGGCGCTGGTGATCGCGGGTCAATACGCTGAGGGTCGCCCAAACGCGACAACGAGCGTACGGAAGAGGATCGACAGATCGAGTACCATACTCCAATTGTTGATGTACCACAGGTCGAGCTCTACACGCCTTTCCATTAAGTCTATTGTGCCTGTCTCGCCCCTGTAACCATTTATCTGCGCCCAGCCGGTTATTCCAGGCTTAACGTGATGTCGAAAGGCGTAATTGCCGATAAGCTTCTCATACTCAGAGTTGTGAGCAGCCGCGTGTGGACGAGGTCCGACCAGAGACATGTCTCCTAGCAGCACGTTCAGCAACTGTGGCAGCTCGTCGATGCTGGTTTTGCGCAGCCACCTTCCAATGGAGGTCACGCGCGCATCATTGCGAGTAGCTTGGATGATAGTGGGACCATCTTCCGAGACGCACATTGTCCGAAATTTGAAGATGCGGAAAGCGCGGCCGTTGAAGCCATTGCGAGTCTGACAGAAGAGCACCGGCCCTTGTGAGGTCAGCTTAACCAAGGCGGCTGTCAGGAGCATAACAGGAGCGAATATTACAAGTCCCACCGATGCTCCGAGGATATCAATTACGCGCTTTGACGCGCGCTCTTTCCCGCTTAGTGGAGTTCGCTGCAACTCAACCGTCCATGTGCCTCCTGTGCTGACCAACGGATAACGCAGAAATCGTGCAACGTTGGGGTCGGGAACTAAGTGTACGGGAACTGGCAGGATCTTTAGAGCATCAAGAATGCTGTTGATCGCATGTTTCCGGCTCCAATCCATCAGGAGGAAGACGTGTTCGATCTGGTTTTCGCGTGCAAAGGCTACTAGTTGATCAAACCGCGGTGCTAGAGAGGACAGTAGAAGGGGGGAGGCCAATTCGCGCGGCCGAATTTCAATAACCTGGACTAGATGAAAGCCGTGTCGGCTAAGATCCCTCATTGCTAAAGAGGTCGACGCAAGTCCAAACTCGGCAATTACGATAGCGCGGCTGTTTGCAAACGAGCCGTTCTGAAGGGCAGTTGAGATCCAGTACGAGGCCAAACTCTTCCAAGCCAGCAAGGCGGTCAGTCCGACGAAATAAAACGAGATCGTAGTGCCGCGAGAGAACTCTTCGCTGACTTTCATTGCGAAGGCGAGGGCGAGCACGAGAGCAAAGACACCCGTCCAGGCCGCGAACGTGATCCTCCACTGCTGCCGCACGTTGCCAATGTTCTTCAGCCGATAGCCCCCTTGCACCGCGAGCAAAAGGCCGAAAATAAGTGCAATGAGGACGCTTGCGGCGGCAAAGGCGAGAGGCTTGCCAAGAGTGGATTGGACGTAGACTTGGTAGGCGAGAGCACAACCAATTCCGCTCAGTAGGATAAGCCCCGAATCTGCGACGCCCATCAGCCTTTCTACGACAAAGGGACGTAGCCAGCGGGCAGAACGGCGGGGCATCATATTGTTGGGGACAAGCTCGCGCTCGCGATCAAGTATGATGGTGGGAGTTTCAGTTTGGGAAATAGATGCGGGGCGGCTCGATGCTAAAGTCATCGCTTCCCTAAACATTTGAATGTCGAATGAGTGTTCACAAGAATTTCGATTTAAGCGGAAAAAGAACGCCTAGATTATAGCGCAAACTCTAACTCGAAGGTACGGTATTTTCAACCCTTCATAGGATGCTCCTTTGATAAGACCTCGCTTCCGTCCCGGTCGGGCCAAGATCGGACTTATTCCTACTGCGCTAATCGTGGCTTGCGTCATCACAGGTGGGGCTCTTTACCTAACTTCAGCCAGGAAACCGGGGGTGCGGTTAAATACCCCAAGCGCCCACGTCATGATGCTGCTCGATGGTAGGTTTGGGGCGCCGTTTGCCGGTGAGATGATCGCAGCCAAGGAGGGATACCTCCCCGACAACATTTCCCTTCAATCCAATGCGGCTGATCCGAATTTTGTCGAAGCGGTAGCCCGGCAGGGTGCTATCGGTGTGACCAGCGGGCACAAATTCATGTTATCCGCATGGAGCGGCGTCCCGGTAACAGCTTTTGCGGCGAGCCTCTTAGATACTCCAGTGGTAATCCTTACGCTAGAGAATTCGGGAATTGTGCGCCCTGCCGATCTAATCGGTATGCGTCTTGGCTACCAACCGCGGAGTGAGGGTGAAGCGGTGTTCGATGCCATGATGGCGCAGCTCGGCTTGTCGCGCAGCCAAATCATAAAAGTGCCTGACCTCAATAGCGTCGACTCGTTGCGCAATAGAGAGGTCGATGCAATTATTTCCTCGGTCACTGAGCAGTCCTTACCCAGCGATCCGGGTGGCTTGCGGCTAAGACTCATCAAGCCGCAGGACTACTCTATCCATGTCCCGGGACTAGTATATTTTGCGAGCAGCGATCTTCTAAAGAACCGACCTTTGCTCATTGCAAAGGTGCTTGAAGGCATAATCAGGGGATGGCAGTTCACATATGCCAACTACGACCGAAGCGTGCCGCTTCTCGTGGGTTTTGACCCCGGGGAGCTCGATCCAGCGCGTGTTAAGTTCGAATTGCAAATTCTGCGGCCGTTGGTGTTGCCGATCGGCGGTCGCATAGCAGATTATGACGAGAGCCGTTGGAGGACGCTACGGGACATCCTCACATTTGCAAAGCTCGGCGAGGACACTGTCCCCCTCTCTCAGTTAGTTGATTTTCAAACCTTGCGGAATGCGTATCGCAGAGCCCCAAGTGCCGCCTCAGGGGGGGCTTGGGAGATCATCAAATAGAAAGAGATTCGATCGCTTAGATGGGCGCTAGACGTCGTTGCGTGACAGCTGCAGTACTGATAACCTAATCTCATTTCTAGGCTAAACTTTCTGCTGAGAGGCTTCCAGAACGCTTAGCTGGGCCATCTTGGATACGAGGCCATTATCTTGGACAAGACTCTTCCGATCGTTTGGAAATTCTTCCTGGGTGCTGTGGTCGGCGTATTTCTCGCCGACTATTGTTTTGCCCAGAACACTTCGCGCTTACTAATGCAGAATGGACCTGAGCAATCGTCCTCGCCGATTGTTCGCGACGGGTTGGGCCGTCCTTGTCTTGATATTGAGGCGGCAGCGCGAGCTCATGTGGTCGACCCAGCCATGCGCGATCAGATCATTAGCATCAAGAATAGCTGTGGTCGCAAAATATTGGCGACGGTTTGCTACTATAATTCGGACAGATGCAACCAGATACGTATCGGAGCCTATCAACGTGTTGATACTATCCTTGGTACCGTAAGAGGTAGCTCAGCCTTTAGATACACGGTAGTCCAAAGGCCGTTGGATGGATCCGGCTAGGCAACGCGTCCAAGGCATAAAGATGGTTCGATTGCCTGAATTTTTTAGGTAGTTGATGCGTATCTTAGAGGTGCAGGCATCGAGTGCTTGGCCAACTGCCGCGCCGGTGCATCACGGATCACACGGCAGCTTTGCGGAGCGAGTGCTTTACCTTGAACTGTTCGATCGGTTCGGTTCGGGCGGTATTTGGGTAGGAACGAGAATCGGGCGCAGACCGAGCGGCTCGGGTGGCGAGCTGATTGCTCCCGTGGCTGCCGAGCTTGTTCAGGACGAGGGTGCCGGGCTGAAGGGGAACAGAAGAACCTTTTCGATGTAGATACGAAAGCTCCATACCATCGATCGAGTCTTTGACGCATTATCGCGTGTCAATCCGGTGGAGCGGATCGCCGGGGAAAATCTGGTATTCCAGCGGCCGTTGGAACGTGGGTGAAGTGATTGCCCGCCCGGCCGCAGATCCGCAAAAGAGGCACGTCACTTCAGGTCCAGGTTTCGTTGATGAAGACCAGCCGCTTAGCCTTCAATGCGAATTGGAGGTTGTGGGCTCTGGGCTCGCCGCCCGCCTCGAGGTTCATCGCGTTCGCCGGCTACCATGCCTTTTGAATCTGAGCTTCTCGACATGCACGAAGTCCCTTGCGGAATGGTTGTCGACCTTGGAAGCCGTTGGCGAGCTCGGCAACGAACCTTTATCTGGTGAAATCGTGGTCCTTGATCCGGTGGGACAGCCAAATCGCGTGGTCCGCCGAGGCGCCTTCGGCTTGTGACCGCCCATCTGGCCAAGGCAATGCTTCCGCCATCCTCAAGACGCTGCATCGAGCCGATTGTCGCGCTGATCGCCACTCCGAACCGTTTGGCCGTCTCATGAGCGGACATCGGGGCTCGATCGCGGCAACGCACGCTTACGACGATCTAGAGAATAAGACTTGGCCATTCATGCTGGCCCCAATCCAGCCAGCATGGCGCTGATGTGAGGATCCAAGTGGACCTGACCCCACCCGCTTCAGAACTAGAATTAATCTTGAGGATATTTTGGGCTTGTTAGCGATATCGATCCTAGTTTAGCACTTCTCCTTGCAGATGTCTTTTCGTCTCCAATCAGACTACGTAATTCCGAAGGTCATGAAGGTTTTGTTCTGAATTGGTATGACCTTTGCAGATGCATCGGAGCCAAATCGTTCATAGACCGACTAAGTTAATGAGTTTGGAAAGCTCAAGAGCATGAACCGTGCACTAATGTGCGAAACCGCGGGCTATCGTTAAGCGTCTCAAAGCTGAAGTTTCTCGGTCCGCGGTGTGGAACTTAAATTCCCAGAGTTTTCCGAAACAACCACCGATGCCTTCGAACTGCAGATTACGCATTTGAAGCGGCGGCCGTCGAAGAGATGAGATAGTGATCTCGATTATTGTACTCACCTACAATGAAGAGCGGCACCTTGCTCGAGCGCTCAAATCTGTGGCGCCTATCGCGCATGAGGTCTTCGTCGTTGACTCGTTTTCCTCCGATCGGACCCTTGAGATCGCTCGTGCCAACGGAGCGCACGTTTACCAGCATAAGTTCATAAACCAGGCGAAGCAATTCCAGTGGGCATTGGAGAATTTGCCGATCACTGGAAGCTGGGTGATGCGGCTTGATGCTGATGAAGTCTTAGGAGCCGATCTTGCAGCAGAGATCAGTTCGCAGCTTCGATCGCTGCCAGCTGAGGTCACGGGACTAACGCTAAGACGCAGGCACATCTTCCTGGGGCGCTGGATTCGCTATGGTGGCCGCTATCCGCTGATCCTCTTGCGGATTTGGCGGCGGGGATCTGCGCGAATTGAAGATCGCTGGATGGACGAGCATATCGTTCTGACTAGCGGCAGGTCTCAGCCACTCTATGGCGAGTTTTCAGACTATAACCTGTTCAGCATTTCCGAGTTCATCGAGAAGCACAACCGCTACGCGACCCGAGAAGCCGTCGATATATTGAACGACCGCTACAACCTCTTCCACTCGGACAACGCAATAACGTCCGGGAATCTCTCCCTTCAGGCTGCAGCTAAGCGTTTCTTGAAGATCCGCATCTACAACGCGCTGCCTTTCTGGATCAGCGCGACGCTCTATTTTCTCTATCGATACATCATTCGACTAGGATTCCTCGACGGCACGCAAGGTCTGATCTATCACTTTATGCAAGGCTACTGGTATAGGATGCTAGTGGGCTCGAAGGTCTTCGAGTTGGAACAAAGATTGCTGCCGGTCACCAGCAGGGATGAAATGCTGGTGAGACTTGAAACATTCACTGGTCTGCAATTGCGGGGCGGGAGCTGATCTCGATGCGCCCAGGGCCCGGATTGCTGCAGTCTCTGTCGGAGCGGCGCCGAGGGGCCGCAAGCCATAGGAGCTCCGTTCCGAAAATCTCGCTGGGAAGGTGCGCATGACAATAGCAGTTCGCTACACGCTACCCGGGTCGTGCACCAGACGCGTGGCCAGCGTTGCGCTGGTTCGCCTCTGCGCGATGGCGCTGGTCATGGCGAGCCTGATGAATGTGAGTGCTGCGCAGTCCACTCAACCCTCGATAAAATTGCCGATTGCATTTGCCGGGTTCACTGATGATCCGCGGCTAGCACCTCTCGCAACTGAATTTTCGGCTGGTACACCTGCCTTCGATTCAGCGTCGGTTGCGTACTTTCGGCTCGGGTCTGCAATTGTCACGCAAGCATCCGGATCCTACTCGATTCGCCGGGACTTTGGAGACCGAGTGGTTGAGGCGGTTAACCGCGACATATTTTCAGATGGCAACCATTGGGATGGGAAGTGGGACACCAGTCAGATGATCGACGATCGCATCGTAATCGATGCGAGAGATCGCGCTTATACTATCATCACGCCGCGATACTCGAATCTTGATCATGCCGTTTTGCTTTACTCACTGGACGGTATGCGCACCTGGAGAGCTCTACCATTACGCGGGAGGGCGGCCGTCATGGAAGTGCCGGACGGCTTCAATTCTCACGCCGGACCTCCGGCAGTTCTAAGCCACGAAAACTACGGCACGAGAGCTGGCAAGCAGCTATGGCTCGAGCATTTCCACTATGATTCATCCGGAGTTCTAGTTCCCGACTTTCCTGCTCAACTGGTGACGAGCGACAGCTTGCTTGTGATCAACCATTCAGGAGGGGCAAATTCGCTCATAACTCTCGGAAGCAAAATCTTCATTGTCTACCCAAGCGCGACTCCCAAAGCGCCCGGAGAGCCGGGCACGATGGTATACATTCGAGAGTTCGACCTCGTCGGCCGGCGTTTCACTAGTGATTCAAAATACCTTGGCCTGTCGGGCGACATCAGTCCGGTGCGCAATCTAATCCATGGGCCAGATCCCCACAACATCCCGGCCATTACGGCCGACAGGCGCGGCATTCTGTACGTTATCTTCGGCGCGCATCAGGGACTGTTCAAGTTAACGATGTCAAGCTCACCTGCGACTATACAAGCGGGCTGGACGGATCCTGAGGCCTTCGGTGAAATCGAATCAAACAAGAAGTACGGCAGATACTCTTATGTTTCGGCCCTGATGGATACTGAGCAGAACCTGCATGTATTTGCTCGAGCTGAAGGGGACTTTTATCACTACCAGCTTGTTCAATTGATGAAGCCATTCGAACAGCCGTTCAAGCGTTGGCCGGGCGGATTGATGCACCGCGTGATCGTGGAGCCCGGGCGTAGCTATTACGCCGCGTGGAGACAAAGAGCTGCGCTCGACCGATCCGGAAATCTCTATCTCCACTTCAAGTACTGGCCTAACGAGCTTACCGAGGCTGAAGCCAGTTCACTTCGCCTCAAGGGCTCTGGCAAGAGTTGCCGAGCTGAGAGATGCTTCTATGCTCAAGCCCCGTTCCTCTATCCGACTACCTTGCGCTCAACGGATCATGGCGAGAGCTTTGCGCTCTTCGAGCATGGTCATTCGGCACAGGCCGATTCGCAGTCGAGTGAAGCAACGGACGCGAACTAAGATCCGCGAGACATCTTATCTCTTGCTGACGGAAATGACGGCACGGTGATCATGAGGACTTCGCTTGGTCGCCCAACCGGTCGAGTTTTGCTGGGAGTCGCAGCAAATGCCGTGGGCAAGGCATGGGTCCTGCTCATTCAGCTGGCTTCCGTGCCGATTCTCGTCTCCTCATGGGGAGCCTCCGGCTACGGTGTCTGGCTTATGTTGACGGCCATACCGACTTACGTCGCGCTCAGCGATCTCGGTTTTGGAACTGCCGGAGGCGTCAGTATGATCCGCCGCGTGGCCGCGGGAAATCTTCCTGCCGCTCTCCGTGCTTTCCAGAGTGTTTGGTTGTTCGTTAGTCTGATCTCAGCTGCGATTTGGGGCCTTTCTTCCGGGTTGTGGTTGGTCTCCAAGGACTTTCCGGCGTGGGCCGCCTGGCATGATGAGCGCCTACCCGCTGCAGCACTCCTGTTGACTACATACTCGTTGGTCGTTCTGCAGATGAATGTGGTGAATATGGCCTTTAGGAGCATTGGCCACTACGCCCGAGGCACGTTTCTCCTGGACATAGTTTCACCAGTCGAGCAAGCAAGTGTTCTGGCTGTTGCAAGCGTTGGCGGAGGGTATGTCGCGTGCGCAGCGGCAATGCTGGTCGTGCGGGTCATCGGATTTATTTTTTACTATGCGATGTTACGAAGAACAGCTGCATGGATTCACTTTGGTTGGACCGAAGCTCGAGCGTCGGAGGTTCGGTCGCTGGCAAATTCCGCAATGGCGGCACTAAGCCTGCCGGTATCATCGGCTCTCAGCATTCAAGGATCCATTTTCTTCGTTGGGTTGGCTATTTCGCCCGCGGCCGCGGCTGTCCTCGGTACTATCCGGATGATGGCGAGGGTGCCGCTGCAAGTCGTTGGCCTATTGACACGCGCAACACTTCCGGAAATTACCGCGTCGGAAGCGCGCAATGACAAGCCGTACGTGGACAGACTCGTCTACATCAATCTTACTGCCCTCCTTTTGGTCACCATACCTTCTGCGGCTGCGCTGATCGTGGCGGGGGACCAGCTACTGTTCTGGCTGGGGCGCGGGCAAATGCAGGCTAGCATAGTTTTATTCGCAGTTCTCACGGGCAACATGATCCTAAGCACCTTGTGGGGAACAGTCGGTTCTTTCCTACTCGCGATGAATCAGCAACAAAGGTTTGCTGCAATTTATGCAGCTACGTCAGTTATAACCGCCGGCTTGGTGTATTTGGCTGCAAGTAACTTTGGGCTCGAAGCTGCGGCCATCGCCTTGCTCCCCTTGGATGCCATCATGACGTTCACCGTCATTCACCACTGGTTTCGTGGGCATCGGCAGTACGACTTTGCCGAACACATGAGGGTAACCTGGCAATTCGCGCGGGCCATGAGCATCAGGCTGGTTCCGAGGCAAAGCTCATGAACGATGTGTTCGTAATGCTGGGTTTCCTCGTGATCTTTTTGCTCACGATTGTCGAGTTGCGTACAATTCGGTTGGACGCTTTGGGCTTCTCGGACGGCATTTTGATTGGAGCCGTCTATTATGTGCTGATCCCCCTTCTTGTTGTGCTGTTTACCGACAATTTGAGTGAACCTACCCTCCACATCGCCAGCTACGATCCCTATGCCGATCTTTCAACGACGCTCAATTTGTATCTTGGGCTTTTGGTTGTTCTACTGTTTCACGTCATCGCCCGACTTGCACCCCGAAGGCGCGCGCAAGCCCGACCGCCCCCGATCGAGCGCAACTCCTTTCGGATATTCCTATTCATACTGATCCTTTTGGAGGTAACGAATTTCTTCCTGTCCGGGAAGGGAAGCGGAGGACATTGGGCAGAAAACGCCGCAACGGCGCTTTCACAAAGCCCAGTCGCAATCTTCAGTCTGGGCATCCAGAATTGCTTGCGCACGAGTGTTTTTGGTTACCTGATCTACCAGGTTAGCGTGCTCGGAATGCCCAGGCGGAGCGCGGTATTAATCGGCGGACTAGTCGTTATTCTCGATGTGGCCTTAACCTTCAATCGAATTACGGTCGCCTATTTCATAATGATGATTGCGTTACTGTTCCGCGATCGACTAGTTCTATTTGGATCGGGGTTGGTGATAGTGGCTCCGACGGTGACATTTATGAGCTCTGTGTGGGCCGTTTTCAGAGGGCTGGCCCTCTCGCGTGGTGTAAGTGTGGAGAACATTCTCATTGCTCTGCAGACCGCCAGCTTCACCTCGCAAGCTGGAACAGAAGGAGGGATTTCGAGGGTCTTGAATGCGTTCGCCGAAGCCTCCAACATCCTCGTGTTTAAATTCCTGGTTGAAAATGTCCCCGATCACTTTCCTCCTTTGTGGGGGCAGACCTTCGTGCTCAAGTCATTCTCGTTCTTCATTCCGTCCACGATCTGGGAGGACAAGCCGAAGACGTTCGGAACTTATCTTGGGTATTATATGGAATCCACTCAGCAGTTGACCCTCAATTCAACGCTGTTTGGGGAAGCATATGGGAATTTTCACTATTTTTGGCCGCTCGCACTTATTGTGATGCTGCTGTTCTTGGAGGTCTTGTTCCGACGCGCCGCCAGATTTTCATCGGCATACGGTTTCTTCGCGACCTTCATTGCAATTGCGCTGTGGCGTTTCGATATGACATTCGCATTCATCTCGATTGTTGCAATTGCGGTCCTGTATATTGGAACGGAGTTCTGCAGCCTGCTCCTGGCCTCGAACCGCAGGAAGCGCCCCGCCCCCATTATCAATCAACGGCCGTCGGCACGATGAACCAGTTGCACGAAGCAATGGATTGTTGAAATGAGCACCATCAATGCAGACGGATTGTCGAGACGTGTCGCGCTAATTTACGCATTTTTTCCTCACTATCGCGCCCCTGTTATGCGCGCTCTGGCGCGGAGCTCTCGATATCAGTTTCAATTCTGGGGATCGGTCGAGAAGGTAGAAGGCATCGAGCCATGTCCTCAGGACGAGTTGGTTCGGATAAACCCGCTGATATATCGAAACACGCGCTTCGGATGGCGGATCCACGGGTACTGGAAGCCGGTACTGAGCCGCGACACTAAGGCGTTGATTGTGCTCGGAAATCCGAACCTGCTGGATACCTGGCTTATCGCTTTGGTCGGTCGAGCGCTCGGCAAGAAGGTTCTATTCTGGACGCACGGATGGCTTCGCAAGGAGCCGCGGTTCAAGGCTTTCGTGAGAAACGTTTACTTCGCTTTGGCTCATCGAGTGCTCACTTATGGGGAGCGTGCTCGAATGATCGCTTCTCGATCGGGATTCCCGGCTGAGAGGATTGCCCCTATCTATAATTCGCTTGATTGGGCCAAGGCTCGCGCTGTGGTGAGCGAGCTCAAGCATAGGGATTCTTCCTCTGCTAGTCGGCTAACGCGCGCTGAGACAGAACCTTCCGTTCTGATCTGTACTGCTCGCCTGACCAAGCTTTGCCGCTTTGACTTGCTGTTGCAGGCTATGGAGATGCTGAAAACTCGTTGCGTACCGACGCGCCTTGTGCTGGTGGGGGACGGTCCTGAACGCAATGCTCTGCAGGAGCAGGCGGAACGTCTGCAACTCGACGTGACATTTGTCGGCGCACTTTACGACGAGCAAAGGCTTGGAG
Source organism: Bradyrhizobium sp. BRP23 (assembly GCF_020194135.1). Classification (NCBI taxonomy): domain Bacteria; kingdom Pseudomonadati; phylum Pseudomonadota; class Alphaproteobacteria; order Hyphomicrobiales; family Nitrobacteraceae; genus Bradyrhizobium; species Bradyrhizobium sp. BRP23. Next base: position 77,162 of record NZ_JADYVW010000006.1, on the reverse strand, counting down.
AGCTTCTGTATGCTGCGGACATAACTGTCTCACCTGGAAAGGTTGGTCTCACCGCGGTTCATAGTCTCATGTATGGGACGCCAGTCATTACCCATGGTAATGCCGATGCACAGATGCCTGAAGTGGAGGCAGTTGTGCCGGGTTCAACCGGTCTGTTTTTTCAGGAGGGAAGCGCGGAAGATCTGGCCGCCAAGATCGAGACCTGGTTGAGCGCCGAGCGCGATCGAGATGACGTGCGGGCCAGATGCCGAATGATGATTGAAACGAAGTATAATCCCGAAACTCAACGGCAATTGATTGAGAACGCGTTGGACAACGTTCTTAACGTGACCACGCCCCAGACCGTGAACTCTTAGTGCGTTCTGATAGATCGGTTGCCCATTAAAGTCATTATAGGCGTAAGCAGTAGTGTCGTTGAAGCCGCTTGGGCAGCGCGGCCACATTGAAAAGAGCTCGAATGCGTATTCTGCATATCATCGCATCCGCAGATCCGAAGACCGGAGGTGTCATCGAAGGGGTTCTGCAGACCTCGCGGATCATGAGTCGTTTTGGTGCCGAGTCCGAAATAGTGTGCTTCGATACCCCGGGCTCCGACTGGCTGAACAATGCCGACGTCACCATTCATGCACTTGGGCGCTTGACATCCTTCTACGAGTACGCGCCGGCGGCCATACCGTGGTTTCGAAAGCATCTCAGCAGCTATGATGTCGTCATCGTAAACGGCCTGTGGAACTACTCGGCTCTCGCCGCATCCGTGGCCTTGAGGGCCCGCCACGTTCCATACTTTGTGTTTCCGCATGGAATGATGGACCCGTGGTTTCGGAAACGGTATCCCCTGAAACATCGCGTGAAGCAACTGTCATGGTTCTTTAGCGAGGGGCCGCTTCTCGCCAATGCAAACGCGGTGTTGTTCACGACCGATGAGGAGCGGCGACTGGCTCGAGGCGAGTTCTTGTGCCAGAAATATCGTGAGCTCGTTGTAGGCTACGGAACTACCCGTCCTTCCCATATTGAAAGTTTGGACGGAAACAACTTTCGCAAACGACTCCCTGCACTCGGCAGTCGGCGCTTTCTTTTGTTCTTGGGTCGTATCCATCCGAAGAAAGGTTGTGATCTCTTGCTGTCCGCCTTTGCGTCAATATCGGATGAATATCGCGAAGTCGATTTGGTCATTGCGGGCCCCGATCAAGTCGGGCTTCAACGCGAATTGATGCAGATGGCCGAAGCCCGTGGAATAGCCGATCGCATTCATTGGCCGGGAGTTCTTCTAGGCGATGCCAAATGGGAAGCGTACCGCGCCGCCGACGCGTTCATCCTGCCGTCGCATCAGGAGAACTTTGGAATCGTGGTCGCGGAGGCGTTAGCGTGCGACACGCCGGTTTTGATAACAAACAAGGTCAACATCTGGCGTGAGGTACAAGATAGCGCTGCCGGGCTGGTCGACGATGACAACGAAGCAGGAATAACCCGGCTGCTTGTGAGGTATCTGAATCTGCCGTCTCAAGAGGTCCATGCCATGCGTAGCTCGGCGCGGCGATGTTTCGATACTCACTTCGATGCCGTTTCGGTAAGTCGAACGCTGGTTGATATTGTTTCGGAAGCGGTGGCGACATGTCGGAAATCCTGAAAGCAGTCGAAACAAATCCTCGCGAGGGTGGCGCGACTTTCACGCTGAGGAACCGACTTGAGCGACTAGTTTGGAGTGTCGTTTGGAATGGAGTCGGAATGTGGACTCCGGTTCCCTTTCACGCGTGGCGCAGGGCTTTAGTGCGAGCATTTGGCGGCAAAATCGCCCCTACCGCGAAGATCTACCCGGGAGTGAGAGTCTGGCATCCGCGCAATCTCGAACTTCAACCATTCTCCTGCCTCGGACGCGGCGTGAACTGCTATTCTATGGATCGAATCGTGCTTGAGCCCTATGCCCTGGTGTCGCAGGGGGCTCATCTGTGTTGCGGTTCGCACGATGTCGATGATCCAAACTTCCAGCTGTTCGCCGCAGCGATCCGTGTGGGGCGAAATGCCTGGATAGCGGCCGAAGCATTTGTCGGGCCGGGAGTCGTTGTTGGCGAGGGGGCTATCCTGGGAGCGCGGGCTGTAACACTCAAAAGTTTGCGGCCATGGACAATCTATGCAGGAAATCCTGCCCGGCCATTGAGGGTGCGACATCGCTTTAGAGATTCCAGGCGGGTTGAGGGGGACAGTTAATGTACGATCACAGACAATCATTGAAGGAAGTCGTCAGACATGCCTTGTTTCGATGCGGTCTGATCGAAGCTTGGGACAAGGTCAGAAACCGTCGCGGCCGGTTCACTGCCTATATGCAGTCGAAGGATATGGGGGAGGTCTTTTCTCAGATCTACACCAAGAATGTCTGGGTGGAAGCGAATGGCCAGGACAGCCTGTCGGGGGTTGGGTCTACTGCGCACGCAGCCGAGAAGGTAGTTCAGAGCTTGTCAGCCTTCTTGCGACAAATCGAGTGCCGTCAGCTCGTCGACATCGGGTGTGGCGATTTCAATTGGATGCAGACGGTGAAGGGAGATTTCAACTATCTCGGTATTGATATCGTGCCTGACGTGATTCAGGCGAACATAGCGAAGTTCGGAGACGAACGCCGACGCTTCGTGTGTATGGATGCAACGCGAAACTCAATTGAACGAGGCGATGTTGCCATCTGCCGAGAAGTGTTGTTTCATCTCTCGTTTGTGGATGCTCAGGGCTTGATTGCCAATATCAAAGCTGCCGGCTTCAAGTACATCATTCTCACTTCCGACAAATCGATCTGGTTCAACTCCGATATTCGCAATGGCGATTTCAGGAGAATAAACCTTGAGCGGGCTCCTTTCAATTTTCCGAGCCCCTTCCAGGAATTGACCGACGACAGGGTCGCTCAAGGCAGAGTGTTGGCCATTTGGCGCGCAGACGCGTTGCCCGGCTGATTTGCACCTCTGCAAGTTCATCGCTGATGTGCGCTAGATCTTCTGCAATTTTACCCAAAGCGAGGCTCCCATTTTTTCGCGCTGACGATAGGCTGCGAGCCAATGGGGCAGCCGCGCAGGAATGCTCGAAAGCATCACGGCAATCTCGAGGAGTTTTCGTGCATTGCCGCGTCGCATGCGTCTAACTAGCCCAGAAGAGCTGGCTGGAAGTTCCTGAGCCCTCCTGAGATGGCTGTAGCGAATGTCCATCGGGAGAAACACGGAAAAGCTGAAGGGTTCGATTTCAATTTCCACAAGACGTAGCCCATGCCGCGAGCTGATCTTAGCGAACGCCTCGCCGGTCCACCGCGAAACGTGGTTTGGTGGCATATCTAGCAGCGATCCGTGGGCTTCCTGATAGTTAGTCCTGTTGATGTTGGGCACGGCGATAAAGACTTGTCCGCCTGGTCGCAGGAGAACGCTGAGGCGCTCGAATAGGGCCTCTAGGTCAGCCATGTGCTCCACTACCTGAAACATGAAGATGAAATCGAACTCCGCTCTCTTGTTCGCGAAATCTTCCGATCTCAGATCGCTCGCGATCGCCGCGTAGCCCCTGCTGCGAAGCTCGGCAATTGCGCCGTCGTTGTACTCAATGGCAACGATATTCGCAGGCGAAAAACCGGCCCGACAAAGTTGATCAAGGAAGAACCCGTAGCCTGCCCCTACCTCGAGCGCCGTTTTCGACGACAGGTCAGGTGAGCGTACGGCATCGATCGTCCGCGCGAATTCCCACTTCATGCGAGGGTAGCTGACGCTCGGATAGGCCAAGTTATAGAACCGCGCGTCGCCCGAGACGAACGGCCACGCGAAACCGAAGCCGCATTCCCGACAGATGCGGATCTCACAGTCCTTGCCAGACCACAGATCGGATATGTGAGACGTTAATTCGACGTTCACCTGTGGATTTCCTTCTCTTGGGACGAAATGCTGGGCTGCTCTCGACGCGGAGACGTGCATTCTTTTTTGGGTGGAGCTAGACGTGCATATGGGACAATCCATAGGTGATCACTCCAATCAAAGAATACACGCTAGCGGATTTGGCTCGATCCCTCAGTATTGTCGATTGGACTCTCGAGATTAAGGTTGATCGGAGAGTCCGCGCACGAAATGGGTCGTGGCGTACGCTGGGATCGGGTCGAGTTTGTTGCGGGTACGCTCAATCTCCTGCCTGGCTGGGAGGCTAAGATGCGGTATGTGGAAATGAACTGAACTCGCAGGGTTGGTGGCCCAACATCGTCGCAGAGACTCTATCGCAAAGTGCTCGTATTCCCGATCCATCAGGCAATGTGTAGCAAAATATTGCCCGTCCTGAGGTGGGAGTGGCGGCGAAGCCAATTTGGCTGGCGCCAAACTGGTGCTGGAAAATAAAGGGGGCGGCGCCAGCGGGGCTTCGCAAGCCCGAAATGGCAGCCCTCCAAATCTATTCCCTAGAGGCCGACCAATCGTCGGCCAATATCTCATGGTAAACGATCTAACTAGAGAAAAAACTCGAAAATGCTCTTTTTTGATTGAATCTGCAAACGATTGACAATAGGTTCCAAGCATTAACAGAGTATTACTGTTACTTCAAGTTCACATTGTGTGAGGAGCTATCTATGACGACGACCCCATTGGTTGGCACGAGCGGCGATGACAAGCTTGTTGGCGGCGCAGGTCAGAATGTGTCTGGCGGCGACGGTAACGATACTATCATTGGAGGATCGGGCCACAATATTGTCTTGACCGGCGGTGCAGGCAACGACACGATTATTGCAGGCGCCGACGGCGCCATTATCCACGATAACCTAGGCAACAATACCGCAATCGGCGGCGCGGGAAACGACAACATCTCGTTGGGCGCAGGCAATGATACCGTGCGAGCTGGAGCCGGAAATGATTTCATTGCCGGCGGCGATGGCAACGACAACCTCGGCGGTGGCGCTGGCGCTGACTTGTTCTACTACGATTTCTCTAGTGGCAAGCACACGGGGGGTGACAAGCTGGTAGACTTTGTGGCCGATGAGGACAAGATCGTCCTTAACGACTACAATGGCCAAGATATTACCCTTCATTCCGTGGCCGACTTCCAGAACTTCATTCACGATCTTCTAAACGATTCCAGCAGCGTTACTCTGGCGCGTGCTGTCGGAAATGATCTCGCCATTAATCTTGATGGCAAGAGTTCTATCCTGCTCATCGGTCATGCAGACTGGTTGAATGGCGTGACCTGAGGCGCGGCGTCGGCAGCTGTATTGAGAAGTTCACGTGCCAGTACTGTTGTACTGGCACGTGAGGTTTGTAATAGCGTCGAGAGTGGGTTCACGGCTCATTTTACGTCATTAACGCACCCCTGAAGAAGGCCGGACTTCCAGGGGCAATTTGTTGTAGAGCGGTTTTTTTCACCGGTGAAATATTGATGTCCCGCGTTACGCAGTTGAAAAGGGCGTCTCCAGCCAAGCTCTTTCTGCGGCGGAGTCGAAGCGCGCTTTTCGCGATTGGGCTATTTAGCTGCTTCATTAACCTGCTCATGTTGACGGGATCGTTCTTCATGCTGCAGGTCTACGATCGCGTTTTGCCAAGCCGGAGTGCGTCGACGCTCATCGCTCTCGGTGCACTTGTGACCGGCCTCTATGTTTTCCAGGGGCTTCTAGAGGCGACTCGCAGTCGCATCTTTGTGAGGCTTGCCCGCTCATTCGATTTGGACGTCAGCCGGACGGTCGTTGGAGCTCTGTTCGAAACTTCTCGTGCGAGCCGGATCAATGGCGACGGATTGCAGTCTCTCAGGGATTTGGACCAGGTCAGAAGTTTTCTTTCCAGCGCCGGGCCAGCAGCGCTCTTTGATCTGCCTTGGATGCCCCTATACCTTGGGCTTTGCTTTGCGTTTCACGTTTGGATTGGAGTTGCCGCGCTGATCGGCGCGATAGTTTTGATGCTGCTGACGGCAGCTAGCGGCGCTCTCACCAGCCGGCCAACAAAAGCTACTGTGATCGCTGGTACCGCGCGCTTCGGCTTTGCCGGGATGGGAGTACGCCATGCGGAAACGCTGCACGCATTAGGAATGACCAATCGCGTCATCGCAAGGTGGCAAGAACGAAATCTGGCGTATCTGAATGCTCATCAGGATGCCGCCGACATTTTGGCCGGGTTTGGCGCTACTGGCCGCGCATTCCGTATGCTGCTGCAGTCTGCGATTCTGGGGCTCGGCGCCTTTCTGGTGATTCATCAGGAAGCAACTGCCGGTGTGATTATTGCGAGTTCGATCCTGACCGCGAGAGCGCTGGCGCCCGTCGAGCTGACGATAGCTCACTGGAAGGGTTTGCTGGCTGCTAGGCAGGGGTGGCTAAGCTTGCAAGCCATGCTGGCCCATCATGAAGCTCTCACCAGGACCCCGATTCTGCTGCCCCCACCGAAGGCGACTCTGTCTCTTGAAGGGGTAACAGTTCGCCCGCCGGGAGACCCTAAAGCAGTCGTCGCGGGCGTCAGTTTTACCCTGCGGGCGGGTCAAGGGCTGGGTATCATCGGGCCCAGCGGATCTGGAAAATCGTCGCTTGCTCGAGCGATTGTCGGCGTATGGCCCGCCTTTCGCGGCTCTGTTCGGCTGGACGAGGCGTCGATTGATCAATGGAGTAATGAGGAACTCGGAAGGCACATCGGCTATGTGCCACAGGCGGTCGATCTTCTTGCGGGCACGATCGCGGAGAACATTGCAAGATTCCGGGATGGCGTCGATGACAAGATGGTGATCGATGCCGCGAAGGCCGCGGGCGTGCACGAAATGATTGTCCGGCTGCCAAGTGGGTATAACACAGTCATTGGAGAGGGCGGTGTCGGTCTATCCGCCGGGCAGCGACAGCGCATCGGACTGGCACGAGCGCTGTTCGGAAGTCCTTGGCTTGTGGTTCTGGATGAACCAAATTCGAATCTGGACGCTGAAGGTGAGCAGGCTCTTACACAAGCCATTCTGCAGGTGCGCCAGCGAGAAGGCATTGTAATCGTCATTGCTCACCGGCCATCCGCTCTGGTCGCCGTTGATCATATTCTGGCTTTGTCCGAAGGGATTGTGCAGGCGTTCGGTCCCAAAGAGACTGTACTCAAGAGGATCACTCGACAACCCGCATCGGTGGCTCCCTCTGGACTCAAAGTCGTTGACGCAGGTGCTGCATCGTGAAACGCAGTGAAAACGAGGCTGAAGCAAGTCTCCGTCAGCATATCGTCTTCGGTTGCGTGCTGTTGCTTCTGCTGATTTGTGGAGCTGGGGGGTGGGCTGCGACCACCGAAATTTCAGGAGCAGTTGTCGCCTCAGGCTCACTCGTCGTCGAAAGTAGCGTAAAGAAAGTCCAGAATCCGGTCGGCGGCACCGTAAGCGAGTTGAAGGTGCGCGATGGAGATCATGTCGCCGCCGGCCAAATTCTGTTACGCTTGGACGAAACGTTGACGCGCGCAAATTTGGCGGCCGTCACTAAGAGTCTGAACGAGCTTAGGGTTCGGCAGGCCCGACTTGACGCAGAGCGGCGTGGCGACGCTACGCTGGAATTCCCTGCTGCGCTCGTCAAATCTACGAATGATGACGTCGAGCGTATCATGTCGAGCGAGCGCAAGCTTTTCGAAGTTCGGCTTACTGCACGCCTCGGGAAGAAAGCTCAGTTTCGCGAACAAATCGGCCAGCTTCGGCAGCAGGCGCAGGGATTTACTGGTCAGTCCGCATCTAAGGCGCGAGAGATCGAGCTGATTGCCAAAGAGCTTGCTGGTGTCCGCGAGCTTTGGCAGCAGCATTTGGTGCCGATTTCTCGCGTTACGTCCCTGGAGAGGCAGGCCGTAAGCCTTGATGGTGAGCGGAATCAGTTGCTTACGAGCGCTGCGCAGACGTACGGCAAGATCAATGAGACGGAACTGCAGATTATTCAGATCGATGAGGATCTTCGCACCGAAGTTGCAAAAGAGCTGCGCGACGTTCAAGCTCAAATTGAACAGCTGACCGAAAAAGAGATTGCGGCTAAGGATCAGCTCAACAGGACTGAAATTCGCGCACCGCAAGCTGGCATCGTCCAGCAGCTCGCAGTCCATACTGCTGGCGAAGTGATAAGTGCAGGCGAACCGATCATGCTGATCGTGCCGCAAGCCGATGAGCTTCGAGCCGAAGTGAAAGTGCCTCCCCAGCACATCGATCAGCTTGCGATCGGGCAACCAGCGTCCGTCCGCTTCCCTGCATTCGATCAAAGGACCACACCTGAGCTGGACGGCGTATTAAGTCGAGTTTCAGCGGACACGATCCAGGATCCCAAGACTGGGACGCCGTATTATCTCGCACGCGTGAGCATATCAGAGCAGCAACTCCAACGTTTAGGAGCGCTCAAGCTCGTCCCTGGCATGCCTTTAGATGTCTTCGTGCGGACGTCTGAGCGGACAGTTATTTCGTATTTAACGAAGCCATTTCGGGACCAGATCGTTCGAGCATTTCGCGAAAGGTGACCCGCGACGCCACCAGCCGGCCCCAGGCGCTCTGAAGGGCTGGAATATGAGTTGCAGCAGCGCCCGCTGCCGATGCGATTGCGACGAACGCCGCTGCCGGACGCTCCGGGATATCCTTCTGCTCACTAAGCTGGGCGAAGAAGATGGCCTCGGGCCCGGAGCGCAACTACCGGTGCGTTGGGGAGGTCTAGCGCAGATCGTCCGATGTCGCCCCGAGCGCCCGCAGCGAGAAAAATAGGACCAAGAAGCCACACTTGCGCGCCATATCGCCCCAAAGGACCTCCGTTGCCCCCGCATCAGTTGCCTTCCGGCCGGTGGCCTTGGTAAAGTTCACTGCACTATTTGGGCTAGTCGCGGAGTGTCTTGACGGACCGGCGACGTCGTGGCTGGGCTCTGACGAGCGCGGTCCGGGATCATTTCCGCAGGGGCAAGGAGCTCTTCGAGATGTTTAAGATGTTGACCCGAGCAGGTCTTTTGGCCGCATCTGTTACCTTATGCGCGTCGAGCGGAACGAGCGCTGCGATGCAGATGCCCGCACCGGGAGCCCTGCTCACGGGCGAGAGCTCAGTGACGCCTATTACGTTCTGGGCGCAGCCGTATCCATATCGCTATGTGCCGGCGCGCCGCTGCCCTTTGGTACGGGTTGAGACGCCCTATGGTTGGTACATGGACCGGGTTTGCGCGCCAGTCGGCCCCGTCATGCGCCGGGCGTACTGATAAAGTCGCAGCTAGATTCTAGCTGAGCGCCGCCTCTTGATGATTTCGACGAAGCATCAAGGGAGGTGCTCTATTTCACTTCATTTGTTGCTGCTGCTTTGTGCACGCGCGCTGCTGCTTTGTGCTCGCGCATTGCGTTCACCATTAATATGATCTGAACGGAAACGCATTTAGCGAAAACGGAAGACTGTGTTACTTGGAGCTAAAGGCGGAAGGCGACACGTTAAGCTTGTGGGCTTAGTTGGGCGCTTAGAAGCACTTGTTTAGGTTGTTCAGTTTACTGGGCGTCGCTTACGACGCACCGATTCATATTGCAGATCAAGCATGAGAATTCTGATACACGATTATTCCGGTCATCCCTTTCAAGCTCAACTCAGCCGGTCTCTAGCTGCCCGAGGGCATGAAGTTCTGCATTTGTATTTTGCTGGATTTCAGACTCCACGTGGGAATCTAGTTAGGTCAAACGATGACCCTGCGGGGTTTGAAATTCGCGGAGTCAGCATCGACGAGCCCTTCTTGAAAGATTCATTCTTGAAGAGACGCTCGCAGGAGATTGCTTACGGGAAGGCGCTGCGCGACGAGGTCCGGAAATTCGGTCCCCATATTGTGGTGTCTGCCAATACGCCTCTTGATGCGCAAAAGCAGATTATTGCCACCTCAAAGGAAATTGGAGCGACTTTCGTTTTTTGGGTTCAGGATTTGATTGGAGAAGCAATAACACGAATTCTCTCGAAAAGGATGCCCATCTTCGGATGGGTCGTAGGTTTGTACTACCGACGCATGGAGGCCCAAATCCTTCGGCGGAGCGACGCAATAGTTTCGATCACGGCCGACTTCCTACCCTTTCTTGAGAAGCTCGGTGTGCCTAGTGATCGAGTTTCGGTCATCGAGAACTGGGCGCCCCTAGAAGAAATGCCGATCTTTCCGAAGGAGAATGATTGGGCTGCAGCAAACGATTTCGCCGGTCGAATGAACGTCGTCTACGCTGGCACACTCGGGTTCAAGCACAATCCTAGCGTACTCCTAGATCTTGCTCGGCAAGTGGATGCGACCATCACTGTGTTCTCCGAAGGTTCGGTTGTTGATGCCCTAAGGGCATCCGCTCAGAGGGCAGGGATCTCCAATCTGGTGGTCAAGCCCTGGGTGCCTTTCTCGGACCTGCCAAAGATGCTCGGTGCCGCGGACCTTGTTTGTGCACTTATGGAGCCAGACGCGGGAGTGTTCTCCGTTCCGTCGAAAGTTCTTTCTTATTTCGCTGCCGGCAAACCGATATTGGCTGCGATTCCATCTCAGAACCTCGCTGCGAGGCTGATCGTCCGAGAGAGGGCAGGCATTGTCGTGGAGCCTGGCGATGACCGGTCATTCGTCGACGCCGGGAAGCGACTTCTGTCCTCTATTGAAATGCGCGTTCAAATGTCGAGGAATGCGCGTCGCTTCGCAGAAGGTGCTTTTGATATCGTTACCATCGCGACACGCTTCGAGGCAATATTTAACATGGCGCAGCACAAAGGTATCTCTCAGCTAAATGTTCGCGCGAACGACGTATCCGACGCCCTCTCAGAGCAGCGTAGTTAGCGCTTCGCTCAAAGGATCGCAGAAACCGAGTCGAGTTGAAACCGAAGGAAGCAAGCGATGGTTAGTTCTCGAATTGCGTTGGTGTGCGGCGCTGGTGGTTTTATCGGCGGCCATTTGGTCAAGCGTCTAAAGCGCGAAGGGTTTTGGGTGCGTGGCGTGGATTTGAAGTTTCCGCCCTTTGCTGAGACGGAGGCCGACGACTTCGTGGTTGGTGATCTCCGAGATCAAAATTTCTGTCGCCAAATCGTCGATCGAAAGTTTGATGAAGTGTACCAGCTGGCTGCGGATATGGGAGGAGCAGGGTATATCTTCACCGGCGAGCACGACGCCGATGTGATGCACAATTCGGCAACCATTAATTTGAACATGTTGGATGTGTGTCAAAAGCGTAACGTGCGGACAATGTTCTACTCCTCATCCGCGTGCATGTATCCAGAGCACAACCAAATGGATGCTGACAATCCAAACTGCGCAGAGGACTCTGCCTATCCCGCTAATCCAGATAGCGAATATGGTTGGGAGAAGTTGTTTTCTGAGCGCTTGTATCTCGCATACAACCGAAACTACGGAATGCGAAACCGGGTGGCTCGCTACCATAACATTTTCGGCCCTGAAGGTACGTGGCAGGGCGGCAAGGAGAAGGCCCCGGCGGCAGTCTGTCGTAAAGTTGCACAGGCAAGCAATGGCGGTGAGATCGAGATCTGGGGCGATGGTACGCAGACGCGATCCTTTCTCTATATTGAAGAATGTCTGGAAGGTACTGTTCGCCTGACTCGTTCGGACTTCGAAGGCCCGGTTAACGTTGGCTCAGAAGAAATGGTTACGATCAATCAGCTTGTCGACATCGTTTCCGACATCGCTGGTAAGAAGCTTCACAAGAATCACATTTCTGGCCCACTTGGGGTTCGCGGCCGAAATTCTGACAATCGTCTGATTGGGCAGAAGCTCGGCTGGAAGCCGTCCGCGTCGCTGCGATCTGGGCTTGAGAAGACGTACGAGTGGATCGAGCGGCAGGTGCGAAGCAATAAACGTGCTACGGCCTGACGCTTTTGGTTCAGTGATGCAAAGTCCGAGTAGAGTCAGTCCCCTGATCATGTGCGGCGGTGCCGGCACGCGACTGTGGCCCGCTTCGCGCGAGGTTCGGCCCAAGCAGTTCCTGCCGCTGTTCGGCGCCCGCTCGACGTTCCAGGACACGCTGCTGCGCGTGTCCGATCCCTCTTTGTTCGACCGGCCGATCGTCATCACCAACGCCTCCTATCGCTTCATGGTGCTGGAGCAGCTCGCCGAAATTGGTATCGAGGCCGACGTCATCCTCGAGCCGATGCGGCGCGATTCCGGCCCTGCGATCGCGGCCGGCGCGGTGTTCGCGCAGAACCGCGCCAGCGAGGCCATTGTGCTCGCGCTCGCCGCCGATCACGTCGTGCAGAATAATGCCGCCTTCGTCGCCGCCTGTCGCGAGGGCCTCACGGCTGCGAATGCCGGGCGCATCGTCACCTTCGGCGTCAAGCCGGAGCGGCCGGCGACCGAGTATGGCTACATCAATCCGGGCGAGGTGCAGGCGGTTGCGCGCTTCGTCGAGAAGCCGGATGCGGTGAAGGCCTCCGACTACGTCAATTCGGGCTATCTCTGGAACAGCGGCAACTTCATGTTCCCGGCGAGCGTGCTGCTCGACGAATACCGCAAGGTCGATGCGGCAAGTGTCGAGGCCGTCACCAATGCGGTCAACAATGCCGGCCGCGATCTCGGCTTGGTCGCGCTGGAGCCCGAGGCGTTCGGCGCGGCCAAGGCGATCCCGATCGACTATGCGGTGATGGAGAAGACCTCGCGCGCCGCCGTCGTGCCGGTGTCGTGCGGCTGGTCCGACGTCGGCTCCTGGCAAGCGGTGTGGGAGCTGTCGGAGAAGGACGCGCAGGGCAATGCCGCGCACGGCACCGCCGTGTTCGAGGATTCCCGCAATTGCAACGTCACCACGGATTCCGCGCTGGTCGCGCTCGAAGGCGTCGACGATCTCGTCGTCGTCGCGACCGCGGACGCGGTGCTGGTCTCGCGGCAGAAGGATGCCAACGGGTTGAAGCGCCTGGTGACGAAATTGAAATCGGTCGCGCCGAAGGTCACCGAGGAGCATCTCAAGGTGCACCGGCCCTGGGGCAGCTATCAATCCGTCGACAATGGCGAGCGCCACCAGGTCAAGCGCATCGTGGTGAAGCCGGGCGGGCGGCTGTCGCTGCAGAAGCACCATCATCGTGCCGAGCACTGGATCGTGGTCCGCGGCACGGCGCAGGTGACCGTCAACGAGACCGTGAAGACGGTGCACGAGAACGAGTCGATCTACATCCCCATGGGCGCCGTCCACCGGATGGAGAACCCCGGCAAGATCCAGCTGGATCTGATCGAGGTCCAGACTGGAAGCTATCTGGGGGAAGACGACATCATCCGGATTGAAGACGACTATCTTCGGGCCTAATCGATTGAGGCGCGCGTTTCCTCAGTCTTCAAGCAATTCCAGATAGCTTCGATAGGCCAAGCTCAGTCCATGCTCAAGCGGCATTGTCGCCTGCCACCCGAGCTGAGAAAGGCGGCTTACGTCGAGCAGCTTACGTGGCGTTCCGTCCGGACGCGAAGGGTCGAAACTGATCTCACCTGTGTAACCAACGACCTTGGCCACCACGCGCGCAAACTCGGCAATAGTGATGTCCTCACCGGTGCCGATGTTGATTAGCTCCGGGCTTGAATAGGTCCTCATCAGATGCACGCAAGCATCCGCCATGTCGTCGACATAAAGGAATTCGCGCCGTGGTGCGCCGGTGCCCCAAACCGCCACGCTCGTTGCGCCTGTAATCTTCGCTTCGTGGAAACGGCGGATCAGGGCGGCAACCACATGACTGTGCTCGGGATGATAATTGTCTCCGGGGCCGTAGAGATTGGTCGGCATCACGCAGATAAAGTCGGATCCGTACTGGCTGCGATAGGCATCGGCCATCTTGATGCCTGCGATCTTGGCGATCGCGTACGGCTCACTGGTGGGCTCCAGCGGACCCGCTAACACTGTATCCTCGCGCAGCGGCTGCGGCGCCAGCTTCGGATAGATGCAGGAGGAGCCTAGAAACATCAGTTTCTCGGCAGCGCTCAGGTGCGCAGCATGGATCACGTTGGTGGCTATCGCGATGTTGTCGTAGATGAACTCAGCGCGCAGCGTGTTGTTCGCGACGATACCGCCGACTTTTGCAGCGGCGAGAAACACGATCTGCGGTCGCGTTCTGGAGAACCAGTCGAATACGGCAGTTTGGTTGCAGAGATCAACCTCATTCCGCTCCACCGTGACGATCGTCACGTCCTCACGGGACAGGCGGCGCACGATCGCGCTGCCGACCATTCCGCGATGGCCTGCGACGTAAACGCTCTTACCCTTAAGCTCAAACGGCACGCGTGCCATGTGCTACATCCCGTTTCGCCTCGTTCAAATCGTCCGCTACCATTTCTTCGACAAGATGGGCAAATGTCCGCTTTGGCCTCCAGTCTTCTCACGCGCTTTGCTGGCATCCCCACGAGGAGGTCGACCTCTGTCGGCCGAAAATAGCTGGGATCAACCTTGACCACAGTCTTGCCGCTCTTCGCATCCACCCCGATTTCCTCGACGCCCTCGCCGCGCCAACCGGCGCCTACCTTCAATCCAATCAACTGACATGAGCATGCCGTCAGCGCTAAAAGGCGCTGACTTCCCGCGTCCACCGCTGTGGCTCCGTACCCGACTCCGCCCGCACGATAGTGAACCGGTCCAACGCGTCGACCAGCGGCGTGACGACCGGACTTAGATTGTCGAGCACGAGAACCGCTCTTCCCTCCCGCACGAGCAGCACGAGGTGATGCTCACCGGTTGCTCGGATGACGACCTCTGCGAGAAGGAGTGCTGAACTGGGCCAGCCGGACCGTAACAGCAGATGGCGCTTGGTGACGGCATAGTCGCCGCAATTGCCTTCGTATGGGAATATCTGCCACTCCGCGTCACGCCGGCTTGCGGGCGGATCTTTCGGCGCTATGCCGAAATTGACCGTTGAATTGATCTGAGCGAGTTCTCGCCAGCGTTGAATTGAGGAGCGGAAGTCTCGGATCCTGCGATCGTCGTGGCGCCGGCAGTCCTCGGGATATTGGATGCAGAATTGCGAGAATGACAGCGGTGGCGTCACCGCTTGGGATGCGTAGTTTGAATAGGCGGGCTGGCTGCAAACGCAATACATCATGGCCAGCATGCGTGCCGCATGTCTGATCATCGAAAGTTCGCCTGACATCCTTGATTGTTAGACGAAGTATATTGCGGTGCAATGGAATGGCTATGACAATTGTGAGGCATCGATGCACAATCGTGGTGCAGCTTGCGCGAACTCGTCGGCTGAGGGCGACTATAGTGGTCGTTGGCCTCGAATTTCTGCAGGATCTATCTCGTAACCACATGGGAGCCGGCGGCTCCTGCTTCACAGCCCGTTGCCTCTATAGAGGCTGATAACCGAATGAAGTTAAGTCCATGCAGAGGTTCTTGATCCTGTTCGTGTCGCGACCGTGCCCTGTCGTGGGCTCATGATGTGAGCTCATGCTTCCCGAACTGCTGGTGGCCCGAACCGTGTCGTCAGCTCGGTGGTTCTCGGGGGTCCACTAAAAAACCGCCGCAGCGCGTTCAGCGTTGCGGCGGCGATTGATGGTGGTGCGTGGTTCTCAGTGGCTTAGCTGACCGGGCTCTCGAACTTACCGCACGTACCAATATCCCCACCAGCGCTGGGACACCGGCCGTGCCTGCGCCTTCATCGCTGCGACTTCTTCGGCCGGGCGAAGCTGCGGGCCATAGACCGCCGGTGGGTAGACGTTGTCCCAGAACACAAGCCCGCCCTGGATGGCGGCCGCCCGCTGTGACGGGGCAAGCGCGAGCTCGGCGGCTGATGTCGCGGATGCTGCCAAAGTGAGGCCGAGAGCGGCCAGGGCAATGGATGAAGCAACGGCGCGGAAGTTCATTGGATTGAATCCCTCATCAAATGCGATGGGTGATAATGCGATGGGTTCCGGACGGTTGCAAGGGCACGGGCAGGCCGGCTGACGCCGAACTTCCGGTTGCAGGGGCGCATGGTCTCGCCAAGGCGCGTCGGATCGACCGCGACGGGACTTGATGCATTGAGCTGCGAGAACGTCTCTTAGATATGTGGTCGTCATATATAGAGAGTGTTCGATGATCACCGCCGGCCGAGACGAGATCAGGCAGAGGCTTGCAGCGTTGCCGCGTGCGCGGCATGCATGCAAAGGAGACCGAACCTTGAACATTTTTTCGGCGCTCGTGAATCCTCGAGAACCATGATGTCGACACACTGCTCACTCTTGATAGGACGCGCACGATCCAGGACGACTCCCAGGACGACTCTCATGACTTCTGCGTTTGTCTCTGCTTCCATTTTCGGCGCTGGTCTCATTCTCGGATACGCGCTACGCGCCTGGCGCGTCCAACGAAGAACCGTGAGCTCATCCAGCAGCGCCTCGCGCCGGGCCTCGCGGCCCGCTCCGACCTCGACGTTCGGCCACGCCCGGCGAGCCTTCTAGGCATCGTCCCATTCGATGACGGTATCCAGCTTCACACTGAACCCGATCGGACATGACGACATGAGTGAGCCCAAGAAGGATGCGCCGCGACGCTACATCGTTGACGGCGCCGGACAGCGCGTGCTTGTCGGTCTGACGATCTCGGAAACGATCGAGTTCGAAGCGCTGGACAAGCCGGACACCCGTCCCGGCGCCGAGCTGCTCGGGGAGGCGGCGCGCGTCCGAGAGGCCAGGCATGGCGAACGTTGGGTGGAGCTCTACGTCAAGCACGAGCGAGCCTGGAGCGACTGGATGGCCCAGACGCGTGCGCGGCCGGCGCAGCCGACGTTGCTCAACTAGAAATTGCGGACGTTTATTCCCTCCCTGAGACGGTCTCGCGCATCGGTGGCAGGAGGCTGAAGCTCATCACACCGCGAGCATGCGGCTTCCCTGGATGCTCATCAGGGTGAGGTTACCGGTCGCATAGGCGCCGGTGTCGATATTGGCGCGGTTGGCCAGTAGTTCGGCGCTGCGGACCGGCGTATGGCCGTGGACGATATATTTGCCGAACTGCTCCTCGCTCTGCAGGAATTCCTCGCGAATCCAGAGCAGATCGCGCTCGGTCTGCTCGGCGAGCGGCACGCCCGGGCGAACGCCGGCGTGGACGAAGAAGAAGTCTCCGCAACTGAAGCTCAGCCGCAGATTGTCCAGGAATTCCAGATGCTCGGTCGGCATGGCGCGAATCAAGTCGCGCAGGATCGATGCCGGCTCGTCGCGCCTGAGATCGGGTGGAGCAAGCCCGTAGGACATCAATGTCTGGGTCCCGCCGAAGGCGATCCAGTCCTCGAACAATGAAGGGTCTTCGAACACCCTCACCAGAAAGGCCTCGTGGTTGCCCTTGAGGAAGACCGCATTCCCCCTGCGGCTCCGCTCGACCAGGATGTCGAGGGTGGAACGCGTATCCGGGCCGCGATCGATGTAGTCACCCATGAAGACTTCGACGGCATAGCGCGGCCGGCTGCGCGCAACGTCGGCGTCGATCACCCGCAGCATGGGCTCGAGCAGATGCGCGCAGCCGTGGATATCCGAGATCGCGTAAATGCGGACGCCGTCCGGCAATTGCGGTTTGGGAAGCGACGGGTGGGATCGCGCGAAAGATTTCATGGCGCTCATCGATCGGGTGGTCGGAAAAAAGATCCCCAAGTCACCGGCACCGGAGAGCGTCCATCCAACGCGAACAACGCGAGTTCCGTGGGGCCGCAGCTCGTTGTCGGTCCCGATCACGCCAAAAGAAGGGCACGGCTTTTTTTTGCCGAATTGTTTTTTAATGGCGGCAGGAACGAGATGGGACCGCGGGAATTGCATCGCTGCCCGAAGTGCGCGGCAAGTCTGCATGACCCGCCGCAAATTCTCGCATACACCCCCAGATAGAAATTCGAGGAAGCTCTCGCGAGTGATCCGAGTTTGCGTTCGTCGGCAGCAGGCAGCGCCTCAAACTTGAGCGAACAGCGTCTCGTGCAACGATAGCATCGCATGAGATGCGGAACTTGATTCAAAATAGGGCAGTTCGTTCGCTCGTATGTCAGCACTGTGACGACATTTTCAGCGCACCGAATTTCGCCGCGCATCTCAACGCGACACATCGTCCGTGCGCCGCAAAAGTTTCGCGTGCAGCGCCACAATGTCGCTGCGATCGACCAACACTTTCCGTGCGGGGAATTGACGAGTCTTCAGCATCACGATGAGCGTCAGGCACTCTCTCGATACGCAGAGGTTCGAATGGCTGTTGCAACTTACGGTTCTGAAAGCGCTCATGCGCTGTCATCTGCGCGCGGCAGTGCGCTTCAGAGGCCCTTTCAGGTCGTCGTCATCGCTGCTGACTTTCTGTTGATCCTGCTGAGCTACGCGGCGGGAGCTTCGCTGTATGGCGTGGTGGTCGCATCGCCACCCGACGGTGCATCGGTGGGAGCCGGATTGTTTGTCGGTGTGGTGTTCGTCGGGATCGCCTATTTCCGGGACGTCTATTCCACGCACCGCTTGCTCAATCTGGTTTGGCAGCTTCGAATGGCGGCGTTTATCTGGTTGACGTCGCTCACGATCCTCGCCGTTGCGGCCTTCCTGCTGAAATCGACGGACAATCTGTCGCGCGGCACCGTCATCGTCTTCGCCGTGATCGGCGGGCTCGGCCTGATCAGCCTGCGCTTCGTTTGGCAGGCCGTGTTCGGCACGAGCTTTGCGAGAAGCCGCCTGGTCGACCGCAAGGTGATCCTGCTCAGCCTGAAGCCGCTCGACTTCACCTCGAGCCGCTTCAAGGATTTGCGCAGGAACGGCTTCGACGTCATGCGCCATTTCGTGCTCGGAGAGGACCGAGATGACGGCCAATGGGAGCGGCAGATTCGCGACGTCATCCGTCAGTCGCGCGCGGCCGATGTCGACGAATATCTGCTCGCGATCGACTGGAACGAATTGCCGATGCTGCGCAAGCTCGGGCCATATTTGCGCGCCGTTCCGCAGCCCATTCGCCTGCTGCCGGACGATTCCGTTGCCGACCTCGTGACCCGTCCGTTCCTGCCGGTCAGCGGAACCGTCGCGGTCGAGATCCAGCGGCCGCCGCTCACCATTCTCGAGCGGCTGCAGAAGCGCTGTCTCGACGTCGGCGTCGCTCTGTTCGCGCTCGTGCTGCTGACGCCGCTGCTGCTGACGGTAGCCGTGCTGATCAAGCTGGATTCGCCGGGAAGCGTCATATTCCGGCAGTCGCGCCGCGGCTTCAACGGCAAGCCGTTCGAGATCTGGAAGTTCCGCACCATGACGGTTGCCGAGAACGGCGACACGGTGACCCAGGCGACCAAGGGGGATGCCCGGGTCACCAAGATCGGGCGCTTCCTGCGCATGACCAGCATCGACGAGCTGCCGCAGCTCTGGAACGTGCTGCGTGGGGACATGTCGCTGGTGGGACCGCGTCCACACGCGCTCGCCCATGACAATTACTACGACGAGCTGATCAGCAAGTATGTCTACCGCCATCACATGAAGCCGGGCCTGACGGGCTGGGCTCAGGTGAACGGATTCAGGGGCGAAACGCCAACGATCGATCTGATGGAAAAGCGGGTCGAGTACGACGTCTGGTACGTCAGCAATTGGAGCATCTGGCTCGACCTGAAGATCATGGCCCGCACCGCGTCCGCCGTGATGTTCCAGGAGGCCTATTAGCCGCTCGATCTCTCAATCGCCGGAAACCTCCGTCCCGGGGCTCAGGTTCCATTTCGCGGCGGCCTGCGGAAGAGCCGCATGATCGCATCGCGCAGCGCGAGCAGCGGCGGCACGAGCACGAAGAAGGCTCCCATTGCGACGGAGACGATGACATGGCGGATCGAGAAAGGCTCGTCCTGCTCGATCTGGCGCCGGCTCGGGTCGATGGGCGCGGGTGAGAGCGTCGTCGCCATGGGGTGGCGGAGCGGCTTGCGTGGAGGGACCACGATCAACACGAACAGGATGTTGAGCAGGACCCAAATAGTCAAAATCGTCAGGACGATCAGCATCCGAGCCTACCGGAAAAATAACTGCGAGTAATGAGCCGAGATTAGCCCCGGGGAACGGAGAAAGAAAGATGCCTAAAGTTTCGGCATTTTCAGGCCTCAAGGCTCGGATTGTCTCGTCTTATCGATGGACGATGGCCCAAAAGCGCACTCTCTTGGCGACCACCGTATCCGTCAATATTTGCTTTTGGCTAGAGCAATAACTGCAAGTTGTGGATTCCGGACGAATACGGAGCCCGCGAGCAGGTCCGGAGCGCTCGCCGCATCTCGGTCCGTGCGCGAGGGCGCACGGGATGCCCTTCAAGCGACCGCCAAGCACGAATAAGGCCCGCTGCCAATCGGCAACGGGCCCGAGCTCATTCCAGTTGTTCAGTGGGAGCGGCGCCTCGCCTCCGCCTAGGCGTGCTCGACGTAATAGCTGTTGTGGTGCTTGCCCTTGTAGGCCTCGATGCGCTTGAGCATCTTCGGGTTCGCGCGGTTGAGCACGGCGCCGATCAGCTTCTTCTGGAGGACTTCCGAACCCGAAACCGACTCCTGCAGAGCGGTTCGCGTGGTCTGGCCCCATTCGATCACGTAGACCATGGCGTCGATCAGGAAGCTAACGGCCTTGGAATCGGCCACCGGCATCACCGGGGCGAGATCGATCACGATGTACTCGTAGTGCTCCCTCAGCACCTTGAGCAGCTCGGCCATTGCCTTGGATCCGATGACGTCGGCCGAATTGACCATGCGCGAGGCCACCACGGAGGGCAGGAAATCCAGTCCCGTCTCCTTGCTTCGCTGCACGTGGTAGCCGAGGTTCGCGGGATCGTTGAGAGCCTCCACGAGGCCGGTCTTGGCGTTGGGCGCGAGCTCCCGCGTCAGCGAGCGCGTGTGCAGATCGCCGTCGATCAGAACCGTGCGATGCCCGGTGAGGGCGATCAGCTGCGCGAAATTGGCGGCCACCGTCGTCTTGCCCTCCTTTGGTAGCGAGGAGACGATGCCGATCACCTTGATCTCGCGGGTCAGACGCGCGACGTCGATCGAAACTTTGATGTTGCGCAAGGTCTCGGCAAAGCGTGAGAACGGATGATCGACGACGTAGCGGGACAGATCGGGAGGGCCGGTCTTCGCTGACGTCGGGAGCAACGTGCCGGCCGTCGTCGGCGGACGTATGTCCGGCAGCACGCCGAGGCATTTCACGCCGAGCTCATCCTCGACCTCGCCGGGGGTCCGCAGCACGTCGCTCAGCAGTTCACGCGCAAATGCCGCGCCGAAGCCGAGGCAGAGGCCGCCGACCAGGCCGCCCACGAGGGCGAGGACCGTTCGCGGCGAGCTCTTGCGGTCCGGCTTGGTGGCGGTGCTGATGAGGCGGGCCTCGCTGAGGGGAAAGCTCTGGTTCTGCGTCGCGCTCTGCAGCTTTTCCAGGAAGTTGTTGTAGAGATTGCGGTAGGTGTCGGCGGCACTTTCGAGATCGCGCAGCTTGACCTCGGCCTGGCCCTTGTTGCCGGCCTGGGCGACGAGCTCCTTCACGTTCTTCTCGAGCGAGGCCTCCCGGCTCTTCGCGATCTCGTAGTCGCTGCGATAGGCGTCTGCGATCCGACGCAGTTCGTCGGCGATGTTCTTGCGCAGCTCCTCCATCTTGTTGGCCAGATTGACCGCCGCAAGGTGGGACTTGCCGTAGCGCCTGGACCAGTCGGCATATTGCGCCTGGAGGTCGAGATATTGAGCGCGCAGACGGGTGATCACCGAGTTGTTGAGGGCGTCCGTCACGGTTGATTGCGCAACATCCTGATCGGAGATCGTGTCGATCCGGTCAAGCCGGGCCTTGGCTTCGGCGGTCGCAGCCCGCGCCTGAACTAGCTGCGTGTTGAGGTCCGACAATTGCTGCTCGGACATCAGGCCGCGGCTGGTTCCGACGATGTTGTTCTCGGCCTTGAAGGTCTGGACGGCGCGATCGCTGGCCGATGCCTGCTCGCTCAGCTCGAGGCTGCGCTGCTGCAGCCATTCGGTGGCCCGCTTGGTGGACTGATATTTGGCCTCCAGGGCGCCGACGAGATAGGCATTGGCGATCGCGTTGGCGATCTTGGCGGCTTTGTCGGGGCTCCGCGCTTTATAGCTCAGCGACAGCACATATGTCGTCAGCACGCGCTCCGTACGCAGATTCTTCTGAATCTGCTGGACGACTGCATGTTCGATTCGCTCCTGGCTTGCTGGTTCGCCGGAGCCGAATAACGAAGTCAGCTTGCCGATGATGATAGAGAGCAGGCCGGGCTTGGAGCCGTTGAACTCCGGGTCTTCTGTCAGCTTCAGGCGGCGGACGACGGACAGAATGAGGTCGTCCGAGTTGATGATCTCCACCTGGCTGTCGACGTAGCCCGTGTCGATCAGGGCGCTGCTGGCGTTGCTGTCCTTGTCCAGAACTTGCGTCTGCCGCGTATCCATCATGATACGGGCATTTGCCGTATACATGGGCTGCGCCATGGCCAGGTAGACGATCACCAGGGCCAGCGAAGCTCCCGTACAGACCGCGATGATCGGCCATTGGCGGCGAAGGACGTCGGCCACCCGCTCGAAGCTGAGGACCGCCCCGCCGAATTCGATGCCGAATCGGTGCCCCGACTGGAAATGTTCCCTAGGCTGGTACATGTGCTAATTCGCTGCCTTTGACGATCATGGATCAATTCGGAAGGGGGACGGGCTTGAATGGATTGGCCAGCTTGGTTCTCCACTCGCCTTCGAGCAGTGCTCCGCCACGGCCCGGCTGCGGCGAGGTCTTGATTTGCGATTGGGCCTGGACGCCGGAGCCGTCCTCTCCGGCGCCGGAATAACCGGCCTGCACGTTGAGATCGCCGATCCGCTGCACGAAATCCCTGATCTTGCGCGCGGCGTCCGGCTTGGTGGACGTGCAACGTGCTTCGGCAAGGCGCAGCGCAGCGCCGATGGACGAGCGATCGGCCGAAGCCGACGCCGAGATGAGCGTCTGGACGGACGGCAGCACCGACGGACTCGTCGCGACATAGCGCGCGAGCCAATACCGCAACTTCTCCTTGTCATTGCGCAGCCGCTCGAGGAGCGAGGACGGCGACTTCACGAAGGTGTCGAGTTCGAGTTGCGAGGCGCGGTCCGAGAATTCGACGCACTGCGCGCGGCAAGCAGCAGCGCTCGACACGATCAGCGCAGAACCAATCAAGACAATCGCTAGCCATCGCGGCTGCGCATGACGACGTGTTAGTCCGCGGCCCATCCGTGTTCCTTGCTTCTGTTGCAATAAGAGAACAGGCGAAACTTGACAGGTAACTGTGTCATCTTTTTGTGCGACGCAAAAGCTGGTGCAAAGCTGGCGACAAAACAAACGCGAGCCCGCTTGTTCGCCGGTTGCAAAAACAAGTTCTACAATGCCTGCGAGATCGGCAAATCACGCCCATGAATGTTGCAACCTGAAAACATATCGGGCACTCGCGCAGCCGCTCGTCGCAAAACCGACACACAAGTCACGACGCGCGTTTATTGTTCCCCATTGGCGAAAGATTTTTTCGCGCGACATTGGCACGCAGCAATCAATGTGCTGCAAGGGCCTCGATCGCAACAGTGCCGAATTTCGCGCACACTTTGCGCGCAAATACTCGCAATCATCCCATGCCGATTGGCTTGCGCGCCGAAGCAGGCGCACGTCGGATGAAAAGTGGCATGAACTTGGCGCTCGCATGTCCGAATGATCTGCAAGCTTTGAAATTATTGTCGGTCGTCATGCATCGAATGCGGCTCCGTGATTGCAGAGATTGATCACGCGTTGAGACCTGATACACACTGCTGCGGTGCAACAGCTACGGAATGTTGATGTGACGGAGTTGGTTCATCGTGAGAAGGCGCACGTCCTGCCGCTCGACAGCATCCGGGGGATTGCCGCGACTTCCGTGGTGATCCACCATCTGCTGCTGATGCCAACCTTTCTCGCGGCATTCCCGCACAACGCCTGGATCAACTGCTCCTTCTTCAGGAGTGCATGGCTGCTGGTCGATCTGTTCTTCGTTCTCAGCGGAATGGTCATGGCGCTCAGCTATGTCGAGAACGACTTCACGCGCTTCTCGCTGCGCGAATTTATGGTACGGCGCCTGGCGCGAGTCTACCCGCTGCATATCGTCATGCTGCTGGCAAACCTCGTCTTTCGCCTGATGCGCATCGGCCTGGTCATGGCGGGGGTGGTCGTCGCCGCGCCTGCGGCGTTCGAAGTGAACAATGCCTATTCCTTCGGCCTCAACGTCCTGCTTCTCCACTCGATGGGGTTCATCGACTATCTCAGCTGGAATGCGCCGAGCTGGAGCATCAGCGTTGAGTTCTACACCTACCTGGTGTTTGGTCTGATCGTTCTCATTGCCCTGCGCATGCGCTCGCTGGCGTGGTTCTATGTCCTCTCCGGGCTGCTCGCGGTCGGAAGTCTCGTCTTCATCATCTTCGTGCTCGAAAAGAAGAGCATCGAGCTTCAGACGGATTTCGGCTTGCTACGCTGCTTCGTCGGCTTTTTCCTGGGCGTCTTGATGGTGAGGATCGTCGATCGCCTGCCGGCCAAGCCGGGGCCTGCCGTGCAGGGCGCATTGCAATTCGTCGCCATGATCGCGAGCATCGTCCTGGTGTGCCTGGCGGAGGCCAATCCTGCCGCGACCTTCCTCGCGCCAGTGATGTTCGCGATCTTCCTCGGCAGCCTGCTGGCCTTTCCGGATGCGCTGCTGGTGCCGCGGATCCTGGTGGCCAAGCCGCTGATCTGGTTGGGGCGTCGTTCGTATTCGATCTATATGGTGCACGCGCTCGTGGTGCTGCTGGCTGAATACTTCGTGCGGGGCGTGGGGGCGGGGCGAATCGCCGCCCTGGATTCTATCTGGGCAGGCCTGCCGGCGACGCTGAATCTCGTCGTTTCACTGGCCGCCGTGCTCGCGGTTTCGCACCTCACCTATCTCTATGTCGAAATTCCCGGCGGCAGGCTCCTGCGAAATGCATTCGGAAGCCCCCCGGATTTTGCGCCATCCCCCGCCCGATCGGCGCGGCTGAGCAACTGAGCCGCGCATGAGCACCTTCGCGCTGCAACCCCGCAGGATGATGCTGATCAGCCTCAATATCGAGGCGATCGCGCTCGCAGCCTATCTGGTCCGGGATGCCTTCGGCGGTATGATGCGGTACTACACCAGCATCATGCATTTGGACGCGCTTTGGTTCGTGCCGGATGGCATTGCGCTTCTGTGCCTGGTCCAGTTCATCGTGCATTGCATCTTGCGCAATCGCAGTATCATGGCTGCAGTTGTCCTCGTGCAGATCATGCTGTCGCTGGTGCTCGGCTACTTCATGCTGGGGACGGTCAACGCGGCGATGTCGTCGTTTAAGATGATGCTCCCGGTGTTCGTCGGATTTTGTTTCTGCGACACCAGTCTGGGCTCCTACAAGAAGTTGCTGTCGGTCATCGCCGCGACGTTCTACCTCTCGCTGATCGGCGTGCTACTGACGAAATTCTACTTCATGCCCTGGGTCGGATACAAATATGAGTCCTTCGGCGCCGTTCGTGAGGCGGGTCGCTTATGGTGGGCCTATGGCGGTGACGATCAGCGTCTCACGGGCTTTGCTGCCGAAAGTACCATGGCGGCCTTCTTCATACTCGTGTCCTTCGCAATTACGTCGATCCGTAAGAGCACGATTTGGTGCCTTCTGTACGGCTCTCTTGCGGTCTACATCATCCGTCTGACGACCAGCAAGACGACCATGATCGTCCTCGTGCTCTACTTGATTCTGCTGGTGTTCGTGCGGATGCTCCCGGAGAAGTCGCGCTTCTCCGCGATACGGAACATTGCATTGTGGTCGTTTGCCGCGATCCTGGTGCCGTTCTTCATGATCGTGCTCGCTTCGGGTACCGCCGCGGTGCCGCACACGACCCTGTTCAGCATCGTCGACCGCATCAACAACAGCTGGCAACTGCCGTTCGTCTACCTGAGCCAGCTCATGCCCGTTGGTCTCGTGACCGGCTGCGGTGTGGGCTGCTTCAACTATCCGCAGAAGCTGTTCTCGCCGCTCGCCGCCTTCTGGGTTCCCGTCGACAATTTCTACATCGGCACGTATCTGATGTTCGGACTCCCGTTCGTCGCATTCATGGTGATGGTATTCCGGGCGACGTTCGGCACGACCGACGTCTACAAGCTGACGCTGATCTTCGTCGTCAACTTGTTCACGATCACCGTTCTGAATTACGGCCCGGCGTCCGGCCTGCTGATCATCGCGTTGAGCTTCAGCGAGGTGTTCTCGCGGCGCGCGACCACCGCGCGGGCGGGCGACGCCGTGCCAATCATCGTACGGCCACCGATGCCGTCATTAGAAGGCTTCCGCCCGGATGTACCGGCGGCGAGCGGAAGCAGGTGAGAACGAACAATGCATAAACGGCTCGCATTCATCGACACACTGCGCGGCATTGCCGTGCTGGCCGTCCTGGTCCAGCACGTATTCGAGGTCATCCTGGAAAAGCACCCGACGGGTGTCTATTACGGGCCCCTCCACGACATATTCGGCTACTACATGAACTTTGGCCGGTTCGGGGTCGTGTTGTTCTTCTTCGTGAGCGGCTTCGTCATTCCGTTCAGCTTCCCGGACAGCGCCACGCCTGTGCGCGATTTTACGATCAGCCGCTTCTTCCGGCTCTATCCGGCTTATTGGACTTCGATCGTTGTCGGGCTCGTGTCGGTGCAGCTGCTGGATTCGAAGAGTTTTCCGCTGGGGCAGATCGCCGCTAACGTGACGATGTTGCAGACTTTCGTGAACGTCCCGAATCTCTGGGTGTTCTATTGGACGCTAGCGATCGAACTCTTGTTCTACGTCGGATGCACCATTCTCTTTGCGATGGGGCTGCTCAACCGGCGCTTCACGGCGGTGACCATCGTCGTTGCCGCCGCGCTGGTGGGAACCACAGCTGCACTTTTCGTTGAGAGCAGGGCAGTCTCCTCGGTGATGGAGGTCGGCTTGAACCTCTCGGCGATGTTCCTGGGCAAGATCATCCGCGACACCGTCATTGGCGGCAAGCTGCGGTGGACGCATGTGACCGTCTGCACGCTTCTGTATGCGGTCTTCGCCGCCACCCTGTCCGACCGCCGGTTCGGCGGCGTGTATCACGAGAATTTCTTCTACAGTTATTCGATCGGATCGGCCTATATCTGCGCGGCGCTTGTCTTCATCGGCTTTGCCGTGTTCGGCGAACGGATGGCCTGGCGCCCGATGGCATTCGTCGGCGTGATCAGCTATTCGGTCTATCTGATGTCGCCGTTCGCGATCGTCTACGTCCACCGCCTGGTATGGTTCGGCGACGGACCCCTCGGATGGTCGATCTTCCTGGTCGTCATCCTGGCATTGTCGATCCTCGTCAGTTGGATGACATACACGTTCATCGAGAAGCCCAGCATTTCCTTCGGGCAAAGATTCCGCTCCGCGCGAAGAAAGCCTGTCGTCCTCGAGCCAGTGCTCAGCACCCAGGGTGCCGCAGAGTGATCAAGGCACCTCACCAGCCGGGCGCCGCCTATGATGGATCGTTCCTTCCTTCGGTCCAGGGCCTTCGTGCCATCGCGGCGCTGAGCGTGCTGATGGATCATTTCTACGACATGCCGAAGGCAGGCATGTACGACATCCCGAATCCCGGTTTTCTGCCGCCGCTCTGGCCCTGGCTGCAGTCGGTGATCAATGTCGGCGGGCACGGTGTCGAGCTGTTCTTCATGATCAGCGGCTTCCTGATCCCGGCCAGTCTGATACGCCACGGTTCGCTGTCGCGGTTCTTCTTCGACCGCGTCCTGCGCATCATGCCGGTGTTCGTCGTGCTGCATCTTGCGCTGTTCGCGATCGGGCCGATCGTGGCCTACAAGTTCTTCCGCGGGATCGATCTCACCAGCTATCTCGCGATCTTTGCGGCCAACCTGTTCTTCGTGCAGGACGCGCTCGGGTTGCCCATTGCCCAGCAGAATGCCTGGACGCTGACCTATGAGTGGGCATTCTACATCTGGTTTGCGCTGACATTCTCGATGTGGCGCGCCGGCGGCAGGCTGCTGGCTGCGCCTCTGATCCTGCTGGGCGTGGCCTGCCTGATGCGCTGGCCGATCACCGCGTTCTTCTGCATCGGGATGCTGTTCAGCGCGACGGGATTTCGCATTTCCATTCCCGGACGGCTCGGTCTGGTCGCAGGGCTCGTCTGCGGGGCCGCGCTGTACGCGAGCCTGGTGCTGTTTCATCCGTTCGTGGGCCTCATTCCCGGATTTCTGCTGTTCGCCATGGTGCTCGCCCCGGAATCAGGCCTCGGGAAGGCCCTGAGCACGCCGGCGCTCCAATATATCGGCAAGATCAGCTACAGCCTCTATCTCGTGCACCCCTTCGTGCTCTTCCCCTTGCAAGTGGTTGGCCTGAAGCTGGTTGCCGCCGGCGTCGACCGCTGGCTGCTATGGGCGGCTTTCATCGGACTCGGGCTGGTGATGTCACTGGCTGCAAGTGCGATCAGCTATGAACTGATCGAGGTCCGGCTGAGGCGCTTGCTGGACGGCGCGTTCCGCAGCACGTTCTTTCGACCGCTGAAAGTGGGGCAATCGGCTTGAGAAAGCGCGTGTCGCGCTCACACGGTACGACCGGCGAGCCTGTGATAGGATCCAAGCAACCGTTCGGCAATGTGGTCCCAGTTCAGAGGGCCGGCCGCGGTCTGCCGCGCGCCGTCAGCCAACGTTGTGGCGAGTGAATTCGACGTCAGCACGCGCTCGAGTGCATCGGCGAGCGCAGTGGCATCGCCGGGAGGGACCAGGAGACCATTGACGCCGTCCGTCACGACGTCGGGAATGCCACCGGTGGCGCTGGCGACGACGGGACGCGCATTCCCATAGGCGGATGCGAGCACCCCGCTTTGTGATGCATCCTTGTATGGCAAGGCAACCACCGTAGCAGATTGAAATAGACGTCCGGTATCCGCAGGCGAAATGTAGGCATTGATGGTCTTGACCGTCGGCATTGCCTCCATCCGGGCGCCGAGCCGTGTCATCTCGGGGCCGCGCCCGGCGACGATCGCTTCATGCGCGACGCCGCGCTGGGCCAACATGTCGATCGCGTCGATGAAAACGTCGAGGCCCTTGTAAGCCCACATCCGTCCAAAAAACAGGATGCGTCCGGATTCGGGCTCGGTGAACGAGCTTTTGTCCGGCGGAACCATCAGCACGCCGTGCATGCTGGAAACCGTCTCGCCCTTGAAGTCGGGCGAGGCGCGATGAAAATCTGCAATGCAGCTCTCGCCGTGCGTCGTGACGATCGAGGCGGCCGCACGCATGCGTCCGCGCCAGGCATCTTCACGGGGCGAGGTGCCGGAGCCGCCCTCCGAGTGCGGGATAGCATCGTGAACGGTCAGCACCAGGGGAATGCCGAGCGGACGCAGGAGCTGAATCAGCTTGGACGTGTAGATCTCGGGAACTTCGTGACAATGGATCACGTCCGGGCGGAAGGAAATTATGTCGATGAACGAGGCAGGGATGCCGATTGCGCCGCCGCGCCGCAGACTGAGGTCGCGAATCCGTGTCTCGAACGGCGCCGTCACAGCGATATCGGCAAGCTCCCATTGCTGGTTCGCGTCTTTGCGGTTGAGCACAAGCCGAACGTCGCAATGATGCGCCAGTCCCGATGCGAGCCGGTAGGAATATTCCGCAAAATGCGGCGCGTAGATGGCCACGCGAAGGCGCTTGGCCATGTTAGTTCTTTCCGCTCCAGAGGTCGATCGGGAATGCACTCATCAAGGCACGATGATCAAAGTTGAGGCGCGCAGCTCCCCCCATCTCGCGACCTTCGTCAATACTCGTCGCAAACTCGACGGCGAACCGGCCGGTGCCCTCATAATAGTCATGATACTTGAACTCGGCCTCTCCGCTGCTCAGCCGTACGTATCGAGCCGGTATCCCGAATGCCTCGGCGACGATGATGCCGTGGAGCGAGCTGGCCAGAACCAGTTCAGCTTCGAGTATGGCGTCAATTCGGCGGTTCCAGGATCCCAGCGGTGAGACCACCGTATCGGCGGCAGGGTCGACGATGTTCAAATCGTGCAAATTCGGAACAAACACCCACGGCTTCTTGGCAGTAGGGCGAAAACGATTTGGAAACAGCTGAGGAAGCAGCAACGCCGGATCTCCGAACACTTCGGGAACCGCGATGCCCCGGCGCTGCAGAACTTCCCGGGTACGGGGGCCGCGCACCGCTCGCACGTCCAAATTCTGCACGCGATGGTTGAGGTCGCCTTGGCCGGGGCGTCCGTTTACGCCGCTTCCCCAGATCACATCGCCATTTCGCGCGTAGTGGAGCACGGAGCCGATCGCGAACAAGCGCGCTTGCCGCGGCACCTCATCGGCGAGCGTATAGCCGAATTGCCGCAAGAGATGGTCAACGACAACGATCGAAAGATGATCACCGAAATTGATCGTTCCATCGTCGGGACGCCAGAAGAACAAGTCCACGTGCGGATAGGGCAGTTGATGAATAAAGTCGCAGCCGACCTCGTTGATCAGCCGTCGTAGATTGCCTCGAAAATTCATGCTGCCTCGGATGTAGCTGCTTTCTTGCCGTAGTGTCCTCGTAAACAAGGCGACTATTGGACCATAGCAGCCAATGGCTCATCGACGAATGTCGACCTAACCCCGAATTGTGACAGGCTTCCAGTTGCGCCACGAGATTATCAAGCCGCGCTCGATCGTTTCGGGCGTCATTTGGTCGGCGCTCGATTCCGCGGTCGGGCAGGCGCTCACGCTCGCAATCTACATGATCATGGCGCGGCTGCTGTCGCCGCAGATTCTCGGCATCGTGGCAACGGGAGCGCTGGCGCTCGAGTTCTGCCGGGCAGTCCTGATCGAGAGCATCGCGATTGCCGTCCAGGCGCGTCCCGATCCGAAGGATGAGGATTACACTGCCTCGTTTTGGCTCATCGCGGGCCTCTCCTTGTTTGCAGCACTCGCACTGTTCGCCTCGAGCGGCGCCATCGAACGATTCTCCGGTCTTTCGGATCTTGCCATCGTTCTCAAAGGATTTTGCATCGTGGTGGCCGTGCAAGGCCTGTCACGGACGCACGAAGCCTGGCTGACGCGCAATCAACTCTTTCGATCCCTCGCCATCCGTTCGCTTTCTTCAATCTCGGTTGGCGGAGCCGTAGGGATCGCGCTGGCGATACAGGGTTACGGGGTCGTTGCGCTGGTCGGACAGCTCGTCTCGACTTCGTTGATCTCGCTGGTCAGCCTTTGGATCCTGACGCCCTGGCGCCCTCGGCTCCGGGTCAGCCGGCAGGCTGTTATCGATCTCCTGAGCTATGCGCGCTACGTGGCGCTGACGGGAATCACGAACTTTGCCAATGCCAATTCCGATCTGATTTTCGTCACTTGGTATACCGGCGCCGCCGGCGCGGGCTTCTACAGCCTTGCCAAGCGCCTGGTCAACGCCGTGAGTACCGTGATCGGGAATGCGTTGAACCGCGTGTTCTTTTCGACCATCGCTGGCCTCCAGCATGACCGGGAAGCATCGCGTTCGACGCTGGTCGACTTCGTCAAGTACACGTCACTGCTGACGGCCCCGCTTTTCGCGGGCATAGCGGCTCTGGCACCGGATCTCATCGTCGGTTTCTTCGGATCCAAGTGGGGCGAGGCCGCCCCTCTACTCGCGATCATGTCGATCACCGGGTTCTTGACCACAATCGGCCTCTACAATCACTCGGTGATCCTGGCATTCGGCAAACCGCACTGGCAGACTTGGCTGACGCTGATATACGCGGTTTCGAACATAGCGATCTTCATCGTCGCTGCGCCATTTGGCCTTATCGCGATCGCTGTCGGCTACGTCGTTCGCGCCTTGTTGCTGTATCCACTGTCCGCCGGAGCCTCGATGCGGATCTTGGCGCTCGGCATCAGGCCCTATGCCGCGGCGCTGATGCCGGCACTTGCGGGCTCCGCGGTGATGGCGTGCGCGGTGGTTGCTGCCTCCATTACCATGCCGGCCACGTCGCCATGGCTGCGTCTCTCCGCGCTCGTGCTGCTTGGTTCTTCGGTCTATCTTGCCGTTGTCATGGCGGTCGCCCGGCCGGCCGTGGTGCGGATATGCCAGGAAGTCTGGGGTCGTGTGCGGCGATCGTCTAAGACCTAGCCAGAATTCGGCCTGCACGCACCAGCTAGCTTGCGTTGGCCGCCTGTCTGGCCTCGGCAAGATCGAGCGGCTCGGGCTTCGGGACGCGGGCTGATCTTGCCCCGCCAGGCGCAAGCCGGTTGATCAATCTTCTAGCGGGATCTTCGACGTAGCGATATGTCACGTCGGCAACGACTGTCAGAACGATGCAGCAGACCAATGCAAACACCGGAAACATGCTTGGCTGAAGTCCGAAATAGTGCCAGGCCGGCTTGAAAAGCAGGATCAACAGCACTTCGTGCATCATGTAGATGGCATATGACGTGTTGCCGAGGCGGCCGAGCCAATCGGAGCCGGGAAACCGCGCGAAGGCGCTTTCTCCCGTGGCTGTGACGAGGATCGCGAGAGAGAACAGTATGATTGCAAGGTCGGGCTTGGCAAAGAAGTTGAGAACCAGAACCGAGACGGCAAACAGCGCTATTCCGGCGAATGCAACCGGCTTCTTGCGATAGTCGCTCGAGAGCCTGAACAGGACGGTTAGGAGAATCCCGTTCAGGAAGCTCGGAAGCGCCCGTAACATCCCGAAATCGAAAGTTGCCCCGTACATCTGAGAGCGTTCCTGCCAGATCGGCAGGTGAGCATGGGCAAGGATGCCGTAAGAGAGCGCGACGATGATCGCCAGCATCAGCGGCGAGATCCTCCCGGCCAGCAGCATGAACAATGGGAATAATAGGTAACAGAACAGCTCGGCGCTGATGGACCAAGCCGGCGAGTTGAAGCTGAGATGATCTGTAATACCCCACGCCTGCACGAGGAAGAGGTTTTGAATGAAATCCGTCAAGCTCGCGTGCGAGGTCGGACCGGATATGCCCATGAGAGCAAGGACCGCGAATATCAACAATGTGAGCAGATGCAAGGGGTAGATTCGCGCGATCCGCCTAATGAGGAAGCGCGCATAGGAGCGCGGGCCTGTCGAGGTTGAAGGATAGGAGTAGGAAATCACGAACCCGGACAGGATGAAGAACATGTCCACGAACAGGCCATAGGACCCGTTCCAGGCCGGTGAGATGCCCTTGTCGATCAGCTTCAGGTGGAAGATGAAGACCCCGAGCGCGGCGACGAAGCGGTAGAAGTCGAGAACGACAAAACGTCTTGCTTCACTGGCTTCCATCGGGGCTCGGTTTCCTTGCACGGTTCGTCGCTTTTCTAGAGACGAATTGTGACGCAAGTTCGCAAGCGCGGCGGCCGATGCGGCACAACCCGACGATCCCTCCGAATTCATGGGGCTCATCCAATCGCGGATGGCAGAGAGCCCTTTGCTCATCGATGAGGCAGGCGCCCGACCAACGAACGATCAGGGGCCGGGACATGGTCCCGGCCCCCAGCGACGTTGGCGCCCATTTGGGCAGATTTCGCCGTGCTTAGACGAACACGAAGTCGTGGCTGGTCAGGCTGGAGACGTAGACGTTCTTCAGCAGAATCGAGTCGGTCGCCGAGAACGTGATGAGCGCGTTCGTGCCGGACTGCGTGATCTGGAGCTGGCTGTAGTCCTCCGCCAGCAGTTTCGAGATCGCGATCGTGTCGTGCGTCGTCCCGCTGCCGGCCTGGAAGTTGAGGATCTGGTCCTGGCCGTGGTCGTACGCGATGGTCGTCGAGTTCGGCGCCGCCGAGAACACGTCATTGCCGGCCCCGCCCTGGATCGTCACGCCGCTGGCGACGGCCGTGACGTTGTGGGTGCCATCGGACTTGGTCTGATCGATGAACTCGAGCGCCTTGGCGGTGTTGTAGCTCTCGTGCTGCGTGACGCCGGCCTGTCCGTTGAAGTTGAACAGGAAGACGTCCCTCGAGCCGTCGGCGTGGCTGGCGATCTCCTGGGTCTTGATGCCGGCGCTGTTATAGATGTCGGTCAGCTTGCTGCCGTCATTGTTGATGACCTGGGTATAGTCCAGAGTGCCGTCGGCGTGGGTCCTTGTGATCTCGACGATCTTGCCCGAGGCATCGAGGTGCTGGTGCTGCGTCGTGTAGGACTGGCCTGTGATGTTGTAGGTCCAGTTGTCCGACGTGCCGTCGGCGTTCTTGATATAGGCAGCGGTCTTGATACCGCCGGTGTAGACCGTGGTGGAACTGTAGCCGTCGCTCTTGGTCGTCACCTCGCTGGTGATAATTCCTTTGGCGTCATACCAGCCCGAGGTCTTGGTGCCGTCGGCGCTCTGCACAAGGGTGAATGCCAGGCTGTCGTCGGCGTGGGTCCGCACGATGTGCGTAAGGAAACCGGTGGTATCGTAGGTATCGTGCTCTTTCGTGTAGTTCTGACCGATGACGTTGAAGAGATAGACATCCCTCGAGCCGTCGGAGTGATAGTCGGTTTGTGTCTTCTCGAGGCCTGAAGCGTCGTAATTGGTCACGACGCTGCCACCGTCGCTGCCGACGACCTGGGTATAGTCGAGCGTGCCGTCGGCGTGCCAGCGGGTCACCTCCGTCGTTTTGCCGGTCGGATCGAGATGCTGGTGCTGCGTGGCATAGCTCTGACCGGTGATGTTGTAGGTGTAATTGTCTTGGCTCAGGTCGGCATTGGTGATGTAGGCCGCAGTTTTCAGGCCGTTGGTATAGACCGTTGTCGAGCTGTAACCGTCGGCCTTCGTGATCACCTCGCTGGTGAGGACCCCCTTTGCATCGTACCAGTCCGTCGTCTTGGTTCCGTCCTTGCTCTGCACCAGCTTGAACGCCATGCTGCCGTCCGCGTGCTTCCGGATCAGCGTCGTGAGGAAGCCGGTTGCATCGTAGACGTTGTGTTCGGTCGTGTAGTTCTGGCCGGTGATGTTGTAGAGGAAGACATCCTTGCTGCCATCAGCGTGGTACTCGGATTGTTTCGTCCGTACTCCCGTCGCGTCATAGATGGTGACGACGCTGCTCCCGTCGTTGTTGACGACCTGGGTATAGTCGAGCGTGCCATCCGCGTGCTTGCGGGTGACGGACGTGACCTTGCCGGACGGATCGATGTGCTGGATCAGCGTGGTGTAGCTCTGGCCGGTGATGCCATAGGCATAATTGTCCAGACTACCGTCGGCGTTCTTGATGTAAACTTTCGTCTTGACGCCGTTGCTGTAGAGGGTTGTCGAGGCGAAGCCGTCGGCCTTTTGGACCACCTCGCTGGTGAGGCTGCCGGCGGCATTGTACCAGTTGGTCGTCTTGGTGCCGTCGGCGGTCTGCATCAGCTCGAAGGCCAGGCTGCCGTCGGCATGCAGGCGCGTCAGGGTCGTGAGGAATCCGGTCGAATCGTAGACGTCGTGCTGGGTCGTATAGTTCTGGCCCTTAATGTTGTACGTCCAGACATCCTTGCTGCGATCGGCATGGTAGGCGGTCTCGACCTGTTTCACTCCCGTGGCGCTGTACAACGTGATCACGCTGCTGCCGTCACTATTGTAGACCTGGGTCGAGTCCAGCGAGCCGTCGGCATGGCTGCGGATCACCGAAGTGACCTTCCCCGACGCGTCGAGATGCTGCACCTGGGTGGTGAAGCTCTTGCCCGTGATGTTGTAGGTATAGTTGTCCTGCGAGCCGTCCGCGTTCTTGACGTAGGCGGCTGTCTTCACGCCGTTCGTGTAGAGCGTGGTGGAGTAATGGCCGTCGGGCTTCTGGACGACTTCGCTCAGCAGGGTGCCGGCCGTGTTGTAGGTGTCGGTTGTCCGGGTTGCGTCGGTTCCGACATGAACGAATTTAGTCTGCACGCCGCCGGTGTAGCTGATCACGTCCTTGGAGCCGTCGCTGTGGACGATGGTGGTCGAGGTCGGCTGCCCGCTTGAATTGAGGCCGGTGTCGGATTTCGAGAGCAGCTTGCCGCTCGAATCGTAAGTCCTCGTGCTGGTCCAGGTCGCCGCCGAGTTCGTCACCGAGAACGAATATCCGCCCTGGATCTTCGAGAGCGCGTTGCCGTAATGGGCGATCATGTAGTCCATGGTCGCCTTCGACGCGACCTGCAGGACGTGGGAGTCGGTCAGGGTGATTGTCTGCAGCGCCGTCGAGTCGCTCAGATCGGAAAGTTGCGGCACGATCTCCGCAGCCGTTCCGGTGACGCTGGTCCTTGTGTCCGGGGCGGGCGGCGTCGTCGGGGGCGCGTCGATCTCGATGATCACCGGGTGATCGCTGACCGGAATGGTGATGGTGCTGACGTCGGTGTAGCTGGCGATCGCTGTGGTGCCGGTCAGCGTGTCGTACACCTTCACGGTATGATGGACGGCGCCGAGGTTCACCGTCACCGTCTGGGCCGCATTGGACAGCTCGGTATCGGTGGCATCGTTCCAGAGCTTCGGCTCGGCCCAGACGACGAGTTCGTAGGCGCCATTGCTCTTGCCGAGCACCATGCTGTTGCCGGTGGCCGGCATGTTGCTCAACGTGTAGTTCAATGGGTCAGTCGGCTGCAGGCCGCCCTTGCCGTCGTCGGCCAGAATGGTCGTCAGGTTGTGAATCGCCGTCGCGGCGAGCTTGGGCGTGCCGTCGGAGTTGAACAGGCCAAAATTGGCTTCGGGATTGGTGTTGGCTGCAGACGAGTCGCGGTCGAACAGCTCGTAGAGGTAAGTTGCACTCACGCCGGCCTTGTAGGCGACGACAAGCGTGTTCAGGATCGATTTGGCCTGCACCGTCTCGTTGGCGCCGAGATACTGGGTATTGCTTTGCGTGGTGTAGCCGGTTTCCGTGATGACGACAGGCTTTCCCGGAGCCGCGGCCATGACGGCGCTCAGCGTCGCCGCAATGGAGCTGCTCGGATTGAGGCCGGTGCTGACATAAGCGTGGGCGTTGGCATAGTCGACCGAGCCCGACATGTTGCCGAGCTGGCTGTAGCCTTGCGGATCGTTGTAGGCCAGTGACAGATTGTAGACGGGGATGCTGGCGAGCGTCGCGTTGGCATTGACGGCCTGATAGAGCGCACTCTGGAACTGGGCCGCGGCCGAAAGGCTGGAGCTGCCATTGTAGCTGAAGGGCTGGTGATTGGCCTCGTTGAGCCCCTCGATGGCGGTGATGCTGCCCGAATAGCTCGTCGCGAATTTTTGGAGCGAGGCGATGTAGTTCTGCAACCCGACCGTACCGGACTGGGGCAGCGCAGACGATACCAGAAAGTCGAATTTGTAGCCGGCGGCGGCCAGGCCCTCGACGACCGGCTGCGCAGCGGGGTTCGTGCCCATCGCGTCGCGGAGATGGGTGACGCCGATATATTCGAGGCTGTCGGCCATCAGCGCGAGGTTGTTGTAGCCGGTCCATCCGAAACCGGCGTGCGTGTTGACGCCGATGGAGTTGATGAAGCCGCTGGCGGACAGGATGGTTTGATCAGGCATTGCAAACTCGGGTTTCAGCGCGAACGAAATTGCTCGCAGGGATTTGCGTCGAAGCTTCTCTGTCGAGTGTGAATTTCAGATAAAAATCGAAGCTACAAATCGCGAGTGAAATGCGGTTCCTTGTGCAGGAACAGCTCGACTCGTGTTGCAGCAGAATGCTGATGCGATGCCCGTGCAGGATGGCGTGAGAATGGCGCTTTCAAGATTTCCACGATTCACGCTGCTAAATATATGCGCAAGCCGTGCGAGTTCGATCCAACGCTTCGGCTTGAGAGCGTGTCATACGAACGCGGCGGTGGGGTGCGACTCTTTCGTCTGCGTCATCGGATGGCACAGGGAGTCGGCAGATGCCATTTTCATGGGCGATCAATCTGAAAGATTTTATCGCACTGGTTGTATCCGTACTTTCCCGGATATGACCGCTTGGTTTGATCGGGGAGGCGCAATGGTTCCGTCCAGGACCTGAATTTGAGCCGTGGCCCAACGGCTCAGTTGCTCGCCCGCTGTGTTCCGATCCGTGCCGGATGCGGCGAATTGGGCTAGCCGCGACGGGCCAGCATCAGAAAGTCACCGCGCCATCCGACGATCGCCGTTGCGAGCGCGGCGATCACGATCTTGCCGGCAAGCCATGTCGCGGGCTCGGTCGGCATCGCGCCGAGTGATCCGATCAGGACGGCGGCCACTAGCGCCTGCGCGACCAGTGACCAGCGCGGGAATGCCTCGAACCGCAGTGTCGGACCGAGCGCAAACAGAATCGCTGCCAGCGTGGCGAGGCAAGCGCAGCCGACCGCCTGTTGCGGCGACAGGCCGGCCCATGCCGCGGCCAGCGCGACGGCAGCGACGATCGCGAGCTGGCCGGCCGCAACGATCACGAGCCTCGTTGCGAGCTTCTCCAGGTGCGGAACGACCGCGACGGTCGCCTGGAGATGCGTGTGCAGGAAATAGAAGACGGCCACAACAGGTGCCGTCGTCAGGAAGCCATCAAGGCTCTCCCGCGGCACCAGGATACGGGCTGCATCCGGAATGAAGCCGACGAGACCGCCGAGCAGCACGAGGGTCGTGCAGACCATGAACTCGAACATCCGCCGCGTCGATTGCACCGACTTCATGACGGTTCCGTGCTCGAAATCCTTCACGACATCGGGATAGCTCACGGTGTGGATCGCTGCATTGAGAACCCAGAACGGGCGTTGCAGCAGGTCGAGCGCAATCGAGAATCCGGCGCCGGCGCCCGTCGCGCCCAGCCGGCCGATGATGATGAAGCGGAGCAGCACCGGCACCGAGAGATGGATGACGGACGCACCCGCCGCCAGCATGCCGTAGCGGGAGAAATCCTTCCAGTCGGCCAGCATCGTCCGCAGCGGAACGCGCTCCAGGGGGGTGCGATAGGCCACCAGCCCCGCGAGCAGGCCCAGGGCGTGGCCCGCACTGACGCCGAGCAGCGCCGCTTCCGCCGTTCCCCAAATCGCCGCACCCGCGGCGGCTCCGGTCAGAAGGGCGGTAGCGCGAAACGCCAGGAGAGAGGAGGCGACACCCAGCCGGTCGGACAGGCGGACCGACAGCAAATAGAGGTCGGTCAGGCCCTGAAGCACGGATATGCCGAGGCCCAGCGCGATGATCCCGGCCGGGAGTACGCTGGCCAGAGATGCGCAGCCGCCGACCACGACGAGCGCGCCTGCGCTCGACAGGCCCGCGGCAAAGAGCGACCACCTCAGCCGCGCCGCCTCGTTCTCCTCGGCTGCTGCCAGGAAGCGCAATCCGGCGAGCTGCAGCCACTCGAACATCAGGACGCAGAGCAACTGGCTCGAGGCCAGTGCCAGCGAGAAATTGGTGTAGTCGGAGGCGGGCAACAGATGACTGATCGCGAAGATCAGGATGATCGCCGCGGCGCTCTGATAGAGGTAGCCCGCCATCGCGAAGAGGCGTGTCATCTCGGAATGAGGCGCTCCTTGCCGACGGCCCGCGGCGCTTCAGTCGTTGCTGCGCGCACGCGCGACATCCGTTGCTCGCGCAGTTGCTCGTACAGATTCTTGTAGGATGACAGCACGTCGGCAAATACCCATTTGTTGGTATCCGCGATCAGGCGCCGGCTGATCTCGTCGATCTTGTGCGGATCGGAGGCGACTGCGAGCATGCTGTCGGCCAGGGATTGCGGATCGGCTTCGGTCAGCCAGCCCGTCACGCCGTGCTCGATGACCTCGGGCATGCCGCCAAAGCGCGTTCCGAGCAGCGGCCTGCCGGCCGCCTTGGCGTCGGCGACGACGAGCGGACCGGGGTCGTGCCAGATCGAGGGGGCAATCACCACGTCGACCTGCTTGTAGAAATCGTCCGGCACCACGAATCCCATGAACTCGATACGCGCATCCGGCGCGAGCGCCCTGAGGCGCCGTTGTTCCTCGTCGCTGACGCGACCGGCGATCAGCATCCGGATGCGATCCCGAGGCAGCATGGCAAGGGCATGCATCAAATTGTCGATGCCCTTCTCCTCAGTGAGCCGGCCGATGAACCCGAACGTCACTTCCGTGGTGCAGACCGGGCGAGGGTAGGGCTCGCGCGGCGGTTCGGTCGAGGCGTTGCGGATCACGGTGCGGATCGGCGTCTCCGCGAACAGGCCCATGTCGGTATGAATGGACAGCACGCGCTCGCTCACGCCGACCACGGCGCTCAGCCAGTGCGTCGCCCGCTTGCGATGGAAGGTCAGGATCCCGCAGCTCGTGCAGGTGTGCTCGCATGAGCGTCCCTTGTCGAAGCGCGAGCAGCGCGGGCAGGTCAGATAATAGTCGTGAAGCGTATGCAGCACCGGGACGCCGAGCTGGGCGGCAACGCGCCAGATCGCGGTGGTGAGACCGGACAGATTGTTGGAGTGCAGCACGTCCGGCTTGAAGGCCCGGATGCGTTCCGCGATCAGCGGCGCCTGCATCTGCCAGTCGTCGACCGCATGCCAGATGCTGCGCAAGACGGCGTTCTTCTGCTCCGTGAAGGGCCGATAGATGTTCTGGACCGGCGCGGAATGGACGTTGATGCCGTTGCAGCTTTCGCGCTCCTGCCCAGGGGACGATGCGGCCCGGATCACCTCGACCTCGTCTCCGCGCTGCACCAGGCCTTCGGCGAAGCGCCGCGCGAAGATCTCTGCACCGCCGACGATCTTGGGGGCCTGAGGCGTCGGATAAAGCGTGGACGTCAAAAGAACTTTCATCACTGAACCTCATGTTTTGCAAAATCGCGCTTACCGCGCCGGCCTTATCTCCAAAGCGGGCATGGCACCGTTGCTCGCTGCAATGAGAACCGGCGTGGTCGAAACCGGAATCCAGGCACCGGACGCAGGTCTTGCGGCCGAGTCGCACGGCATCGCAAAGGTTGCGCCGTCCTGATCGCCCTTGATCCTGACCTCGTAACGCCGCTCGGGAGTCTCGGACCACACCGCAACTCTGGCGCCGGACGTCGTCGTTGCATTGATCGACACGACGCCGCTGGCGAGCTCGCGTTTCTCGGCGCTCAGGCTGGAGCGGATGAAAGCCCAGGCGCCCTGAGCCGCGCAGGCGACCGGCTTTGGGGAGTTATCGAAACGATAGAGTCCGAAATTGTGCTCCAGGTCCGATGCGTCCTTTCCACTGTCCTTGAGTTCGTAGAACCACATTCCTTTGAGCCAGCGCGCCGCGGTCGATGCCCACAAGATGAGCTGTGCCGTATTGTCGGACTGGGCTTGTTCGCTGACGCCGCATTTACTGGTGGCAGCCGTGGTCCACCCCGTCTCGGTGACATAGATCGGAAAATCGGGGTTTCCGCTCGCCTGGCCGACCAGGCGGTGAAACGCCGTCAGCCTGTCGATGATTTCGGCCGAGGTGCGTTTGCTCGGGCCCATACAGAAATTGTAGAGATGGATCGATGCGCCGTCCGCATATTGAAGAATGCCGGTCCGCAGCATCTTCTCGGTCCATGTCCAGCCCAGATCGTCGCCGAGCGCGCCGACCAAAAACGGCGCATTTGGCGCCACCCGCTTGACTACCGGCCGCGTGACCTCGGCAAGCGCCCGATAGTTTTCCGGCGAGAACGCAGGATCTTTCTTCGCCGCCAGGTTCCATTCGTTCCAGAGCTCGAACAGCGGATGCTGCGCCACCACCGATTGCGCCGCCGCCGCCGCATAATCGGCGAACCGCTGCCGCGCCTCGTCCGTCGTCGGTGGCGAGGAATTCGGAACGAGATGATGGCCGAAGGCGAGGATCAGGAGAGGGCGCGCGACGCCGGACTTGACCTGCGCTTCGAGCCTGCCAAGTCGGGGTGTGAAACCCATCCGGCGTCCCCCAACCTCGAACTCGGACCAGGGAAAATCATCGCGAAAGGAATTGAGACCGAGTTGCTTGATCTGGGCGACGTTTTCCGAAGGCACGTATCCGCGCGCGCTCACCGGGCCGCCCAGCCCCTGATGCGTGCCGACCCCGAGCAGGAATCGGGCATCGAGCGGTTGCGCCTGCTGTGCGCAGACCGACACCGGAAGGAGAATGGATGCGAAGAGGCTCGCGAGGCGGAGACTGTCGCGAACCAAGGTGCGTGGGAGCGGTGCAGCCATCAGAAATTCTTGGAGAGATCCGACTGCAGCCCCGCCTTCGCTTCGACGGGCGTCTGGTCGTCCTGAAGCAGCTCGACATAGACCTGCTGCAATTGCGCAT
This sequence comes from Bradyrhizobium sp. BRP23, assembly GCF_020194135.1. Classification (NCBI taxonomy): domain Bacteria; kingdom Pseudomonadati; phylum Pseudomonadota; class Alphaproteobacteria; order Hyphomicrobiales; family Nitrobacteraceae; genus Bradyrhizobium; species Bradyrhizobium sp. BRP23. The sequence continues at coordinate 35,241 of NZ_JADYVW010000006.1, read as the reverse complement.
GCGTCTTTTCGACGTCATAGAGCTGCTTGAAGCGGTCGTAGCCGCGCTGTCCCAGCACCTTGAGATCGAGATCGAGTGCGCGCCGGAAACCATTCACGAGCGGCTGAACCGCGACGGGCTCGCAGAGCACGCCGGTGACGCCATCGACGACGATCTCGGGCAAAGCGCCGCTGCGGAACGCAAGGATGGGTTTGGCCGCCCGCATCGCTTCGAGCGCAACGAGGCCGAAGGCTTCCCATCGTGACGGAATCACGACGAGGTCGGCGGCCTCGAGCTGGGTCTCGATGGTCGGGCGGTCGAGCCAGCCCAACAGGGACACGTTGGACGGGACGGTCGGACCTTCGTACTTGTTGACGACGGAGGCGCCGATCATGCGGACGTCCAGCACATCCTCGAGCGCGCGTGCCGCTTCGATCAGCAGATCGAACCCCTTCTGCCGGTCCAGGCGTCCGATGAACAGCACCTTGACCTTCTTAGAGGTCCAGTCCGCGGAGATGGGCTGCGGCGTGCGGCTCTTCGAGATGCCGTTGTGGACCACGGTGAGGCGGTCGGCAGGAATTCCCGCGCGCACGGCTTCGTTGTACTCGTCGCCGGAGATGCAGATGATTCGGTCCGAGGTGCGCGCAAGCAGGTTCTCCGCCGCCTTCGTCAGCTTATGACTGAAGCGGCCGGTCTCGCGCGAAAATGCCCAGCCGTGCGGACAATAGACGACGCGCGGTCCGCCCGAGCGGGCTGCCAGCGCGGGCCGGAGCACGAGCCCTGCAAAGGAAGAATGCAGGTGCACCACGTCCGGTCTGAAGGCATCCAGCGCTTGCATGCTGGCACGCAGCATCTGGAATAGGCCGGCGACGCTGCGGCCGGATCGTTCGAATGTTGTAATCTGGTTGTCATCGATCGCGCCAAGGTCGCCCCGATGATCCGACGGCACGACATAATGTACGTTCTCGGCACCGAAGCTGGCCTGTTGTTGAGGATGCAACTCGTTCAGATAGCTCGCGATCCCGCCACGGATCGTTTCGGCGATGTGCAGCACTTTCATCGTTTGCCTTGCGTAGGGCCGCGTTGGAGAGCCGGACATCTGTATCCCTGTTCTGTGTTCGCTAGTGCGAAACACAGTTCCTCGAATACGTAGCGATATTGGGGCAGCGATGTGGTGATGTTGCGCCAAGGCGCTCGTGCTTGCGATCATCGCAAGAACGAAGAAGAAATTTCATGGAACCAGGCAAAGAGCCGCGAGTTGCAAACCGTTTATGCAAAAACCGTTGCGCGCGATAGGCGAACCGCGCCGTGTTTCACGCAGCGCTGGCGACGTTCGCCGGCACTGCGAGGTGATCGAGCAACGTCTTCGCCGATTTCTTCCACGAATAGAGTGCAAGGCGATCCTGTTGCCGTCGGCGTTCCTGGTCCGAGATCGCGCCGATTGCCAATCTTTCGAGCATGAGCTGCTTCAGCGCCTCGGCATCCGTGGCGTCAAAATACGCAGCCGCGTCGCTGCACGTCTCCACGACGGCGTCGGCCCTCGAGGCGATGACTGGGCAGCCGAAGATCATGGCTTCGAGCGGCGGCACGCCGAACCCCTCGTAGAGCGAGGGAAACACGAAGGCCGATGCGTGCGCATAGAGCGCGGCAATCTCGCTGTCGGTCAGACGGCCGGCCAGCACCAGGCCGGAAGCCCCTTCGCCCGAATTATCCTGAAAGACCTTGCTGTTGTCGCCGCCGACGATGACCAGGGGAACGTCGGCCCGGTCGAGCAGCTGGATGGCGCGGATCGCGACGGACAGGTTCTTGTTCTTGGTTTTCGAGCCCACGAAGAGGAAGAACTTCTGCGGCTGAACGCCGAGTCGGGCCAGGATGCCGGGATCGGGCTGCGTGGCTGCAAAGTGCTCGGCGCTGTTGGGGAAGACGGGAATGCGCGATGCCGAGAGATTCAGCACGTCCGCAAGCTCCTTGCGGGAAAATCCCGACACCGTTGCGATGCTTGCGTGCCGGGCGAGCATCCGCCCCATCGTGCGATGGACGGTCAGATAGCGCCAGTTGAAGAAGTCGGGCCTGCGAAAGACCTGGGCGTCGTGAATCACCACAATGTGGTCGCGATGGAGGACGGGTCCGGAATTGGCCAGGCTGATCAAGCGGCTCCCGGCGGCAGCGCGGGCGAGATCGATTTGATCCCACGCGTGCCCATGCAGCCGGCCGACAGCGCGAATCTTGATCCGGTCGAGATCAAGTTCCTCGCTTGCATCCGCGGGCTTCAACAATTGCCAGTCTGCGTTGCGCAGCGAGGCCGGAATCTGCTCCGACGCGAGCAGCACGTCGATCGCCTTGACCATTTCAGCGGCATAACGCTGCACGCCCGTGAGCTTTTGCGACAGAAAGCGGCCGTTGATGAAGAATTTCAATTGGGGACCACGATGGTTCATGGAGTTCCGGCCGGGTTCGCGGGGAGCTCGCGGTGGAGGAGCCGCACGTGAGCAATCGTTAGGTACAGAAATATGACGCAGCCGGGCATGGCTCGGAGGCGCCGCCTGCATGGCCCGGCGTCGCCTTGCTGCGTGCCAGGCCGGGGTGTAGAGGTCGGCCATGACCGATGACACCCACTCCTTCCGCTGCGGCTCGCTCACCGCGACCGTCAAGGCGCACGGCGCCGAGCTCTGCTCGCTGAAGGGCGGCGGCACCGAATTCCTTTGGCAGGCGGGGCCGGAATGGCCGCGTCACGCGCCGCTGCTGTTTCCGATCGTCGGGCGCCTTGCCAACGACGAATTGCGGCATCAGGGCAGGACGTATCGGATGACGCAGCACGGCTTCGCCCGCGACAGCCGCTTCGTGTGGGCAGAACGCGGCGAGAGCCGCTGCACCCTGGTGCTCGATGATAATGAGACGACGCGCGCGCTCTATCCGTTCCCGTTCCGGCTGACGGCGGCCTATGCGATCGATGAGTCCGGCCTCGATCTGACGCTCACGATCGCCAACACCGGCAAGGAGACGTTGCCGGCCTCGCTCGGCGGTCATCCCGCCTTCAATTGGCCGCTGCAGCTCGGCGCGGCGAAGGAGAGCCATGCCCTGACTTTCGCGAGCGCCGAACCGTCTCCGGTCCGCCGTCTCGAAGGTGGATTGCTGCGGCTGGCAGCGGAGCCGAGCCCGGTCAAAGGCACCTCGCTTCCCTTGTCGGACTCCCTGTTCGTCGACGACGCCATCATCTTCGACCGCATCGAGAGCACTTCGGTCCGCTATGCCGCGGCGGGAGGTGCATCGACCGGGCCATGGCTGAAAATGTCCTGGCGCGGATTTCGCGAGCTCGGCGTCTGGTCGAAACCGTCAGGCGCGCCGTTCCTCTGCATCGAGCCCTGGCGCGGCTACGCAAGTCCCGCCGGCTTTCAAGGCGAGTTTACCGACAAGCCGGGGCTGATGCACATCGCAGCCGGCGCGGAAGAGCAATTGTCGTTCCGCATCGAGGTCGGATCGTCCTGAGGCGGCGAGTTGATCGATGATGATCAGACCTCGATGCGCGTGAGATCCTCGCCGAGCACGACCGGTCCTGCATAGTCCCGCCTGACGTCATCAAGCAATGCGTTCAGCATGGCATCGTCGGTACGCGGACGGTGATGGGTCAGCGCGAGCTTCTTGACGCCGGCTCTGGCCGCGATCTTCCCGACGGTGTCGCCGCAGGCGATCGTGTATTTCGCAAGCCGGCGCAAATGCTCGTTGTTGATCTCCGGCGTGGCGAGGAAGCAGCACTGCACCAGCAGGTCGGCTCCCTCGGCCAGCCGCTCGAGCCCGTGGCAGCGGACGGTGTCGCCGGAAATAGCAATGACCTTGCCTTCCGCTTCGAAGCGATAGCCGAGACAGATCCAGCGCGCCAGAAAGGCCGCCGGCATGTCGAGGCCGTCGCCATGCGAGACCAGTTCGGCACTGATCTTCCAGCGACCGGTGTCGAGCACGGGGCCTGGAATGATGTCCGTTGCGGCGACCGGCTTCCAGCCGCCGAAGCTCGGCTCGCCCTGGTCCCGCCAGATGATGTCCTTGTCGTAGACCTGCGTGATGAGCGTGTTGACGAGCCGCTCAGTGTCCGGCGGCCCATAGATGCGGAGCTCGTCCTTGCGCCCGTGCATCCACGAATTCAACATCACATCGTAGAGATCGCCGATGTGGTCGAAATGGTGATGGGTGAGGAAGACCGTGTTGATGGCGCCGAGCGGCACGCCGGCCTTGTGAAGCTGCACCATGACGCCACGGCCGGCGTCGAACAGGATGTTCTCCTCGCCAAGCCTGATCAGCGTGGTCGTCGCCATGCGGCGCGGGTCCGGGCGCGGGCCGCCGGTGCCGAGCAGTATGACCTCCATGCGCCACCTCCGAGTGCAGGCTTTTGGAGGCACAGTAGATGCGAAGCTCACAGGGGAGCAAGCCGCAGAGCGCCGCCCGAAGTACGATCTGCTTTTCCGAAAATCGGGAGACTGCCGGCGCGACGGTGCGCGGAATGAGAATTGTGGGCCAATTCATACTTAATGTGCCAAGAGCATGACCAATATTGTTTGCGCATCACAACGCGCCTAGTATCGCGGCAGGCAATTTCGGGGGCTCGAACAGGCTGTGAATGCCCGTTCACATGACGGCGCGTTGCGCGGCGACTTGAATCTGCAGGTCGGGACGCAGGCACATGGGACCGCCAGGACGGCGGTAGCTTCCGCTCGTCCGCCCGGCCGCGAGCGGCTGATCGTCGTCGAGGACGATCCGGTGACGCGGACCATGCTGGTCGACTATTTCAGCGACAACAATTTCGACGTGGTCGGCGCCGGCACCTGCACGGAGTGCCGTCAGGCGCTGCGCGCGCGCACCGATCTCGTCTTCCTCGACGTGCAACTGCCTGACGGGGACGGCTTCGAGCTCGCCAAGGAGATCCAGGCCACCAGCAACGCGGGCATCATCTTCGTGACGCGGCGCGACACCGACGTCGACCGCATCCTCGGCCTCGAGGTCGCCGGCGACCATTACGTCACCAAGCCGATCAACCTGCGCGATCTGCTCGCGCGTGCGCGCAGCGTGCTGCGGCGTCGCTCGATTGACCGCAAGGCGGCGCGCAACCACAATTCGATCGCGTTCGGCGACTGGATCATCGACCTGACCCGGCGCGAATTGCTCGGCAACGACGGCAAGCCGGTGGCGCTGACGCGCGCCGAATTCGACCTGCTGGCGGCGCTCGTCGGCGCCGACGGCAGGCCGCTCAGCCGCGACTATCTGATCGAGGTGGTCAGCAACCGCCAGGCCGAAGTCGACATCCGCACCGTCGATGCGCTGGTGGCGCGGCTGCGCCGCAAGCTCGTCGGCAGCGGCACGCCCGTGATCGCGACCGTCACCGGCGTCGGCTACAAGCTCGCGCTCAGCGAGCGGCTGTAGCGCAAGATCCGGAAAAGCGTGCAGCGGTTTTCCGGCAAGATCATGCTCAGACAATAGCAACATCGCCGTCAGCGCGATGCGACGCGCTTCCAACGTGCTTCGATGCGCGCCTTGATCCGGCTGACCCTGGCCTCATGGGCCGCCCAATAGGCGCGGCTGGCGGCCGCGGTGCCTTGACGATAGCGGGCATAGACCGCCTTCGGCTGCACCGGCATCTTCGGGCGGCTCGCCGGTTTCACGGGCGCCGCAGCCGCAACCGCAACGGCAGCTGCAACCGTGGACGCCGGATCCGGAGCAGCCGCAGCTTCGCGCTCTCCCGGCATCGCGCTCATCGCGACAAGCCGGTTGCGGGCCCGGTTGCAATAGACCTGCGACCGCGCGCTCATCTCCACTTCGCCATGACCCGCCCGGTATTTCATCAGCGCGCGGCAGAGGTCCCCGCCCGAAAGCCGCCAGGCTTGGCTGAGATAGAGCACCCCGTAATGGATGTTGACGTCGGGTTCGGCCAGCTCCGCGCTGCTGCCGCGGAAGCCCAGCATCGCCGCGGTCTCGGGGCGCACCTGCATCAGGCCGATTTCGCCCGCGCTGCCGATGACCGCCGGGTTGTAGCCGCTTTCGACGAAGACGACCGCCTCGGCGATATCGGCCGGCAGATTGGTGCTCTTGGTTTCCCTCTCGATGATCTTCCGGATCGTGGTCCGCGACGACGGCGTTTCCCCGGCGCCGAGCTCGCTGCTGCCGTCAGCCGCATGTGCGCCGATCGGAGCCGACACGAGCAGGACGACCGCGACGTGCCTCCACGTCGCGCCGAGAATGAAGCGTGCCCAATCCCGCAGCATGGGCTTGTCATAGAGCGCCGGAGTTAACAAACCGGCCTCAGGCGTGTGTGCGTCACGGTCGCGCGCGGGCGCTCTGGTCGGTGGATCTGGCCTGCGACGGCTCCTCCAGCTGGTCATCGACCGCATAGAGCGTGCAGCTGGGCGACCATTTCATGCAGGCTGCCAGCGAGTCGCGCCGGGCCTCCTCAGTCGTCGCCCGTCCGGCGCGCCAGCCGTAGCCGCCGTTCGGCGACACCGCAAAGGCCTTGTGCGGCAGCAGGCTGGCGAGATAGCGCGCGAACTCGGCCCGCGCGGCCTCGTTGAGCTGGCGTGGCGGCGGCAGCGGATCGGGCAGGCTCAGGAGGTCATGGCCGAGCCCGCGCTCGCGCAGGAAGGCGTCGAGATACGGTGTCCATTGCGGCCGGCCCGCGACCGAATAGAGATAATGCCCGTCTTCGCCGTAAGCCGGCGCCGCGACGAACCTCGCATTGCCGCCGCCCGCGCGAAATCCGTCATGGAGCCGGCGCGCGAGGTCGGGACCGAAATAGGAATCGTTGCTGGCATAGACCCACAGCATGGGCACGTGCGAGGTCTTGCCGAAGGTGGCGAAGGCCTGCACCAGCCCATCCGGATTGCAGACATCGTCGTCGTTGCGCGAGCCGCGGCCGCCGGCAAAATTGATTGCGGCGACGAGGCCCGCCGGCGCCTGTGCGCTCAGCGCCACCGTTGCAAGGCCGCCTGCGGAATGGCCGGCCGCGATCATGCCCGATGTCGTCACGTCGCCCCGGTGCGCCATCGCATCGATCGCGGCGCGCAGATCGGCAACCGCGACGGCGGCCGCCGGCAGGTACGCGGCCTTTGCGCAACCGCCGACGCTGTCGACGCGCCCGCCCGGCGAGGTGCCGTAGCCGCGCCGCATCACCACCAGCGCCGCAAAGCCGCGCCGGGCGTATTCCAGCGCGATGCCATAATATTTGTGCGCCGACATGGTCGCGCGGTCCTCGAACTTGCGCGGCGAGCCATGGCTGAGCAGCGCCAGCGGATAGCGCTTGGTCCCGACCGGTCGGACCAGAAAGGCCTCCAGCCCCTGCGGTCCGGCCTCCGCCATCGGGATGCGCAGGTCCTCGGTGTAGAACTCCGCGGCGCGCGCCGGTGCACCGGCCAGGATGAGGCTGGCGATCAGTACGAGCAGCTTGCGCGATGGGATCATCAGACGATTCGAAAGGGCGGTGCTGCCGAGCATAGCACGAAGGCCGCTCATGGGGACTGCAGCGCCTCCAAGGAACGCCTTCCCCGTCGCGCGTGTTGTGCCCTTGGCGGGGGCTTGGCCGATGCTATGGTGTCCCGCACTCACGACAGGACGAGGGTATTCCAGTGGCTGATGTTCATCCCGCGGCGGGCAAGCAGGCCTCGCCGGACGCGCTCACCAATATTCCGCGGCTGGTGACGGCCTATTTCGCCGGCAAGCCGGATGCGTCCGATCCGGCACAGCGCGTGGCGTTCGGCACGTCGGGCCATCGCGGCACCTCGTTCAAGAACACCTTCAACGAAGGCCACATCCTCGCGACCACGCAGGCGATTTGTGATTACCGGAAAGAGAAGGGCCTGACCGGCCCGCTCTTCATCGGCATCGATACCCATGCGCTGGCCGAGCCGGCGTTGGTCAGCGCCATCGAGGTGTTCGCAGCCAACGGCGTCGAGGTCATGATCGACAAGGATGGCGGCTACACGCCGACGCCCGTCATCTCGCATGCGATCCTCACCTATAACAAGGGCCGCACCTCTGGTCTTGCTGACGGCGTCGTCATCACGCCGTCACACAATCCCCCCGAGGACGGCGGCTACAAATACAATCCGCCTCATGGCGGCCCGGCCGATACGGACGTGACCGCTGCCGTCGAGAAGTGCGCCAACGCCTATCTCGCCGGCGAGCTCGAGGACGTGAAGCGCATCGACTATGCCAAGGCGCGCAAGGCCGCGAATGTCCACGCCTACGACTTCGTCACGCCTTACGTCGCCGATCTCGGCAATGTCGTCGATCTCGACCTCGTCAGATCCGCCGGCGTCAAAATCGGCATCGATCCGCTCGGCGGCGCCGCCGTGCATTACTGGCATCCGATCATCGAGCGCTATGGCCTCAACGCCAATGTCGTGAACGAGGCGATCGACCCGACCTTCCGTTTCATGACGGTGGACTGGGACGGCAAGATCCGCATGGACTGCTCCTCGCCCTACGCGATGGCGAGCCTGATCGGCATGCGCGACCGCTTCGACGTCGCCTTTGCCAACGACACCGACGCCGACCGCCACGGCATCGTCACGCGCACCGGCGGGTTGATGAATCCGAACCATTACCTGGCGACCGCGATCTCCTACCTGTTCGCGCACCGTCCGGACTGGGGCAAGGATGCGGCGATCGGCAAGACCGTGGTGTCGAGCTCGATCATCGACCGCGTCGCCAAAAAGCTCGGCCGCAAGCTGGTGGAGACGCCGGTCGGCTTCAAATGGTTCGTCGACGGCCTCGTCACCGGCGGCTTCGGCTTCGGCGGCGAGGAGAGTGCAGGGGCCTCGTTCCTGCGCCGAGACGGCGCGGTGTGGACCACCGACAAGGACGGCGTCATCCTCGGCCTGCTCGCTGCCGAGATCATGGCCAAGACCGGCCGCGATCCCAGCCAGATCTTCAATGATCTCACCGCCGAATTCGGCATGCCGCATTACGCGCGCATCGACGTTGCCGCCACCGGGCCGCAGAAGAACATCCTGAAGTCCCTCACGCCAGAGCAGCTCGGCCTCAAGGACCTCGCTGGCGATCCGGTTCGTGCGACGCTGAGCAAGGCGCCCGGCAACGGCCAGCCCTTCGGCGGCATCAAGGTCGAAACCGATTTCGGCTGGTTCGCCGCGCGGCCGTCCGGCACCGAGGACGTCTACAAGATCTACGCCGAAAGCTTCCGCAGCCCCGAGCACCTGAAACGGATCCAGGAGGAAGCCCAGGCGGGCCTAGCCAAGGTGTTCGCGGCGTAAGTTGTTCCGAGAGGTCGCCGCTGTCTTACCCTCCCCAGGGGAGGGTAAGCGGAGCCGGAGCCGGACGCGGTCATTCCCCCGTTATGTATACAATCACGACGATAAAGGTATTAAGGTAGAGCTTATTCCATCTTGAACAATTCTATCCCTCAGCTATTGTATACATAACGTATTCATAAGCCGTGGGAGTGAGACATGACAAAACCCTTCCCCATGAACGCCTGGTACGCCGCGGCGTGGGACGCCGACGTCAAGGCTGCGCTGCTGCCGCGGACCATCTGCGGCAAGCATGTCGTGATGTATCGCAAGGCCGACGGCACGGTGACCGCGCTGGAGGACGCCTGCTGGCATCGCCTGGTGCCGCTGTCCAAGGGCCGGCTCGAAGGCGACACCGTCGTCTGCGGCTATCATGGCCTGAAATACAACGCGCAGGGCCGCTGCACCTTCATGCCCTCGCAGGAGACCATCAACCCCTCGGCCTGCGTGCGCGCCTATCCCGTGGTCGAGCGTCACCGCTACGTCTGGCTCTGGATGGGCGATCCCGCACTCGCCGATCCCGCGCTCGTCCCCGACATGCACTGGAATCACGACCCGGCCTGGGCCGGCGACGGCAAGACCATCCACGTCAATTGCGACTACCGCCTCGTGCTCGACAATCTCATGGATCTCACCCACGAGACCTTCGTGCACGGCTCCTCCATCGGCAATGATGCCGTCGCCGAGGCGCCGTTCGACGTCACCCATGGCGAGAAGACGGTGACGGTGACGCGCTGGATGCGGGGCATCGAGCCGCCGCCGTTCTGGGCCAAGCAGCTCGGCAAGCCCGGCCTCGTCGACCGCTGGCAGATCATCCGCTTCGAGGCGCCGTGCACCATCGCGATCGACGTCGGCGTCGCGCCGACGGGCACCGGTGCGCCGGAAGGCGACCGCTCGCAGGGCGTCAACGGCTTCGTGCTCAACACCATCACGCCGGAGACCGAGAAGACCTGTCATTACTTCTGGTCCTTCGTCCGCAATTATCGGATCAGTGAGCAGCGCCTCACCACCGAGATCCGCGAGGGCGTCTCCGGCATCTTCCGCGAGGACGAGCTGATCCTCGAAGCGCAGCAGCGCGCGATGGACGAAAACCCCGATCGCATCTTCTACAACCTCAACATCGACGCCGGCGCGATGTGGTCGCGCAAGCTGATCGATCGGATGGTGGCGAAGGAAAACGCCCCAAAGCACCTTCAGGCCGCGGAGTAGAACATGGCCGAGCGTGAGGTCGACCGCTCCATCTCGCAGACCGTGAAGGCGCAGCTCGCGCTGCGCGACCAGATCCTGTCGGGCGCCTTGCGCCCCGGCGAGCGCATCTCCGAGCTGCAGGCGGTGGAGACCACAGGCGCCTCGCGCACGCCGGTGCGCATGGCGCTGGTGCGGCTGGAGGAGGAGGGGCTGTTGGAGGCGATCCCCTCCGGCGGCTTCATGGTGAAGGCGTTTTCGGAGCGCGACATCTCCGATTCCATCGAGCTGCGCGGCACGCTGGAAGGCCTGGCGGCGCGCTTTGCCGCCGAGCGCGGCGTCTCTGCGCGCGAGCTCGAGCCGCTGAAGGAGTGCCTCGCTGCGATCGACGAGCTGCTGCGGCAGGTCCCGATCTCGGTCGATGCTTTCTCGTCCTACGTCGCGCTGAATGCGCGCTTCCACGCCCAGCTCACGGAGCTGTCGCGCAGCCCCCCGCTGATCCGGCAGATCGACCGCGCCTCGGCGCTGCCGTTTGCCTCGCCGAGCGGCTTCGTGATGGCGCAATCGGCGTTGCCGGAGGCACAGCAGATCCTGATCATCGCCCAGGAGCACCATCGCGTCGTGATCGACGCCATCGAGAACCGCGAAGGCGCGCGCGCCGAGGCCGTCATGCGCGAGCATGCCCGGCTGGCGGTGCGAAACCTGCGGCTCGCGCTGCGCAACCGCACCCATCTCGACCTCTTGCCGGCGCTCGCGCTGATCAAGACCGCAACCGATTGAGGGCAGTCACCATGCGCTTCATCGAGACCTGGACCCCAGCAACGCTCGTCGCCACCCGCGATCTCACCCCGAACGTCCGCGAATTCCTGATCAAGCCGGATCAGTTCGAGGCCGCGGCCTATCCGGTCGGCAGCCACATCAATGTCAGCGTCACCATCGACGGCCTGCCGGAGACGCGGTCCTATTCGCTGGTTGGCGAGGCCTCGTCGCACGGCCTCCGAATTGCTGTGCGCCGCGCGAAGGATTCCCGTGGCGGCTCCCGCTACATGTGGTCCTTGCAGCCGGGCGCGCGGCTCGACATCACCCAGCCCGCCTCGCTGCTCGCGGTGGATTGGACTCGCGAGAATTATTGCCTGATTGCCGGCGGCATCGGCATCACCCCGATCCTCGGCGCCGCGCAGGCGCTGGCGCGGCGCGGGGCGGATGTCACGCTGCATTATGCCGTACGCTCGCGCCGCGAGGCCGCCTATCTCGACGATCTCGCCGCGATGCTTGGCGATCGCCTCGTCGTTCATGCCAGCGAGGAAGGCAGCCGGCTCGATCTCGACGCGCTGTTCGCCTCATTGCCGCAAGGCACGCTGACGCTGTTCTGCGGCCCGATGCGCATGCTCGACGCCGCACGCCATGCCTGGATCGGCGCCGGCCATCCGCTCCCCGATCTCCGCTACGAGACGTTCGGCTCCAGCGGCACGCTGCCCACCGAAACGTTCAGGGTGCGCCTGAAAGACTCCGGTGTCGAGCTCGAGATCCCGCGCGAGCGCTCGATGCTCGACGTGCTCAATGCCAGCGGCTTTGAGGTGATATCCGATTGCAAGCGCGGCGAATGCGGCCTCTGTGCCATCGACGTGGTCGATGTCGACGGCGAGATCGACCATCGCGACGTCTTCTTCAGCGACCATCAGAAACAGAGCAACCAGAAGATCTGCGCCTGCGTCTCCCGCGCGCGGGGCACCATCACGGTGGACACGCTGCTGCGGGCGGATGCGGTTTAACACTGGGAAAGGTCATCGTGCCCGGGTTTGTCCCGGGCATCCACGTTCTTCCGCGTGAGGTTAGGCGTGGATGGCCGGGACATAGGCGAGCGGAAGCGACGCCGTCCTTCGGACGGCTATGCCCGGCCATGACGCTGTCGAAGCGTGAGCATCCCAAACTGGTGCTTACGCCGCGTAAATCGCCCGGTACTTCTTCGTCTCCAGCAGCGCCATCACCCCGTCCGCGGCCACCGGCCGGCTGATGAGATAGCCCTGCACCTCGTCGCAACTGATCTGCCTGAGATATTCGAGCTGGTCGGCGGTCTCGACCCCCTCCGCCACGACGCCGATCCGCAAATCGCGCGCAAGCGAGATCACCGATTTCACGATGGCCGCGCAGTCCGGCTGCACCAGCATATCGCGGATGAAGGACTGGTCGATCTTGATGCGGCTGAACGGCAGCTTGCGCAGGTAAGTCAGCGAGGAGAAGCCGGTGCCGAAATCGTCGAGCGCGAGGGTGACGCCGAGCTCCAGCAGCGCGTTCAGGACCGTCGCGGCCGAACCGTATTTCGCCAGCAGCATCGATTCCGTGATCTCGATCTCGAGCCGATGCGGGGCGATCCTGGCCTCGGCGAGCGCCTGCACGATGGTCTGGAGGATGGCCGTGTTGTGAAATTGCGCGGCCGAGAAATTCACGGCAACCCTGATGTCTTCGGGCCAATCCGCCAGCGTCGCGCAGGCGCGGCGGATGACCCATTCGCCGATCTCGTGGATCAGCCCGGTCTCCTCGGCGATTGGTATGAATTCACTCGGCGGCACCAGCCCGCGCGAAGGATGCTGCCAGCGCAATAGCGCCTCGAAGCCGGTGATCCGGTTGGTGCCGAGATCGAGGAACGGCTGGAACACCAGGAACAGCTCGTTGCGCGCAATCGCGCCTGCGAGGTCCGCTTGCAGCGCCTTGCGCTCGCGGGACGATTTGTCGTCGGCCTGTTCGAAGAAGCAGACCGTGCCCGGCCCCGCCTTCTTGGCGCGGTAGAGCGCGGCGTCGGCATTCTTCATGAGGTCGAGCGGTGTGTTGCCGTCGCGTGGCGCCAGCACGATGCCGACGCTCGTCGCGCCGACGATCTGGCGACCCTCGATCTGGAACGGCTCGCTGAAGGCCGCGACGAAGCGTTCGGCGATCTCGAGCGCATCCTCGGGCCGTGTCAGATTGGCCATCACCAGCGCGAACTCGTCGCCGCCGATCCGCGCGACGTGCTCGGCGGCGCGCGTGCAGCGTTGCAGGCGGCTGGCGACCTGGACCAGGAATTCGTCGCCGGCGGGATGGCCGAACTGGTCGTTGACCTCCTTGAAGCGGTCGAGATCGAGCAGGAGCACCGCGAATTCCTCGCCCGATAGCGCCAGCCGCTTGAGCGCGGCATCGAGCGTTTCGTTGAAGGCGACGCGGTTGGGCAGGTGGGTCAGGGGATCGAGCCGCACCGTGCGCTCGGCCTCGATCTGCCGCATCATGCGCCGGGCGAACGAGAACGAATTGACGAACACGCCGCGCAAAAGGACGCTGCCGTAGACCACGACGAGAAAGGCGATGAGGAGAAAGGCGAGATCGCCGTTCTGGCCGAGGCAGATGGCGATGCCGAGGAAGATCGGCGCCGTGAAGGCGATCGCCGCGATCGGAATGGTGGCGAAGGCGAGCGCGCCGCCGGCCAGCATGCCCGCGCACAGGCAGGTAATGACGAGCTGGCCGCCGCTGGAAGCGTCGGCGAAGAAGGCGACCGGGACGATGCCCCAGGCGGCGCCGAGGATGAAGGCGTTGCGCACCAGCCGGTACATCGCGCGACGCGAGACGAATTGCGGCTTGGTGATGCGGCGCGCGACGTGGGATTGCAGGCCAAATCCGATCGCGGCGGCGGCGACAGCCGCCGCCCAGATCAGGGCGGGCATCCTGTCCGGCGACTGCCACAGCGCGATGGCGAGCACGATGGCGTTGCAGGCATTGGCCAGCATGATGCCGACCGAATAGCCGAGCACCAGCGACATCTGCTCGGCGCGGATATGCCCGGCCACGGCCTCGTCCGTTGCGGGACCGCCAAAGGCCGACAGATCGCCGGCGAACAGCCGTGCGACATAGCTGGTCGTTTGAGTCCGCATTCAATAGCCTAGCAGCACGGGCCGTTCTTTTCGGCTCGATCCGGAGAATTCGCCGTAAACCTTTGACGAACTATGAATTATCCCCGCTTGCCGCGCCGGCCGCGACCACTTCTGCGTGCTCTTCACGCAGTATCGATAACAAATCGATACAAATGCCCGACAGGCCGGACATCAAAGGGGGCGGGGGCGCGGTCTCAGCTGGGCGATGGCGACCCCGGAGATCGCGAGCAGTCCGCCGACGATCAGCTTGGGCGTAAGCCGGTCGCCGAGAAACAGTACGCTCGAAAGCAAGGCAAACACCGGAAGTAGCAGACCGAAGGGCGCGACGCGCACCATCGAGCAACGGGCGATCAGCCAGAACCAGAGGCCAAACCCGACAATTCCCCCGGCGAAGATCGTGTAGGCGAGCGCCAGCCAGCCAAGTTCGCCCGCCGTCACAAGGCTCGCCGCTTGTCCATGTTCAAGGAGCAGCGACATCAACATGACCTGCGGTACCGTGAGCAGCGAGGACCACCCCATCAACATCAAGGGATCGAAGGGGCCATAACGCTTCGTCAAGACGTTGGACACCGCGAAGGCGAAAGCCGCTCCGACTACAAGCAGCAGCGGAAGCGGGTTGGCGGACTGGTCAGGCTCCGCTGCCAACACCGTCACGCCGACGAAAGCAAGCATCACTCCGGCGCAGGTGGCGAGTGACGGTCTCTCCGCGAGCAGCAGCCATGCGAGCAGGACGGTGAAGGGCGTGGCGAGTTGGTATGCGACGGCCGACATGCTTCCCGAGCCGAGCCCAAGGCCAACGTAGAACAGCCCGAAATTCAGTCCACCAAGGAAGAGCGAAATAGCTGCGACAGGGCCGAGCTGTTGACGCGTGGGCCTGTCCACGAACGGAACAAGCAGCAGCGCAATGGCCAGAAAGCGCAGTGCGAGGAAGAAGAGCGGTGGAAACTCCGCAACGCCCACTTTGATGGCCACGAACTGATAACCCCAGATCAGGGGAACGGCGATCGCGCAGACGATCTGGATGGCAGACATGGCGGATGTCCTTTTTAAAGACCGATCAGTCCAAATATGGGCGCACCATCAGCGCAGGCGTCACGGGGTTGCTTACCTGACGAAACGACCGATGAGAGCGTCGACGGCCGCTTGCGATGTGGTCCGTGCCGGTGCCGTCTTGCCGACCACGCGCAGCCCTTCAACGAAACAGACGAGAACCCGGGCGGCCGTTGCGGGCTCAACACCATCGGCCAACCTGCCCGCCGCTTTCGCGCGGGACAGTGCATCGGTCACTTTGGCCTCCATCGCCTTGAAGAAGCCCGCAACGCGTCGACCGACGTCGGCATCTCCGCCAGCCAATTCCATGGCCGTGGCCACCAGGAGACATCCGCGCCGGCCGTTGCTTCCGCTGGTGCGCTCGACGTAGCCGGCCAGGCAGGCCCGCAGGCCGTCGACCGGATCGTTTCGGGGGTCGAATTCGCCATCCATCCGCGCCAAGGCATCCGCGATGTAACGATCGAGCGCCCGCAAGAACAGCGAATGCTTGTCACCGAAAGCGGCGTAGAGGCTGCCCCGCGACAGCCTGGTCGCGCGCAGGAGATCGGGCAGCGCCGTGGCGTGATAGCCGCGCGACCAGAACACATCCATCGCGCGTTCGACGGCAGCGTCCACGTCGAAACTTCGCGGCCGGCCACGGGGCATCGGCGTTGCAGTATTTTGCCTCATGCCGATATATAGACCGATCAGTCATTAAATGACAAGCCCAAGCTCCGGGGATCATCAGCCTCCTATCCGGACCTCAACACCGGAATCTGCGCTGATGTTTTCTTCTCGTCAGCGGATCGAGACGCCCCCTCGATCGCGTGATACGTTTCGTGGACCGGCAGGCCACCGTGCGCCGCGTCGGCACCGGATGCGTTCGAAATTCCGAGGGCCTGTCCATGAGCGAGCCTTCAGCCGATGTGTCGGCAACGGTCGAATACACGATGGACAAATGGCGGATGGACCGGGTCCCCTGGGCCCTGTGGGCTTGCGTCGCCGGCCTTGCGATCGCGGTTCACGCCGAGAGCCGTGGCCAGAATGGAGCGGTTTTGGCAGTCGTCTATGTGGCTCTGCTGGGGCTGGCATTCGCAGGCTATGCCCTGACGAGCCTGATCGGGCGGGCCGGCCTGCCCTTGCTGCTTGAGTTGTTGATCGGTGTCCTTGTCCTGATCATCGTCTCCGGCGTGATCGGTGTGATCAGCGTGTTGGTCGGCGGGCCAAGCGGCCGCTCCAGCTATGTCGGCACCATGCCCAGTCTCTATTGGACTCATCTCGTGAACCCATCGCTGAACGTTTTCGGCTGGATGTTGCTCTATCTGGGTTTCGGATGGATCGCGTTTTCAGCTTACCGGCACTTCTACGCGGATCGGGCGGTCGTCTCCATGTCTTCCGCGGGCATCCACTTTCACAGGCCATGGCTCAAGGGTCTCTTCATTCCCTGGCAGGAGGTGCGCGGGGTGGGCCATCTGGTCGTTCCCGGCATCTCGGGGGTGCCGTATGTCAGTCCATACGCTGCGGCCGTCACGGTCGGTCAAAACTTCTATGAGCAGCATATCGCCCCGAAGCGCAGCTTCTTCTCGCCACCCGGGGCCGAGGCCATGTTCCAGCCGAAAGGCGAGGCGATCCAGGTGGTGCTGAGCAGCGCCGACATGGCGGTCAAAGCGGAAGATTTTCTCGAGCCTGCCGAGGCGCGGTGGAAGACATTTCGGGATCAACCGGCATCGCCATCCCAACGCGGCGGCACCGTCTTCTACGGACGGTGGTCGATCGATGGCTCTCGGTGGCAGGCCGTTCAGTTTCTTGCGCCTCTCGTCGGTCTGGCCGTGGTCATGCTGTACCGATAGGGTAATCCCGCTCAGCGTCCGAGTTGCTTCGGATCGTAGAAGAAGCGCTCCTCGATGATCTCATTGCCTCGCCAGGTCTGCCATGCGATCTCCTCCAGCGTCCGCGTCGCGCCCTCGGCGTCGGTGAAGGAGAACTTCCAGCGGCTGGCGACGACGTCGCCATCGATCAGGCTCGGGCCGAGGCGCACGGCCGTGACCTCCTTGAACGCCGCCAGCACGCCGCGCTCCTTATCCGCGAGCTTGTCGCGCCCGACCACCGGCGCGGCGAGGTTCTCATAGGTCGCGGTATCAGCGGTGTAGTAGTCGAGGATCGCGCCGACGAAGTCGCCATCCTCCAGTCGCTTCGTAAAGGCTTCGACGATCTCACGGCTCGGCATGGCGACCTCACAATTTAAAACCGACTGATAGTCGGTAATTACCGACCGATAGTCGAAAAGTCAACTGGCCGGCTCTCGCGAATTCGACTAGACGAGAGCTTATGGCCAAACAGGCGGAGCGGCGGGCGGCGACATCGGAGGCGATCCTGACGGCGGCGCGGCGCCTGTTCGGGACGCAAGGCTTTGCCGCGACCACTATGGACGACATTGCCGAAGGCGCTTCGGTGGCCAAAGGCGCGGTCTATCATCACTTCAAGACCAAGGAGGCGGTGTTTGAGGCTGTGTTCGACCAGGTGTCGCGCGACCTCGTTGCCGAGATCGACCGCACGGCACGCGCCGAGAAGGACGTGCTCGCCGCCATGGTCGCCGGCACCCAGCATTACTTTGCCGCGACCGCGAAGGGGCCGACCGGCCAGATCATTCTGCGTGACGGGCCGGCCGTGCTCGGCTGGGAGCGCTGGCGCGAGATCGACGCGCAGCACTTTGGCGGCAAGATGCCGCGTGCGCTCTCCGCCGCGATGGAGGCCGGCCTGATCGCGCGGCAGCCGGTCGAGCCGCTGGCGCGGCTGCTGCTCGGCGCGGTGACGGAGGCCGCGGTCGCCTGCGCCGGCCGCGCCGATATCGCCAAGGCCGGCGCGGAATATGCCCGTGCGTTCAAGTCGCTGGTCGAGGCGCTGCGCGTCAAGGCCTGAGTGTGCTACTCACAAACTCGAAACGCCCGCTCTAACAAGAAGAACAGTAGCGCATGAACGCAAATTCCGCCCTCACACCCACCGATCCCGAATTCGACTACATCATCGTCGGCGCCGGCTCCGCCGGCTGCGTGCTCGCCAACAGGCTCTCGGCGAACGGCAAGTACAGCGTGCTGCTGCTCGAGGCCGGCCCGAAGGATTCCAACATCTGGATCCACGTCCCGCTCGGCTACGGCAAGCTGTTCAAGGAGAAGAGCGTCAACTGGATGTACCAGACCGAGCCGGAGCCGGAGCTGAAGGGTCGCCAGGTGTTCCAGCCGCGCGGCAAGACGCTGGGCGGATCGAGCTCGATCAACGGCCTGCTCTATGTCCGCGGCCAGCACGAGGACTACGACCGCTGGCGCCAGCTCGGCAACACCGGCTGGGGCTATGACGACGTGCTGCCCTATTTCAAGAAGGCCGAGAACCAGTCGCGCGGCGCCGACCAGTATCACGGCACGGGCGGGCCGCTGCCGGTGTCCAACATGATCGTGACCGATCCGCTGTCGAAGGCCTTCATCGACGCTGCCGTCGAGAGCGGTCTGCCCTACAATCCTGATTTCAACGGCGCGACCCAAGAAGGCGTCGGTCTGTTTCAGACCACGACGCGCAACGGCCGGCGCGCCTCGACGTCGGTGGCCTATCTCGGTCCCGCGAAGGCGCGCAGCAATCTGAAGATCGAGACCTCCGCCCACGCTCAGCGCATCCTGTTCGAAGGGCGCCGAGCCGCAGGCGTCGAATACCGGCAAGGCGCCACCTTGCGCCGCGCCCGCGCGCGGCGGGAAGTCGTCGTGTCGAGCGGCGCCTACAACTCGCCGCAGCTGCTTCAGCTCTCCGGCGTCGGGCCCGGCGATCTCCTGCGCAAGCATGGCATCGAGGTGGTGCTCGATGCTGCCGGCGTGGGGCATGATCTGCAGGATCACATGCAGGTCCGCATCGTCATGCGCTGCTCGCAGAAGATCACGCTCAACGACACCATCAATCATCCGCTTCGCCGCACCATGGCCGGCGCACGCTATGCGCTGTTTCGCAAGGGATGGCTGACGATCGCAGCCGGCACGGCGGGCGCCTTCTTCAAGACCAGTCCGCGCCTCGCCTCGCCCGACATCCAGGTTCATTTCCTGCCGTTCTCGACCGACAAGATGGGCGAGAAGCTGCACGATTTCTCCGGCTTCACCGCTTCGGTTTGCCAGCTCCGTCCTGAAAGTCGCGGTTCCCTCCGCATCAAGAGTGCCGACCCGGCCGTGCCGCCGGAAATCCGCATCAACTACATGTCGACCGAGACCGATCGCACCACCAACGTCGAGGGCATCAAGATCTTGCGCAAGATCCTGAACGCTCCGGCGCTGAAACCGTTCGTGGTCAGCGAGTACGACCCCGGCGCGGAGGTATCTTCGGATGCCGAGATCCTGGATTACTGCCGCGAACGCGGCAGCACCATCTATCATCCGACCTCGACCTGTCGTATGGGCAATGACGCGCTCGCGGTGGTCGATCAGCGGCTGAAGGTGAGGGGACTCGAAGCCTTGCGTGTCGTCGACGGCTCGGTCATGCCCGATCTGGTGTCAGGGAACACCAATGCGCCGATCATCATGATCGCCGAAAAGGCCTCCGACATGATATTGGAGGATGCGCGTTAAATTCGCGCTTTGAAAGGATTTGGACTTGGCTACGCGACTGAAGATCGGCACACGCAAGAGCGCCATGGCGCTGGCACAGACGGAAGAGATTGCGCGCCGCCTGACCGCCGCGGTGCCCGGTCTCGACGTCGAGATCGTCAAATTCGATACCACGGGCGATCTCGACCAGACCAGCAAGCTGCTGCCGCATGGCGGCAAAGGCGGCGCCTTCGTGGCGCAGATCCGCGCCGCCGTGCTGTCGGGTGAGCTCCAGGCGGCGATGCATTCGTTAAAGGACATGCCTGGTAACGAGGACACGCCGGGTCTCGTCATCGGTGCCACGCTGTCGCGCGATCCGCCTGGTGATGCGCTGGTGCTGCGCGAGGATGTGACGCTGGAGGCGCTGCGGCAGTCCCGCGGCAAGGGTTTCAAGATCGGCACCAACGCGGTGCGCCGTGCAGCCTATGCGCGGCGGCTGTTCCCTGATGTCGAGGTGATCCACTTCCGTGGCGCCGCCGACACGCGCGTGCGCAAGCTCGACAATGGCGAGAGACAGCGCCTGCCGGATGGCGGCGCTGTGGGGCCCGCCGATGCGCTGATCATGGCGCGCTCGGGCCTCGATCGCGTCGGCCTGTCCCACCGCATCGCGTACGAATTCACAGCAGTGGAGATGTTGCCGGCGGCAGGGCAGGGCATCGTCGCGGTCGAATGCGCCGCGCAGGATTGGCAGACGCGGCAGATCCTGTCGTCGATCGACGACTCCGCTGCGCACGCCTCCGCCGACGCCGAGCGCGAGGTGCTGTGGGTGCTCAACGGCCACTGCAATTCACCGGTGGCGGGCTTCTCGACCATCACGGGCGATCGGATGTCGCTCACCGCCTCGGTGCTCGATCTCTCCGGCAACACCATCATCGAAGCCTCGCATACGGGGCCGGCCAACCGTCCGCGCGAGCTCGGCCGCGCGGTGGGATTGGACCTGCTGACGAAGGGTGCGGCGGAGATCATCGAGCGCAGCCGGCCGCGGTAAGCATGCCGAAATCACGATCTCTGATGACGTCATTTTGCACCTGTTTTGCCCGACAAGTCAAAACGCACGGGCGAGTCATGCCCGCCTAATATTTTCAACGACTTGCCTACTGTGCATGGGGTTGTTTTTTGCACTTTTTGCAAGACCCGATCACAACGGCTCGTCATCCCCGGGCTTGTCCCGGGCATCCACGTTCTTCGCGTCGCATGGCAAGGCGTGCATGGCCGGGACAAGCCCGGCCATGACGACGTGGATAGACGGCCCTCACCCCCGCACGCGCCGGATCATCTGCTCGACATGGGCGATCGGCGTCTCCGGCTGGATGCCGTGGCCGAGGTTGAAGATCAGCCGCCCGGCAGCAAAATTGGCCAGCACGTTGTCGACCGCGCCATCGAGCGCGGCGCCGCCCGTGATCAGCACCAGTGGATCGAGGTTGCCCTGCACCGCGACCTTGCTCTGCACCCGCTCGCGGATGAAGGCGGGCTCCGCGGTCCAGTCGATGCTGACGGCATTGACGCCGGTCGCTTCGACATAGCCGGGCAGTTGCGCTCCCGCGCCGCGCGGGAAGCCGATGATCTTCGCGTCCGGCACCTTGGCCCTTACGCCCTCGACGATGCGCCGCGTCGGCTCGACCGACCAGCGCGCGAACTCGGTCGGCGGCAGCACGCCGGCCCAGGTGTCGAAGATCTGCAACGCGTCGGCCCCGGCGTCGAGCTGTGCCAGCAGATACTGAATAGAGTTCTCGACCAGGACGTCGATGATCTGCGAAAAAGCTTCCGGATGCCGGTACGCCATCATCCGGGCCGGCGCCTGGTCCGGCGTGCCGTGGCCTGCGACCATGTAGGTCGCCACCGTCCACGGTGCGCCGCAGAAGCCGATCAGCGCGGTCCTGGGATCGAGCGCGCCGCGCACGATCTTCAACGCGTCGAACACCGGCTCGAGCTTGCCGAAATCGGCGCGCGGCGCCAGCGTCGCCACCTTGGCCGGATCGTCCAGCGGCTCGAGCCGCGGGCCCTCGCCGACCTCGAACCGCACCGAACGTCCGAGCGCATAGGGGATCACCAGGATGTCGGAAAAGATGATCGCCGCATCGAAACCGAACCTTCGGATCGGCTGCAGCGTCACCTCGGCGGCAAGCTCCGGGTTGAAGCAGAGGTCGAGGAAGCCGCCCGCCTTGGCGCGCACCTCGCGATATTCCGGCAGGTAGCGCCCGGCCTGGCGCATCATCCACATGGGCGGGACAGCTTGGTGCTGGCCGGAGAGGACGTCGATGAAGGGTTTCGTCGAAGACTGGGGCACGAATGGTCCTGAAGCAGGTTGTGCTTCCTGATACACCGCCGCGGCCCGCAGCGGAACAGGGGAACCTGGATGATCGGGCCGCGTTGACCAGCCAATGGAGGAGATCATGGCTGAGACATTCAATCCCGCGCCGCACGACAAGCACGCCGAAGACCTGCGCGAGGCGCTCGCTGCCGATCGGCAGTCCAAGCTCGACGACGGGCTGAGGGACACGTTCCCAGCGTCCGATCCCGTGAGCGTGGCGCAGCCGACGCCCTCGAAGGCCGACGCCGATGCCGAGCATCCTTCGCTCTGGGCCAAGGTCAAGGCCATCTTCAGCTAGCGGCGGCGGGCGCCGGATTCCGATCGGCCCGCTAATATCTTGTTAGCGATGCACCGATCGCCGCGTCCGTAAGACTACTGGAAAGGGCGGAAACCGCCGCGTAGTCCGGTAGCGATTTCAGAATTAAATAACAGAAGCGGCAGAGGTTTCCGAACGATCGGAGAACCCTGCCACATGAGCGCTACCCAACGAGCCGGATGGAGCCGCCTGCCGCTGCGCGCGGCGGCCTTCGTGGCGCTGACCTGCGCGACGATCCTCGGCGTCAGCGGTTGGCGTGAATGGACGGCACGCGATGCGGTGCTCAAGGCCGCCGAGATGGAGATGGCGAACGTGGCCCGTTCGCTGACCCAGCATGCCGAAGACAGCCTCGATCTCCTGGATTCCGGTGTCGTCGGCGTGGTCAGCCGGTTGGAGATGGACGGCACCGCACCGGTCACGATCGCGAAGCTGCGTACCTTGCTGGATGTGCGCAAGAAGGCGATCGCGCGCATTCACAGCCTCGCCATCATCGACGATCAGGGCAACTGGCTGACCTCACCCGGTACGATCGGCACGACCTTCAGCGACGATGCCTTCTTCCGACATCACCAGCTCTCGCCGAAGCGCGAGGCCCATGTCGGCCGTCCCGTGAAGAGCCTGCTGGACGGCGAATGGGTCGTCACCCTGTCACGCCGCTTCAGCAAGCAGGACGGCAGCTTCGGCGGCGTGGTGCTCGCGACCATCAGCTCGAACTATCTGTCGCACTTCTACAAGCAGTTCGAGATCGGCCGCAACAGCTCCGTGTCACTGGCGCATGGCGACGGACTGATCGTCGCGCGCAATCCCAGCAACGAGACATTCGTCGGGCGCAGCGTCGCCGACAAGCCGTTGTTCCGCGAGCCGAGCCTGCAACGGCCGAGCGGCGCCCATCATTTCACCTCGTCGCTGGACGGTGTCGAACGCGTCAGCTTCTTCAATCGCAGCGGTCGGTTCCCGCTCCTCCTGCTCGCCACCGTCGACAAGGACGAGCTGCTCGCGCCGTGGCGCGCGGCGGCGATCTCCCGCATGCTCTACGTGTTCGCGCTGGTGATGCTGATCGCAGTCATCGGCGGCGTGCTGGTGCGGCAGTTGCAGCGCGGCCAGCGCATGGCTGTCGCGCTGACCGAGACGGAGGCGCATTTCCGCCTGCTCGCCGAAGGCTCCAGCGACATGGTGACGCGGATCGGCCTCGATGAGCGACTGCGTTATGTCTCGCCCTCGTCGGTCCGCATCGTCGGCTGGCGTCCCAATCAACTGATCGGCACGCCGGCTCTTGCGGGTATCAATCCGGAGGACCTGCCGGAAGTCCAGGCGATCGTCGACGCGATGAAGCGCGGTGAGAAGGAGGAGGCGCGTCTCACCTACCGCAACTCGCATCGGCAGAACGGCGAGATCTGGCTCGAATCGACCATGCGGGTGACGCGCAAGGACAATGGCCAGGTCGATGGCGTGGTCGCGATCTCCCGCGACATCACCGAGCACAAGAGGCTGGAAACCAGGCTCGAGACGCTGGCGATCGAGGACAGCCTCACCGGCCTTGCCAATCGCCGCCGCTTCGACGAGCGCCTAAAGGAGGAATGGGCGCGTGCCTATCGCGACCGCTCCAGCCTTGCTTTGCTGATGATCGATGTCGACCACTTCAAGGCCTACAACGACGAATATGGCCATCCCGCGGGCGATGCCTGCCTGCGCCTGATCGCCAAGATCATCGCGGCCGAAGCGCAGCGCGCCGGCGATCTGGCGGCGCGTTACGGCGGTGAGGAATTCGCCATGCTGCTGCCGAACATCGATGCCGCCGGCTGCGCCCGGATCGGCGAACGGATCCGCAACGCCATTCACGAGGCCGGCCTCGCGCATGGCAGCAATGAGGCGGCTGGATGCGTCACCGCTTCGCTTGGCGGCGCAGCCTGCCGGCCGGCGTTCGAACGAACCGCGGGGGTCGCTGCGCTGGTCGAAGCTGCCGACCGGGCGCTCTATGCCGCCAAGGCCGCAGGCCGCAACCGCCTGGTAATGTCCGGCGAGGTCATGGATCTGCTGCCCAAGGCGTCCGGCCAGTAACACCGTTCAATAATGCGGCGGAGGCTCGTTGGCAGGCCCCGGCGCATTTGCCTCGGCGTCCTGCAGCCGAGCATTGAGCTCGGTGATCTGCCGCGTCAGCCTGTCGATCTGCTTCCACTGCGCGGTGATGGTCTGGTTCAACGTCTCGATCGTATCGTCCTGATAGGCGAGGCGCGTCTCCAGCGTGTCGATGCGCTCGCTCAGCGTCTTGATCTCATTCGTCACGCGTTACGTCCTTGTTTCGCTCGCGCAAGCCGTGGCCGAGCGCCACGCGCTCGTCGAACACGAAGCATTCGCCGCGCCAGCGGCTCTCCGCCTCCGGCACCTCTTCCAGATATCTCAGGATGCCGCCCTTGAGGTGATAGACCTCGCCAAAGCCGCGCGCGAGCAGATGCGCGCTCGCCTTCTCGCAGCGGATGCCGCCGGTGCAGAACATCGCGATCCTGCGGTGCCGTGCCGGATCGAGCCGCTCGGCGGCAAAGTCCTTGAACTGGCCGAAGCTCTTGATGCCGGGATCGAGCGCGCCCTCGAACGTGCCCATCGCGACCTCGAAGGCGTTGCGGGTGTCGAGCACGAGCGTATCGGGTGCTGCGATCAGCGCGTTCCATTCGTGCGGATCGACATAGGTGCCGACCTGACGCGTCGGATCGGCGGCCGCATCGCCCAGGGTGACGATCTCCTTCTTCAGCCGCACCTTCAGCCGTCCGAACGGCATCGCCTCCGCGGCGGAGAATTTCAATTCGAGATTGTCGAGCCTGCCGCCGAACATGTCGCCGCGTGCGAGCTCATGAGCGAAGGCGTCGATCGCCTCCGGTGCGCCGGCGACCGTGCCGTTGATGCCCTCCTGCGCCAGCAACACGCTGCCCTTCAGCCCAAGGCCGGCGCAGCAGGCGCGCAGCGGCTCGCGCAGCTCGCGGTAATCCGGGAGGGCGACGAATTGATAAAAGGCGCAAACCTTGTATGGCGTATTGCTGGACGTCATGGCCGCTCGTTTAGCAGGCGGCTCGCGCCCGGAAAACCCGCATCGCAAGAGCCTGCAAAAGGTCCATACGCCCAGCGGATAGCAGCCATTTTCCTGGTATGCCAGCATTGCCCCGCGGGGCGGGAATGTGCCATGTAGACGCGGTTTTCGAGATGGCGCGCCAACCGCGCCGACGGCCAAGAGAGCAAGACATTCGATGAGAAACTTCCATTTCCCCGGCAGGTCCACGGTCCACGCCACCAACGCGATGGTGGCGACCTCGCATCCGCAGGCCTCGCTCGCCGCGATCGAGGTGCTGCGCGAGGGCGGCACCGCGGTGGACGCGGCGGTTGCCGGCTCGGCCCTGCTCGGCGTGATCGAGCCGCAATCGACCGGCATCGGCGGTGATTGCTTTGCGCTGATCCAGCCGCGGGGCGAGGGCAAGATCGTCGCCTATAACGGCTCCGGCCGCGCGCCAAAGGCGGCGAATGCCGACTGGTATCTCGAACGCAAGATCAATTCCGTGCCGCTCACCTCGGCGCATGCCGTCTCGATCCCTGGCGTGATCGATGCCTTCGCGACCGTGCTGCGCGATCACGGCAAGTTCGGCTTCGACCGGCTGCTCCAGCCCGCGATCAAGGCGGCCGAGGAGGGCTACGTCGTCGCGCCCCGCATTGCCTTCGATTGGAAGAACCAGTTCGAGAAGCTGAAGAACGGTACCAACACCGTGCGCTATTTGTTGCCGGGCGGCCAGCCGCCGGTCGCCGGCGACGTCATTCGCCAGGCCGAGCTCGGCAAGACGCTGCGCGCGATCGCCAGGGACGGCCGCGACGCGTTCTACAAGGGCGAGATCGCGGAGGACATGGTCGAGACCCTCAGGGGCATCGGGGGCCTGCACACGCTCGACGATTTCGCCGCGCACACGACCGAAGTGACCACGCCGATCGGCACCATGTACAAGGGCTATGACGTCTGGCAGTGCCCGCCGAACGGCCCGGGCGTCACCGCGCTGTTGATGCTCAACATCCTGTCGCGGTTCGATCTGACCAAGTACGCGCCCGTGAGCGTCGAGCGCTTCCATCTCGAAGCGGAAGCGGCGCGCATCGCCTACATGAACCGCGAGATGCATGTCGCCTCTTCCGAGCACATGAAGATCAACGTCGCCGAGATGCTCGAGAAGGGCTTTGCCGACGAGTACATCAGCAAGATCCGCCTGGACGGCATGCTCGACCTGCCGAACGTCGCGCCGCCGATGAATCCCTCGACCATCTACATCACGGTCGTGGACAAGGACCGCAACGTCTGCTCGTTCATCAATTCGGTTGCGCATTCCTTCGGCTCGGCGATTGTCTCGAACAAGACCGGTGTCCTGTTCCAGAATCGCGCCGGCGGCTTCCGCATCCAGCCGGGCCATCCCAATTGCATCGAAGGCGGCAAGCGCCCGCTGCACACGATCATGCCGGGCCTGCTCACCAAGGGCGGCCGTTCCACGATGTCGTTCGCGGTCATGGGCGGCCAGTACCAGCCGACGGGCCAGACTCATCTCCTGACCAACATCCTCGACTACGGCTGCGACGTGCAGGAGGCGATCGACATGCCGCGCGGCCTGCACTACGAGGGACAGTATCAGCTCGAGGACAGCGTGCCGGCGGCCGTCGTCGAGGGCCTGAAGAAGCTCGGCCACAAGACCACCAGCGTGGTCGGCCCGCTCGGCGGCGCCCAGGCGATCTGGATCGATTGGGACAAGGGCACGCTCACCGGCGGCTCCGATCCGCGCAAGGACGGCTGCGCGCTGGGTTATTGATCGCCGGCGCAGTTCCCCACGCGAGATCAGGAAAAGTTGACGAAGGGCGGCGCGGCATTTGCTGCGCCGCCCTTCTCTCATCCGGAACTGCGCCCATTGCTCCAGGTTAAGGGGCGATGAGCGGTGCAGGCGTGCGCTGCTTTGCAGATCAGCGGCGGAGGCCTGCCATGCCCGACAAACCAGGTTCCAGATCATCCGGATTCGACCGGCGGGCCTTCATGACCGGCGCGGCGGGCAGCGCGCTGATCCCGATCACGGCGCGCGCGGCGTCGGAGGATGCCCGGGCGCCGGCCGCGCAGGATCCGTCGCTTCCCGTCGAGGTCACGCTGCGCGTCAACGGCAAGGACAAGCGCCTGAGCATCGATGCGCGCACCACGGTGCTCGATGCCTTACGCGAACATCTCAAGCTCACCGGCAGCAAGAAGGGCTGCGACCACGGCCAGTGCGGCGCCTGCACGGTGCTGATCGACGATCGCCGCGTGGTGTCGTGCCTGACGCTGGCCCTCGCCGCCGAAGGGCAGGAGATCACGACCATCGAGGGCCTCGCCACCGACGACCGCCTGCATCCGATGCAGCAGGCCTTCATCGACAACGATGCGTTCCAGTGCGGCTATTGCACGCCCGGTCAGATCATGTCGGCGATCGCGTGCGTGAAGGAGGGCCATGCCGGCAGCGAGGCCGACATCCGCGAATACATGAGCGGCAACATCTGTCGCTGTGCCGCCTATCCCAATATCGTCGCTGCCGTGAAGCAGGCCGCGCCCGAGATCATGAAAGGCTAGGCGCATGCGACCGTTTTCGTATCAAAGGGCATCAGACCCCGACATGGCCGTGCAGGCGCTCGGCGTCGCCGCAGCTGCAAACAATCCGCTGACGAAGGCGGCGGCGCAGCCGCTTGCCGGCGGCACCACCCTGATCGATCTGATGAAGCTCGACGTGATGAGACCCACCGCGATCGTCGACATCAATCCGCTGGCCCCCGCCTGGTCGGCGATCGCGCCAGGCGGCGACGGCTTGCGCCTCGGCGCGCTCGCCAAGATGTCCGACGTCGCCGCGCACGCCGAGATCCAGCGCAGCTATCCCGTGATCGCGGATTCGCTGAAGCTCGCCGCGAGCGCCCAGCTGCGCAACATGGCAACGCTCGGCGGCAACGTGATGCAGCGGACGCGCTGCAACTACTTCCGCGATGTCTCCTATGAGAACTGCAACAAGCGCAATCCAGGCTCCGGCTGTGCCGCAATGGACGGCGTTAACCGCATGCATGCGGTGCTCGGGACCTCCGATCAGTGCATCGCGACGTATCCTGGCGATTTCGCGCAGGCGCTGATCGCGCTCGATGCCATGGTCGAGATCACCGGCAAGGCCGGTACGCGCAGCATGCCGTTCGCGCAGCTTCACAGGGCACCAGGCAGCACGCCCGACATCGAGACTGCGCTTCAGCCCGGCGAGCTGATCTCGGCGTTCTCGATCTCCGGCCGCTGGCCACGCTCCGTGTATTTGAAGGCCCGCGACCGGCAATCCTACGAATTCGCGCTGTCGTCAGCCGCGATCGCGCTCAACGTCCAAGACGGCACGATCCGCGACGCGCGCGTCGCGCTCGGTGGCGTCGCCACCGTACCGTGGCGGGCGCGTGAGGCCGAGGCGCTGTTAAAGGGACAGAGGTTCGACGAAGCTCTGGCACAGCGCGTCGCCGATGCCGCTTTCGCAGACGCCCGCGGGCGCCGGCACAACAGCTTCAAGATTGCGCTCGGCAAGCGTATCGTGGCACGCGCGCTCCAGCAGGCCGTAACGATGGAGATCTGACCATGACCGCTGCAGCTCCCGGGCCAAGGACGAATATGGGGCAGCCCGTGCCGCGCTATGATGCGGCCGCAAAGGTGACGGGGCGGGCGACCTATGCCTCGGACATGCCGCTGGACAATCCAGCCTACGCGTTCCTGGTCACCAGCGCCACCGCCAAGGGCCGCATCGACCGCTTCGACCTCGACGATGCCAAGCGCGTCCGCGGCGTGATCGACATCGTCACGCACGAGAACGCCCCGAAGCTGAAGGAGTCGAAACTGTACAGCAATGGCGGCTATGCCGGCACCACGATCCAGCCGTTGAAATCGGCCGAGATCGCCCATGACGGCCAGATCATCGCCGTGGTGGTGGCGGAGAGTTACGAGGCCGCGCGCGAAGCGGCCAACCGCGTCAAGGTCAGCTATAGCGCTGCTGCGCCCACCGCGACTTTCGATTCGCCGGGGACGACGACGGCCGCCGCGAAAGGACAAAACTCGCAGTTCAAGGAAGACCCGAAGGTCGGGGATTTCGCCAAGGCGTTCGACGCGGCCGAGGTCAAGCTGACCGCCTCCTACGAGACGCCGACGCAGCATCACAATCCGCTGGAGCTGTTCACGACCAGCTGCACCTGGATGGGCGACAATCTCGTCATCTACGAGGGCAGCCAGTATGTCCATGGCCTGAAGCACGGCGTGGCCGAGCAGCTCGGCATCGACGCCGACAAGGTGCGCGTGGTCAATCCCTATGTCGGCGGCGGATTCGGCTCGCGAGGTTCGATGACACCGCGCACCGCCATCATCGCCGCCATCGCCAGGCGCCTGAACCGTCCGATCAAGCTGGTCCCGACCCGCGACCAGGGCTTCACCATTACCACTCATCGAGCCGAGACCCGTCACGAGGTGCGAGCCGCGACGGCAGGCTGGTCGCCTTGAGGCATGAGGGGGCCGAAGTCTCCTCGCGCCCCGACGCCTATTGCGTCGGCGGCACCAAGACCACGACGCGGCTCTATGCCTGTCCGAACGTGGACAGCCTGGTCTCGATCGTGCGTGCCGATCGCAACACGCCGGGCTTCATGCGCTCGCCCCCGGAGGTGCCGTATCTGTTCGCGCTGGAGAGCGCGCTGGACGAGCTCGCCGTGAAGCTGAACATGGATCCGGTGGAGCTTCGCCGTATCAACGACGCCACCAGGGATCCGATTGATGGCAAGCCCTACACGTCGCGATCGCTCATGGCGTGCTTCGACGAAGCGGCGAAGGCGTTCGGCTGGTCGCAGCGCTCGCCACAGCCGAAATCGATGTCCGACGGCGACTGGTTGATTGGCTACGGCTGCGCCGCCACCTGCTATCCGACGCTGGTAGGACCGTCCGCCGCGCGCGTGCGCCTGCAGCGGGATGGCCGCACGCGGGTCGAGATCGCCGGCCATGAGATCGGGACCGGCGCCTACACCGTCATCGCCCAGACTGCCGCCGAGCGGCTCGGCGTCCCACTGGAGAAGGTTGCGGTCTTCATGGGCGACAGCGATCTGCCGCCCGCGCCGGTTGCCGGCGGCTCCAATTCCACCGCCAGCACCTGCTCGGCCGTGATGATGGTGTGCGACCAGATTCGGCAGCGCCTGTTCAAGGCGCTGATGCCGAGCGACAGCCTTGCCGACAAGGCCAAGGAGACCGTCGGCATCAGCCCGGCACCTTCGACCCAGGCGGCCAAGGGCGATCGCTCGCTCGACATCGAGAAGGGATTCGATGCGCTCGGCGTCGGCGTGGTCGAAGAATATGGCGAGTGGAAGCCGGAGGGCGCGCCGCTGGATTCCTTCCGCGCCATGCACAGCGGGCAGGTCCGGTTGATCGGCGGCCATCAAATGAAGGACCAGATCGCCTATGCCTTCGGCGCCGAGTTCGTCGAGGTCCGCATCAATCGCTTCACGCACGAGATCCGCTGTCCGCGCCTCGTCGGCGCCTTCGCCGGCGGCCGTATCATGAATCCGCGCACCGCGCGCAGCCAGCTCATGGGTGGCCTGATCTGGGGCATGTCCTCGGCGCTGCTCGAGGCCACCGAGATCGACGAGCGCAATGCGCGCTACGTCAACGACAATCTTGCCGATTACCTCGTGCCCGTGAATGCCGATGTGCCCGGCGTCGAGGTGATCATGCTGTCCGAGCAGGACGATCACATCAACCCGTTGGGCGCAAAGGGCCTCGGCGAGCTTGGCAATGTCGGCACCAATGCTGCGATCTGCAATGCGGTCTACCATGCCACGGGACAGCGTATCCGCAAGCTGCCGGTCCGGCTCGAAGATATCGAGCTCTAAAGGGGGTGGAAACGGCGACCGCCTTGGGTTAGACACCTCCCGCCTCAAACGGAAGGTGTTTTATGCAGCGTTTCCAGCGCGCGCTCCTCGCCCTGATGTCGGCACTCGCGATCACCGTGATCGCCAACGTGTCGCATTTCGTTTCCACAACGGCCTCGGCCCAGACCGCAGGAAAGACCATGACCACAGCTTCAGGCTTGCAGATCATCGACTCCACCGTCGGCACCGGCGCCTCGCCGCAGCCCGGCCAGATCTGCGTGATGCACTACACCGGCTGGCTCTATGAGAACGGCCAGAAGGGCAAGAAATTCGACAGCTCCGTCGATCGCAAGGAGCCGTTCGAGTTTCCGATCGGCAAGGGCCGCGTCATCGCCGGCTGGGACGAGGGCGTTGCCTCGATGAAGGTCGGCGGCAAGCGCACGCTGATCATCCCGCCGCAGCTCGGCTACGGCGCCCGCGGTGCCGGCGGCGTGATACCGCCGAATGCGACGCTGATGTTCGACGTGGAATTGCTCGCGGTGAAATAACTGACGTCGTCACGCCCGGGCTCGTCCCGGGCATCCACGATCTTCGTGCCGCGCGGTCAAGACGTGGATGGCCGGGTCAAGCCCGGCCATGACGGATGAAATCGATACAAGCAAAAGACCGGCCTTAGGGCCGGTCTTTTCACTTTCAATCTTACGCGCGTCACTCCGCCGCGCGGCGAGCCGCAGCGGCGGCGCGATCCATCGCATCCTTCGCGGCGTCCTTGGCATCGCCCATGGCCTGCTGGCCCTTGCCCTTCACTTCCTGCACCACGCCTTCGCCTTTCATCCGATCGGATCCGGTGGCTTCACCGACGCCCTGCTTGGCCTTGCCGATCGCCTCGTTGGCGGTGCCCTTGATCTTGTCGGTCGTGCTGCCCATGGAAATCTCCTTTCGATTTGCTTGGAATGACAACGCTGGGCGGCTATGAGGGTTCCGATTTTGGTATGGCTTGCGGCTGCGGCTTTGGGTTAGTTTGCCGCGCACGGAACCAACAGAAAGCAAGTCCCATGACCGGCCCTGACCATTCGCATTCCCACCATGACCATGGTCATCATCATGATGACCGCTGGAAACATGACGGCGTGCGGGTCATTCCCGGCAATCAGCTCGATACCAACGTGCCGTCGACAGCGGGCATGGACCGTGCGGCCGCGATCAATTTCGCTCGCGTCGGCGC
Source organism: Bradyrhizobium sp. BRP23 (assembly GCF_020194135.1). NCBI lineage: Bacteria > Pseudomonadati > Pseudomonadota > Alphaproteobacteria > Hyphomicrobiales > Nitrobacteraceae > Bradyrhizobium > Bradyrhizobium sp. BRP23. Next base: position 2,508 of record NZ_JADYVW010000006.1, on the reverse strand, counting down.
CCAGAAATTGTGGGCGGGCACCGTCAGCATCAAGCCGGATGCCAAGACCGGCGCGCATCACCACGGCCATCTCGAAAGCGTCATCTATGTCGTGAAGGGCAAGGCGCGCATGCGCTGGGGCGAGAGCCTGCAATTCACCGCGGAAGCCGGCCCCGGCGACTTCATTTTCGTCCCGCCCTACGTGCCGCACCAGGAGATCAACGCCAGCCCCGACGAGGTGCTGGAATGCGTGCTGGTGCGCAGCGACGGCGAGGCGGTGGCCATCAACCTCGACATCGAACCGGTCGAGAAGCCCGAGACCGTGCTGTGGATCGACCCGGTGCACCGGGATCCCAACGAGAAGAAGTAAGGCTCCGCAGTCGGGGTCCGAAAAATTTGTCGGAAGTGATGTCGGATGGCGGCCTGGCCATCCGTCCTTGGCCAGAACCCCGCCAAGGAGCTTCCGATGCCCAAGATGATCTTCGTCAACCTGCCGGTGACCGACCTCAAGCGCGCGACTGCCTTCTATGAGGCGGTCGGCGCGGTCAAGAACCCGCAATTCAGCGACGAGACCGCGAGCTGCATGGTCTTTTCCGAGACCATCTTCGCCATGCTGCTGACCCACGACAAATTCCGCCAGTTCACGCCGAAGCCGATCGCGGACGCCAGGACCTCGAACCAAGCGTTGTTCTGCCTGTCCGCGGACAGCCGCAGCGAGGTCGATGACATCGTTGGCAGGGCGGAGGCTGCAGGAGGCGTTGCCGATCCCAGCCCGAAGGACGAATACGGCTTCATGTACGGCCGCAGCTTCGAGGATCCGGACGGCCACATGTGGGGCGTGAACTGGATGGACCTTTCAGCCGCCCCTCTGCAGCCCGACCTGGCGAACGCCTGAGCCGAAACAGCAGACCTCAAGAGGAGCATTCACCATGTCCAAGCTCGTGCCCTGCATGTGGTTCAACGGCGATGCCGAGGACGCTGCAAAATTCTACGTCTCGCTGGTCCCGAATTCGGCGATCACACACGTTCAGCGCAACGTTTCGGACGGCCCCTCCGGCAAGGAAGGCTCCGTGCTCGTCGTCGAGTTCACCGTGGCCGGACAGAAGCTGGTCGCGCTCAATGGCGGCATGAAGATGGAATACACCCACGCCATTTCGCTGATGATTCATTGCGACGACCAGGCAGAGGTCGACAGTGTCTGGAACGCGTTCCTCGCCCATGGCGGCAAGGCGGAGCAGTGCGGCTGGCTGAGAGATCGCTGGGGCGTGGCCTGGCAGATCGTGCCAAAGGTGATGTTCGAGTTCCTGTCGAGCCCGGACAAGGCCGCAGCCGCGCGCGCGATGCACGCGATGATGAAGATGGTCAAGCTGGATGTCGAGGTGTTGCGGCGCGCGTTCGAGGGCAAGTCGGCGGCGTGAGGGCAGGTCGCTCTCGCCACATACTCACTGTCATCGCCCGGCTTGACCGGGCGATCCAGTACTCCGAGACGGCAGTGATTAAACCGATGGCCGCGGCGTACTGGATGCCCCGGTCAAGCCGGGGCATGACAGCGGAATGTGAGGCGGGATTCTCGCCGGCTAATAATTGATCCGCAGCCCCACGCCGCCGTGGATCGTGTTGCCGACCGGCTGCGGGCCCAGCGTGCCGTTGGCGAAGAGGTCCACGATCCAGCCCTTCTGCACGCGGAAACCGAGGCGGCCGCCATATTCGAACCAGCCCTGGTTACCCATGGTCGGCACCACCGTGCCCTGGCCGGTCACTGTGGCGACGATGCCGCTGTGGCTGGCGAAGGACTGCACCCAGCCGCCATTGATGTTGGTCTCGATGTTGCTGCCGAACAGATGCGTCCACTGGCCGCCGATCTTGACGAGGCTGGTGCGGTCGGTGCCATCAGCGATGCTGGCGTCGAACGGATTGAACGCCACCGCGCTGTCGCGATAGCCGGAGACGCGTTGCCAGAGCTGCCAGACCTCGATCGAGGCCGCGACCTCGTCGCGCGGCGAGAGGCGGCTCATCCAGCCGGCGCGGCCGTAAACGGCGTAGTTGGACGCGTTGGTCGAGCTCGTCACGGTCACCGGCCCGAGGATGGTGTCGTAGCTGCGCGTGTAGCGCGCCTTCTCCCATGGCGTCAGGATCGCGCCGACGTCGAAGAACGGGCGCGACGAGCCCCAGTCGGTGAAGTCGTAGCGCAGCGCGAAAGCGCCGATCGGTGCGCTCGTGATCTTGTAGCCGCCCTCGTTGTAATGCGTGTAGGCAATGCCGGCGAGCAGCGACAGATTGTTGGTCAGCTGCTTGCGGCCGTGGATGCCGGCCGAGAACGAGCCGGCCGAGCCGAACGCGCTGATGCAGTCGCCGCAATTGATCTGCTCGTTGACGCCGAGCAGCACCGTGCCGAGCACCCGGTTGGTGACCATCTGATTGAAGCGCTGATTGGCAAGGCCGCCGATCGAATTGCCGCTGGAATCCGCGCCCGTCGGTCCCGACGGCGACGGAGCCGGGCTCGGTGAAGGCGACGGATAGGGGCTGGGC
>NZ_JADYVW010000059.1:0-511 GCF_020194135.1 Bradyrhizobium sp. BRP23 | reverse complement strand
CCACAAGTTCATCTTCGCGCCGGGCTTCTCCACTGCCGCTGCCATCACCTCGGTCTCGGGCCGCGGCGTCGGCATGGACGTGGTCCGCACCAATATCGACCAGATCGGCGGCACCATCGACATCAAGTCGGTCGCGGGCGAAGGAAGCTCCGTCACCATCAAGATCCCGCTGACGCTCGCCATCGTCTCGGCCCTGATCGTCGAAGCCGCCGGCGACCGCTTTGCGATCCCGCAGCTCTCGGTGGTGGAATTGGTCCGCGCCCGCGCCAACTCCGAGCACCGCATCGAGCGCATCAAGGACACCGCGGTGCTGCGTCTGCGCAACAAGCTGCTGCCGCTGATCCATCTGAAGAAGCTCCTGAAGATCGACGACGGCGCGGCCAGCGATCCCGAGAACGGCTTCATCGTGGTGACGCAAGTCGGCAGCCAGACCTTTGGCATCGTCGTCGATGGCGTGTTCCACACCGAAGAAATCGTGGTCAAGCCGATGTCGACAAAACTGCGTCACATC
>NZ_JADYVW010000058.1:0-511 GCF_020194135.1 Bradyrhizobium sp. BRP23 | reverse complement strand
CCACAAGTTCATCTTCGCGCCGGGCTTCTCCACTGCCGCTGCCATCACCTCGGTCTCGGGCCGCGGCGTCGGCATGGACGTGGTCCGCACCAATATCGACCAGATCGGCGGCACCATCGACATCAAGAGCGTGGCCGGCGAAGGAAGCTCCGTCACCATCAAGATCCCGCTGACGCTCGCCATCGTCTCGGCGCTGATCGTCGAAGCCGCCGGCGACCGCTTTGCGATCCCGCAGCTCTCGGTGGTGGAATTGGTCCGTGCCCGCGCCAACTCCGAGCACCGCATCGAGCGCATCAAGGACACCGCGGTGCTCAGGTTGCGCAACAAGCTGCTGCCGCTGATCCATCTGAAGAAGCTCCTGAAGATCGACGACGGCGCGGCCTCCGATCCCGAGAACGGCTTCATCGTGGTGACGCAAGTCGGCAGCCAGACCTTTGGCATCGTCGTCGATGGCGTGTTCCACACCGAAGAAATCGTGGTCAAGCCGATGTCGACAAAACTGCGTCACATC
>NZ_JADYVW010000057.1:0-550 GCF_020194135.1 Bradyrhizobium sp. BRP23 | reverse complement strand
GGCCGACCGAGTGCGCCGACGGCGTGACGCATCATCTGGTTTCCGTTCCGCCTGCGCTGGCTGAGCCTTATGTGCCGATCGGCAGGCCAATTCAAAACGTTGAGGTTTATGTCGCGGACGGACCACGGCTCTGCAGTGTAGGAGAAGTCGGCGAAATCTGTGTTAGCGGCGTCGGTGTCGCTGCCGGTTACGTCAATGACCATGTCCGCACCAAGAATGCGTTTGGGCCGAACCCGTTCTCAAACGACCCGTCGTTCGGGCGCCTATACCGGACAGGTGATCTTGGGCGCGTTCGTTCCGACGGGCTTCTGGAATGTCTCGGTCGACGGGATCGTCAGGTTAAAAGTCGCGGGCACAGAATCGAGCTGGGAGAAATCGAAGCTCGTTTGTCCGCTCATCCTTCGGTGCATGGCGCCGTCGCACTCGCCTCTGTCTGCGCAGGTGTAAAGCTTACGGCGCGAGATATAGCTGGGTCGGAGGCGCAAGCCGAATCGCGGCGTCTGGTCGCGTATGTGTCGGCTCCAGCTGAACTGGCGGAAAGCGATCTTCA
>NZ_JADYVW010000056.1:0-551 GCF_020194135.1 Bradyrhizobium sp. BRP23 | reverse complement strand
TGGACTTGCCTATATTCTGTTTACGTCTGGTTCGACGGGCCAGCCTAAGGGCGCAATGATCGAGCGCGACGGCCTAAACAATCATTTGGCGGCAAAGATCGATGCCCTAAGTCTCACTCGGACGGATCGCGTCGCGCAAACGGCATCGCACTGCTTTGACATCTCGCTTTGGCAGCTTCTTTCTGGGCTTTGCGTCGGAGCCTCTACATCAATCATCGATGATTCGACATTGAGATCGCCATCATCGCTCCTTCAAGCAATTCAATGATGCGGCGCTACGATCGTTCAACTCGTTCCGTCGATGCTGGCAGTGTTTGTTGAATATCTGCAATCGCTTGCCGCGGCAGAGCGAGCCATGGACGGCTTGCGGATTATTTCTACGGTCGGAGAACCTTTAACGCCCGGATTGGCGCGTGCGTGGCTTGCCTTGTATCCCCGCGTTTCCATTCTCAATCATTACGGGCCGACCGAGTGCGCCGACGGCGTGACGCATCATCTGGTTTCCGTTCCGCCTGCGCTGGCTGAGCCTTATGTGCCGATCGGCAGGCCAA
>NZ_JADYVW010000055.1:0-603 GCF_020194135.1 Bradyrhizobium sp. BRP23 | reverse complement strand
AACCGCCCTGAGCTGACCGCGGAGCGGTTCATCGCCAGTCCCTTTGTCGAGGGCGATCGGCTGTACCGGACCGGCGACCTTGCACGTTATCTGCCGGACGGCAATCTTGAGTTCCTGGGCCGCAACGACGATCAGGTGAAGATCCGCGGCTATCGCATCGAGCCGGGCGAGATCGTCGCGCGGCTTTGCGAGCACGCCTGGGTGCGCGAGGCGGTGGTGGTGGCGGGCCAGAACGGCGCCGGCGACAAACATCTGATCGCCTATGTGGTCTGCGCGCCCGAGGCCGGCTCGGACGAGGGCGATGGAGGCGCGCTTGCGGGCGCCTTGCGGGCGCACTTAAGTGCGCGGCTGCCGGACTACATGGTGCCGAGTGCGTTCGTGCGGCTGGCGGCGCTTCCGCTCACGGTGAACGGCAAGCTCGATCGGAACGCGCTGCCGGCGCCGGCCGATCAGGCCTATGCGCTGGCGGCCTACCAGTCGCCGCAAGGTGCGGTCGAGACGGCGCTGGCGCAGATCTGGGCCGAGCTCCTTGGTGTCGAGCGCATCGGGCGCAACGACCACTTCTTCGAACTGGGCGGCCACTCGCTCTTGGCCGTGCAGATG
>NZ_JADYVW010000054.1:0-639 GCF_020194135.1 Bradyrhizobium sp. BRP23 | reverse complement strand
CGCGGCTGGAAGCGCTGGCGCATGCCGGCGAGACCCTGATGGGCAAATTCCGTGACGGCATGCCTGTGACTGCCGAGGCGGTGACGGTGATCCTGTCCTCGATCGACCGCATCAAGGAGATTTTGGCTGGCTTGGAGGCGACCGAGGCCGAGCCGGAAGGCAACGACCGCGATCTCATCGACAAGCTGGAAGCAATGGTCGAGCAGGGCATGGCGGCCATGTCAGGCTCGGCGGAGCCGATGCCGACAGCCGGCACTGCTGCTCCCGTTGCCGATGCGCCGCCGCTGGTGCCGGAAGCGCCCGCCGCTGCAGCCGCCCCCGCCAAGGAGATGACCATGGGCACGCTGGTCGATCAGACCCTGGAGCGTCCGCTGCGTCCGGGCGAGGTCTCGCTCGACGAGCTCGAGCGCGCCTTCCGCGAGACCGCGATCGAAGCGCCGGTGCCCGCGCCCGTGGCCAAGGCTGAGGTTAAGGCCGAGCCGGCTGCTGAAGCCGCAAAGCCCGCCAAGGAAAAGGCCGCGCCGAAGAAGTCGATGGCCGACGAGATGGCGGGCGAGGGCGACCGCATCGCCAACCAGTCGATCCGCGTCAACGTGGATACGCTGGAGCACCTGATGACCATGGTCTCCGAGCTGGTCC
>NZ_JADYVW010000053.1:0-717 GCF_020194135.1 Bradyrhizobium sp. BRP23 | reverse complement strand
CACTTCGATAAAGCACATCGTATTGTCCGCCATCATACGGATTCGGCAGGAAACAGCGGTCAGTCCGATCTTGATCCTGCCAATACCCAGCGCTCAGACAGCGGCCCGCGATGCACAGTTCGCCGGACGCTCCAACAGGCACTCTCTTCAATCGTGCATCGAGCACGTAGAGTTTGACGTTGTCGATCGTGCAGCTGTTGCGGCGCGCAAATTCTCTTACACGACTGGAAAGATCGCCGCCAAGCAGCACTGGATGCGAGGCGCCGCGGTATGAATTTGTCTGCGGGCGCGCTCGTCCCGTTCCAAGCGAAAGCACCGGCGGATCATCACCAATCTGACGACGCCAATAGTGACGTTGGCTCTCCAGCGCCTCTGGAGAAACGTGTCGTTTTTCCCACGCCGCGTAGCCCGAGAGTGACGCACGGTTCTCTGGGCAAAACGCCACGGCATCTACGTACCTTTGCTGAAGATCTCTGAGCAGCACAGAGATGGACCAGGCATCGACGATGATTTCATGAGCGGTGATCAATATGAGATGATTGTCAGGACCAAGCCGGACCATGCGCGCGCGAAACAAGTGGTCCTGTCCAAGATCGAAATTGTCTTTCAGCTCCGTTCGCCGAAACTGTGCGATGAGCTCCTCAGCCTCGGAGGAGGTGAGATGAGATACATCGATCAATTCAAGATTGGTGCATGGCGGAGCATCAAAGCATTGAA
>NZ_JADYVW010000052.1:0-756 GCF_020194135.1 Bradyrhizobium sp. BRP23 | reverse complement strand
CTTGATGTCGATGGTGCCGCCGATCTGGTCGATATTGGTGCGGACCACGTCCATGCCGACGCCGCGGCCCGAGACCGAGGTGATGGCAGCGGCAGTGGAGAAGCCCGGCGCGAAGATGAACTTGTGGATCTGGGCTTCGCTCATCTTCTCGAGCTCGGCCTCGGTGACGAGACCGGACGAGAGCGCCTTGGCCTTGATCTTCTCGGTGTTGAGGCCGCGGCCGTTGTCGGCGATGCAGATGATGATGTGGCCGCCCTCGTGATAGGCGGACAGGCGAATGGTGCCCTGCTCGCCCTTGCCGCTGGCGAGGCGCTCGGCGGGGGTCTCGAGGCCATGATCGGCGGAGTTGCGCACCATGTGAGTGAGCGGGTCCTTGATCAGATCGAGCACCTGGCGGTCGAGCTCGGTGTCGGCGCCGTGCATCTCGAGCTCGATCTGCTTGCCGAGTTCGGATGAGAGGTCGCGGACGATGCGGGGCAGCTTCTGCCAGGCATTGCCGATCGGCTGCATGCGCGTCTTCATGACGCCTTCCTGCAGCTCGGCGGTGACGTTGGAGAGGCGCTGCAGCGGCACCTTGAACTCGGTGTCCTCGTTGCGGCGGGAGATCTCCAAGAGCTGGTTGCGGGTCAGGACCAGCTCGGAGACCATGGTCATCAGGTGCTCCAGCGTATCCACGTTGACGCGGATCGACTGGTTGGCGATGCGGTCGCCCTCGCCCGCCATCTCGTCGGCCATCGACTTCTTCGGCGCGGCCTT
>NZ_JADYVW010000051.1:0-777 GCF_020194135.1 Bradyrhizobium sp. BRP23 | reverse complement strand
AAAGATAGACCGTGCTCGCCTTTCCTCCGTTCCTTACCGCGAGATAGAAACTAGTCCATCTGCTGAGCCCCGCACCAGGAACGAGCGGGTTCTTGCTCGGATCTGGGAGGATCTATTAGGCGCCGAGCGGGTGGGAATCGACAGCAGTTTCTTTGATATCGGCGGCGATTCTCTTCTCAGCGTACGTTGCGTCACGCTGGCGCGCTCACCGTCAACCAGCTTTATCGAACACCGACCATCAGGGAGTTGGCGGCCGGGGAAGCGGAGGCGGCACCCCACAACGTGGCTTCCGCGGACGGCTTACTGCCTGTGCCCCCCGTAATATCGTTTTGGAATTCTCTTGTCGGCTTTGACGAGCATTTTAACCTCGGCGATCTGTTCTTCTTGCGCAGCGGCATCCTGGACATCAATATCCTGGACCGCGCTCTCGCCCATGTCATCGAGAGGCACGAAGGCCTCAGGCTCCGCGTTGCCCGAACCCAAGATGGACTACGGCTGGGGATTGGCGCTTGTCCGGCCGAGCGCATCGTGGAGGAGATCGATCTCGTCCGGATGACCGGCCCAGACCAGCGCAGGACAATCGAGAGCGTCTCGGCAAGACGTCAACACATGTTTCGGTTTGACGGCCACACGCCTCTCGTTCACGTCGTGGCCTTCCGTGCTTCGGAAAGCGGCGATTATTATCTGCTGGTACTGGTGCATCATTTCGTAGTGGATGGGATGGGCTATCGGCTATTCCTGGAAGCATTGGAGGACGCATACAACGCTCTTGCTGCA
>NZ_JADYVW010000050.1:0-824 GCF_020194135.1 Bradyrhizobium sp. BRP23 | reverse complement strand
CCTGTCGAGCTCCTCAGCGTGACGGCGCCCGCAGCGACGGTCGAAGCGGTCTGGCCGTTGCTCGTGGCGATCGTCGCCGCACCCGAGGTGATCGAGACCGTCTTGACGCCGCTTGCCAGATCGATCGCGCTCAACAGGTCGTTGACGGTCGCTGCCGGCGTGCCGTTGGTGCCGAGATAGACGGTGCTGTTGCCATTGCCGTCGGTGACGATATTGCCGCTGACGCCCGAGCCGGTCGGAACGCCGGTCGCACCCGGAGCCGAGCCGCTGCGGAAGGTGATGGTCTTGCCGTTCACGGTCAGCGTGTCGCCGTCGGCAGGCTGGGCGTTGCCGGCGAGGCCGGTCGCGGTCGTGCCGTTGGTGGCGATCAGGGTCATGGTGCCGGTCAGCGCCGTGGTGCCGTCGCCGGCCGTTGCGCCCGTGCTGGCGAAGACGCCGATGGTGGCGCCGAGCGTGGTCGTGCCGGTCGCCGCGGTGGTGCCGCCGGCCGCACCGCTATACACGACGTTGCTGTTCGCCGTCGCGCTGGCGTAGGAGGTCGTGCCGCGCAGGTCGGCCGCCGTCGCACCGGAGATGGTGGCGGAGACGTTGGACTTGGTGGAATAGCCGACCGTGGTCTGCAGCGCCTGGTTGGCGATCGACTTCGCAGAGTCGATCAGCTTCTGCAGCGAGGTGATGCCGGTGTTGGCAGCCTGCAGCACCTGCACGCCGTTGGCGATGCCGTCGAGCAGGTTGTTGATGTCGCTGGCGCGGTTGTCGAGCGACTGGGCCGTGAAGAAGTTGGTGGGATTGTCCAGGGCCGAGTTGACGCTCTTGCCGGTCGA